>JAKOVF010000246.1 GCA_029782225.1 Chloroflexota bacterium | reverse complement strand
CCGTGCCAGCAACTGTTCGCTGCGCCCATCCCCATAGACATCCGCGGTGTCAAAGAAATTCACGCCCAGGTCGAGGGCGCGATGCAAAGCCGCAAGCGACTCATCATCCCTGACCTCGCCCCACGTCCCACCGATGGCCCACGCGCCAAAACTGATCGTGGATACCTTCCAACCTGTTCGTCCAAGTTCACGGTATTGCATAAGTCCCTCTCCCTATTTTGAATTTTCGATACGGTTTCTTGCCAGTTTCAAATACTCTTCGCTGGTCTCATATCCAACAAAACATCTCCCTGCTCTTAACGCAGCGAGCGCAGTCTGAGCGGATCCCATGAACGGATCGAGCACGATTTCATTGGAGAACGTATAGAGCTGGATGCAACGAAATGGCAGCTCGATCGGGAACGGTGCGGGATGCCCGATCTTCCGCGCAGATTCCGAAGCAAAGGTCCACACGGACTTTGTATATTCAAGGAATTGCTCTTTGGCAATGGTATTCTCGCGTCCATCCAGTTTCTTGCGGCGAAAATCTCCCTTGGAGAAGACCAGGATGTATTCATGAATATCGCGCAGGGTCGGGTTGGACGCGGACTGCCACGAACCCCAGGCCGTCGAGCTGCTGGCGCTGGCGGCCTTATCCCAGATGATCTCACCGCGCATGAGGAAGCCGGTCTCGACCATATCACGTGCGATGAAGAGATGCAGAGGGATGTAAGGTTTGCGGCCCAGGTTAGCGACGTTGATACAGGCGCGTCCGCCAGGGACCAGCACCCGATAGGTCTCACTCCATACACGCCTCAGGAATGCCAGGTATTCATCGAGGGTCCGGTTTTCATCATATTCCTTGCCCACGTTGTATGGCGGTGATGTGACCATCAGATGCACACTGGAATCCGGCAGGTGACTCATGCTCTCGGAGGAGGCATGGATAATTGTGTTCAGCACCTCAGTTGGAATCGGATTCTCCGTATACGGTATAGGCTCTGCCTGCGGCTGTTCATCATACAGGCGCGCGGAATAAAAGGCCGAGGCGTCATGCCCGGCGCGTCCCGGGGAACCGAAGGAGGCAGTCGACGTGTTTTTACGCCGCATGGCTATAGGTCCGTGAAGCGTGCAAACATTTGAGGAGTGAGGAGCTTTTGGAGAATGCCCAGCTCATGCTGGGTCCGCTTGACGGCTGCGGCGCGGGCATACTCGAAGCGCGAACCTTGTTTGGGTGAATCCAGGTTCATGTGAGCATGTGAGTCGCGGGGTAATAAGGCAAGCGATACTTTTCTTAGAAAGGGAACGAAGTATAAAACGTCAAAGGGCAGGTATAGTTTACCAGAATGCAGGTCCGGGCTGTCGATCATACTCTTTTGGACGGGATCAATTTCCACCGCCGGAGGATGCGTCCCATTGAACTGGTCCAGCCAGAGGGATATGTAGTTCGTATGGGAGTAGAAATCCTGCGCGGTGTGGAGGAGTCTTCCAAAGGCGATCCACGCGCCAAGAATGCCGGGGCCAAGCAGCGTGGCAATGACCTGTCCGCGCTGTTCGGTGATGTAACGAAAGGATTGATCGAGGGCATTGTTGTCAAAATGAAATTCGTCGTGGCCGATCTGCCCCTTTAAAGCATCCTGCTTTTTGTTCGCGGCGATGATGATCTCAAGTGCGCGTGGACTGAACCGCGTTTCCAAAGCCTCGCGCGTCATCTCCTCATGAATCGGAACCAGCATTACCTCAAACCCTTGAGAACATAAACTTCCACTGGCTGTGCGCGCCCCTTCACGGTGATCAATTCCAGCGGTTTGGCAATGACTTGATCAGCCACAACGTCGTAGGTGGCTTTTTCAAGCAGGACCTGACCCGGTCGCGCGGTCTTTTGTAGCCGTTCCGCCAGATTGACCGTATCGCCGATGGCCGTGTAATTGAAGAGTTCATACGTGCCGACATTACCAATCATCGCCGGGCCGGTGCTGATGCCAATGCGGAATGACATATGCTGGTCAGGATCGTCAAGGAAAGTGTGTGCGGCCTCAGAGCGGCGAAGGATTTCATGCGCGGCGCGGACTGCGCGTACCGCATGATCTTCCTGGATATCCGGGCTGTTCCAGATGGCCAGAACGGCATCCCCCATGAATTTATCGAGCGTGCCTTCCTGTTCGAGGATTGCCTGGGCAGCCAGGGAAAGATAGGAATTTAGCACCGAGAACACGACCTCAGGATCGTGTTTTTCGCTAAACGTCGTAAAGCCGGTCAGGTCTGCGAACAGGATCGTGACCGTTTGTTTGGCCCCGCGTAGTTGCAGGTTTCCAGGGTCGGCCAGCAAGCGATCCCGGACACGCGGTGCGACCACGCGGCCGAAGGTCTTGTGAATAAGTTCTCGTTCGGCTTCCAGTTTATGGCGTTCTGTCAGGTCTTCGAAAACGATCGTGGTCCCTTTTGTGACGAGGTAAGCATCGCGTAACGGAGAAAGGGACAGGCGCAAATACAGATCGCCGCGTGTAGGAGAGTGGCTATTCAGCTCGGTATTCAGGATCGTATTATTATCGTTGACCACACGCGCTGTAGCCTCTTCGAGTTCGGCCCCAAGGCTGGGCAAAGCCTGTGACAGCGGATGACCGAGCACCTGGCTCATTGGAATACCAAAGATCTCAGCAGCAGCGCGATTGAACAGGGTGATTTGATATTTGATATCTGTAGTGATGATCCCCGTCGCCATGGAAGCGAAGATATCATCCATGAGGTTCTTCATTTCCAGGGTCTGATCCAGGGTGCGGCGCAGATTGGTGAACAGGCGGGCATTTTCTAACGCCAGCGTGGATTGCGACGCCACCGCGCTGAGAAAATCGAGATCATCGCTGGTGTATGGGTCGCCGGAGCGGCGCGGACCGAGGGAGAGGAATCCGATTAATCGGCCCTCATATCTCAAAGGGACGAAGGTGAAGCCGCGCAGGCGCTGCGAACTTGAAGCAATCGCATTGGTTAACTGGGGAGGCAGCGGCCCATCGAGCGGCAGCCAGACCGGGGCCTGGGAGGAAGCGAGTAGTCGAATCAACGGTGAGTTGACCTGATATGGCGGGGCACTGTCCTCCCGGGTGGCATGCGGGAAATACTCACCCAGGTCGTCGTTGTAAAGATAGATTGCGAATTTTTCAGGAGCAAGGGCTTGCTGCAATTGCTCTTCCAGCAGGCGCAGAGTCTGAGACAGGTTAGGTGTGACCGTCAGGCTTTGTGAAAGTGTCGAGAGCACGCGGCGATAGTCCGCGGGCGAACGATAGAAGAGGCGATCGATGGTCGTCTGGATAAAGTTACGAAGAGGGGTGAGCCCCAACACCAGAAGAAAGAGATATGAGGCAATCACGGCCGGGTTACTGGCCTGGACGGCGTCCTGGAAGACAATGGAGAGAATGGCAAGGAGCAAATAGAATGCTGCAATCGCCACAACGGTCATCAGGGCGTATGTGAGCAGCCGGACCAGGACAGTATCCACATCCAGCAAACGATAACGCAAAATGGCATACGAAATCGAAAGCGGAAAAAGAATAAGAGGCGGGAAATAAAGCCAGGCGTGGAACTCGAGTGGAAAGCCAACAATCAGGCCGGCTAAATAGGAAAGGACCGGCAGGAACCCGATGAACCCGCCAAAGAGGATCACCCGGCTTTGCTGGCGGACGATGGGAGACTCGGCGCGGAGAATGCGCGAGATCAACATCCCGATCAGGAGCAGAAAGCCGAACATGATACAAACGTAGCCGATCTGCCAGGCTGTGGTGTAAAAGTACGGGGTCGGCGGGAAATAAACAGCAATCACCATGACCGGTACCAGCAGAACGAGGAAAGCCCAGGGCAGATATCGCAGCTGCGGTCTCGCACGCACAAATCGCACCGGCCGAGGAAAGACCAACGCAAGATAGATCAGGCCGCCTGCACTGAGCAGGATGGCAAGGGACCAGATGATAGTGGCGTGATGGGTCATGCTAATGTCGAGGAACGTCGTCAACATCATGCACACACCGGAGGCAAAAAGCGCCAGTGCGCGGCTTTCCCACAGGTTCGGTTTGATGCGGTAGACCCATAACCCAATCGCCAAAAACAAGACTCCCACCAGATAAGGCACGACAAAGAGCGAGACGACATCGCCCCGGCTCGGGTGAACAGGAGTGATTTCCAACGTGAACCGTTCTCCGCCCGGACTGAGGAATGTCGCCTGGATCGGCTTATAACGGTTGGCAACCAGCACGCGTTCAACATCGCGAATATCAGGAACAGGTTCGCCGTTCAATTCAACCAGCCGATCCAAATACTTCACGCCCTGTACGCGCGCAGACCAATTTGTCCCCTTGATCTGACTCACCACATTGTTTTGTTCCAACGAGACACCCAGGAATGGAATCTGAGCCCACCTGTACGCCCAGATGGGCGTCAGAATTAACATCAGAACTGCCACCGTTGCTGAAAATAACGGGGGCAAATGCGTGAGTAAGGTTTTGCTATTAAATGGGGATTTCACTTCAACCATCTCTCCAGCGCGATTATAAGCGACCTCGCGATAATCTGGTGATAGCCAATGGCTAAGAACATCCATCACAGAGGGCATTGAGCCACGGAGTTTTCCTTTTTTCTCTCAGTGTCTCTGTCTCCCAGTGGCTCCAAAAAGGGCGGTGTACCGTGATCTCTGTCCGCAAAGCGTCCGTGGTCAAATCTTTAGACACAAGATTAGCTGCTCTGCTTATAACGCACCTTCTTTCAGGAGGGTGCGGCATTATAATGCGTCCATGTCTTTTTATACTTCCAAAGGCGACGATGGCACAACTGGCCTGCTCGGGGAGGGCCGCGTGCCCAAATATCACGACCGCATGGAGGCACTTGGCGCGCTGGATGAAGCCAGTGCAGCACTCGGCCTGGCACGTGCACAATGCGCTGTGAGCGGCACTCCATCCATTTTGCTCCAGGCGCAGCGCGATCTCTATAAGGTCATGGCAGAAGTAGCCGCCACCCCGGAGAATGCCAAACGCTTCCACACGATTGACGCAGAACGCGTCCAGTGGATCGAAGCGCAAACTGACGAGCTAAGCAAAATTGTGGAAATGCCAAGAGAGTTCATCCTGCCGGGAGACACCCTCAGCGGCGCGGCGCTCTCGCTGGCACGCGCTGTTGTCCGCCGCGCAGAACGCCGCGTGGTGGTGCTTTTTGACGAAGGCGAGATTCCCAACCCGGATCTCCAGCGCTATCTCAACCGGCTCTCGTCGCTCTGTTTTGTCCTTGAACTGCTCGAAAATCAAAACGCGGGCAGAAAAACTTCCCTGGCCAAGGGGAATAAATGACCGGCACACTCATCAACATCGCAACCGTTCTCATCGGCGGCACACTCGGGCTGATCTTTGGCGCGCGCATTCCCGAAAAGCTCAAAGCCACCGTCATCGCAGGCATGGGCCTCTTCACCGCTGCGATGGGCCTGCAAATGTTCCTCAAAACAGAAAATCCGCTGATCGTGCTTGGCGCTCTTCTGATCGGAAGTCTGTTGGGCGAATGGTGGAGGATTGAGGACGGGATCCAGCGCCTCGGGCAGAATCTCGAGCAGCGTTTCTCGCGGGACGCTGAGGTTGATTCCGGTTCGAGATTTGTGCGCGGCTTCCTGACCACCTCCCTGCTATTTTGCGTTGGCCCGATGACTATCCTTGGAGCAATCCAAGATGGTCTGACCGGTGACTACAGCCTGCTTGCCGTCAAATCGGTGCTCGATGGATTCGGCGCGCTGGCGTTTGCCTCTACGCTTGGAGTGGGTGTTTTGTTTTCTACCTTCATTGTGCTGGTTTATCAAGGTGGCTTGAGTCTCCTGGCCGGGCAGCTCAACGCGATCATCACTGCATCGATGATGAATGAAATGACCGCGGTTGGAGGCGTTATATTAATCGGGCTGGCAATCAGCAGCTTGCTCGAAATCAAGAAGATCCGCGTGGGCAACTTCCTGCCGGCACTGGCAGTCGCGCCACTCATCGTATGGGTACTGAGTTTGATACAAAAATAAAAAGCCCATCGTGGGCTTTTCTCTTGTGACTCCGGGGGGATTCGAACCCTCAACCAATTGCTTAAGAGGCAACTGCTCTGCCGTTGAGCTACGGAGCCAGTTTGTGCGGACGGAAATTATACCGCAAAGAGATTGTGTGTCAATGAACGAGCGCACAGCGTGCAAAAGTCTGCAAAACAGGAAACATGGGAATGGACAAGAACACCGAACAACGATGGGAGTGGGTAGATTACGCAAAGGGATTTGGCATTATTCTGGTCGTTTATGGTCATCTCTTGAGCAGCGCCTATCATGGAGGTATTCAAGTCCCGCAGCACTTCTTTGCCCTGTCGGACAGTATTGTTTACAGCTTTCATATGCCTCTGTTTTTCTTCCTGGCTGGGTTGTTTGCTGAAAGCAGTTTACAGAAGCGCGGCACTCGGGCTTATGTCATCGATAAGTTTGCACGCCTCGCCTATCCCTATTTCGTGTGGTCCATTCTGCAAGTCAGTGTCGAGGTCATATTCTCAAATCAGACACAATTGGGCGCTACCGTGAAGGATGTGCTTGCGGTTCCCTATCAGCCGTGGGGACAGTTCTGGTTCCTGTACGCTCTCTTTTTGATGTACATGGTCCATGTAGTTCTTAGTAAGTTTGGCCGGTTCTCTACTCTTCTCATGGCCGCTCTAGGCCTGGCCTTTTTCTTTTATCCGGTCATGACCAGTCAATTTGCCCTGCCTGGTTTCAGCGTCCACTTTATATTTTTCGTTGGAGGCATCTGGTTCAGGAAGCATCTGGAAAACCCGGTGGAGTGGACTTCAATGCCGTCCGTTGCCATTGGGCTGCTGCTCCTTTTCATCGCCTCAGCATTCTATGTTTTTGAATACGCAATCGAACCTGTGCGCCTGGCGGGTAGTCTGCATCCTCTCTACTTTCTTTTCTTATCCACCCTGGGTATAGCGGCATTTACGGTTCTTTCAATGTATCTCGCTCGAATCAGCAAACTGCAGATCTTCAGAATCCTTGGAAAATACTCGCTGCCAATTTATCTCGTCCACATGCTGGCGGGAGTGGGGCTTAGGATGGTTCTGTTAAATCTTTTCCACATTCAAAACTGGATCGTTCATATTCTGGCAGGAGTGAGTTTTGCCTTGCTGGCGCCCATCGTGCTTCAAATAGCAGCCACAAGAATTAACTTTCATTATATGTTCGAGTTGAGGAAAAGACCGGCCAACTCTCCAAACAGGATAAGCGGGGAAAAAGCCATTGCAGAATGATACGTTTGGAATAGCGAACAGACGTTCTACTATAGTAGAATGTGTGTATGGCAACTGATATTCAGAGCCTCCCAAGCTACCCTGAACGCATTGACGACGTCCAGCGCTACATCCGCGAGCACATAGATGAGCCTCTCAACCGTGAAGTACTGGCGGAAGTCGCTGGTTTCTCGGTGCCCCATTTTCATCGCATATTCACCGCACACATTGGGGAGAACATTGCGACCTACCTCCGCCGCGTGCGCATGGAACGCGCGGGACGTAAATTGCGTATGGGTGCTGTGGATATTACGGAGGTGGCTCTTGCAGCCGGTTACGATACACATGCTGCCTTTAGCAAGGCATTTAAACAGCACTTCGGACTAAGTCCCAGCAAGTTTCGCCGGCTTAATTGCAGGATCGCCACCGAAATTCTAAAGAAAGGATGATTTTAGAATGAAGATTGCATTGACCAGCGTTTCTATTGACGATTACGACAAAGCCTTGAAGTTTTATACGGATGTGTTGGGTTTCGAGAAAAAGAGGGATATCCCATTGGGAAACGGCGCCCGCTGGATCACCGTTGTATCGCCGGAAGACCGGAATGGCCCCGAACTGCTCCTGGAACCAAATGCCGAGTATCCGGCTATGAAGGCGTTGAAGGAGTCTCTTATGAAAGATGGAATACCGTTCACCGCGTTCCAGGTCCCGGACATCCAAAAAGAGTATGAGCGCTTGAGGAAACTTGGCGTGGAGTTCATGATGGAACCAACCAACATGGGTCCGACAACCGCGGCGATATTGAACGACACTTGCGGCAATCTGATACAGATTTATCAGATCACCGCAACCTAACGCAATATTGGAATCAAGAACGGAGACGGTGGCACCGTCTCCGTTCTTGATTCATACTGTCATGTTGAGCGAAGCGAAACATCTCACATATACGTACGAGACACCTCAGAATAATTTCAACACTGCCGTGCTTGCCAGCAGGAAGAGCCACTGCGGCACGAGGCTGATCACTACCGTCAAAACTGCTGTGAGACCGGTGGTGAAATCAAGCATCGGCTCGCGAGTGGTCGCAGGCTCGCCTTCGCGCATGTACATGGTGACCACAACACGCAGATAGTAGTATGCAGAGATCAGGGAGGTCAACACACCGATGATGGCAAGACCGGTAAAGCCGCCTTGGATCACTGCGCGGAAGAGGTAGATCTTGCCAACCAAACCGAGCGTGGGCGGGAGACCGATAAGCGAAAGCATGAAGATGGTCATCGCGGCGGCAAGCAGCGGATATTTTCTTCCAAGGCCGGCGTAATCGCTGATCTCGAGTCCCTTGCCTTCGGCTCTTTCGAGGGCAATGACAACACCCCACGCACCAAAGTTTGTAATCGCGTAAGAAACGAGATAGAACAATCCTGCCGCGACTGAAACCGGCATCACATCTTTGTTTCCAAATGGCACAAAAGCCATTAGGATATAACCGGCATGAGCAATGCTGGAATACGCCAGCAGGCGTTTGATATTCGTCTGCGCAATGGCAACAACGTTCCCGAGAATCATCGTCAACGCGGCGATGGCCCACAGGATCGTTGTCATATCAGAAGCAATGGAGGGAAAAGCCGTCGAGAAGACGCGCAGCAGAGCCGCAAACCCGGCAATCTTTGCACCCGCGGCCATGAAAGCCGTCACTGCGGAGGGCGCGCCCTGATATACGTCCGGAGTCCACATGTGGAAGGGAACGGCCGCGACCTTGAAGCCGAATCCCACCAGGATGAGAGCTGCCCCAATGGAGAGGAGCAGACCCGGGGTCCCGCTTGAAGCGGCGGCGAGGATGCCAGCCAGTGAGGTTGTCCCTGTCGCGCCGAAGACCAGAGCCGTCCCGTATACTACAAATCCAGTGGCAAATGCACCGAGCAGGAAGTATTTGAGTCCCGCCTCTTCAGATTGGGCGTTCGTGCGAGAGAAGGCAGCCAGCACATAAAGCGGAATGGACAGCATTTCAAGCGCGATGAAAACGACGATGAGGTCTGCGGCCTGCGCCATCAACATCATGCCTGAGACGCTGAAGAGGAGCAGAGTGTAATATTCGCCGCGTTCAAGGCCCATGCGCTTGACATAACCATAGGCAAGGGCAATGCCGAGCAAACCGCTGATCAGGAGCAGGGCATTGACAAAGGTTGAGAAACCGTCGAGGGTGACCATGCCGTTGTAACCTGGGCCCTGAAGACCAATTTGCGAGAGGGTAACGCCAAGCGTGACAGCAAGCCCGAGCGCGGCCAGAAGTGCGGTTAGGTATTTGCGATCCTTTGGGATGAAGAGATCAACCAACAGGAGCACACAGGCCCAGCCTATGAGGATGGTCAGCGGCAAAAGAGTGGTGAAGTTGAGTTGCGTCATGGCAAGTAGCTTTCAGCGATTAGCGGTTAGCAATTAGCAATAGCCAAAAGCTAATCGCGAACAGCTTTAGTGAATGGGCAACATCTTGACGAGATTCTCCACCGCGGGAGCCATCAGGTCAAAGAAGGGCTTGGGATAGAGACCGATCCAGAAGATGAAGATCAGCAAGGGTACGATCGTGGCAATCTCACGCCAGTTGAGATCGCGGATGGCATGTCCATGCTTTTTGACTTCATCCACGATCTCGCCCTGCGGACCGAGGAACATTTTCTGGAACATGTAGAGGATGTAGACCGCCGCCATGATGACCCCGAGGGCAGAAATCCCTGCAAACCATGGATTGTTGATGGCTTTCGAACCGAATGCACCCAACAAGATAGTGAACTCACCAACGAACCCGTTCAAGCCAGGCAGGCCCATCGAAGACAACGCGACGATCAACATGATGCTTCCGAAGATCGGCGTAACTTTCCACAACCCACCGTAGACTTTGATCTCACGCGTATGAGTCTGTTCGTAGATCATACCAACGAGCAAGAACAATGCTCCTGTGCTAAGACCATGATTGATCATTTGCAGGATCGCGCCAGCAACGCCTTGATGATTGAGAGCGAACATACCAAGCATGACAAAACCAAGGTGGCTCACCGATGAATACGCAACCAGTTTCTTGACGTCCGCCTGGGCGTACGAAACCGCCGCGCCGTAGATGATTCCGATGGTCGCAAAGAGTGCAATCCAGGGCGCGGCTTTCACAGTGGCTTCGGGGAAGAGCGGGATATTAAAGCGCAGGAAACCATAGGTTCCCATCTTCAGCAAAACACCAGCAAGGATGACCGAGCCAGCAGTTGGCGCTTCCACGTGAGCATCGGGCAGCCACGAGTGCAAAGGCCACATCGGGACTTTGATGGCAAACGCAGCAGTGAATGCGAGGAACAACCACCACTGAATATTGGCAGGAATGCCGCCTTTGGCAATCAGATCGGGTACAGAGAAAGTATTTCCTTGAATGCCGAGCCACAGGATGGCAAGCAGCATCAGGATGGAACCGGCCATCGTATACAGGAAGAACTTGATCGCGGCATAGATGCGGCGCGGTCCGCCCCAGATGCCGATCAGGAAGTACATTGGGACAAGGGTGAATTCCCAGAAGATGTAGAACAGGAACAGATCCTGCGCCAGGAACACACCCGTCATGCCCACTTCGAGCAGAAGGAAGAAGATCATGAAATCCTTCACGCGCTCTTCTACAGCGGTCCATGTCGAAAGAATGGAGATCGGCGTCAGGAAGGCAGTGAGCAAAACGAGCAGGATGCTGAGTCCATCCACCCCGAGATGATATTGGATATTCCATCCAGCGACAGTGATCCAATCATATTTCGCGACCAACTGCAGGTTCGGGTCGGAGGCGTTGAACATCCCCAACACCCAGAGCGAAATGATGAACGTAATCAACGACGTGACCAGCGCCGTCCAGCGGATGATATTCTTTTGCTCGGAATTCAAAAAGAGAATCACGAGTATGCCCAGCAGCGGGAAGAAGGTCAGCAGAGTAAGCGGTTGCAAGAAAAAGTTCATGTTCAGCCTCAGTTGCAAATTGAAGGTTGAAGGTGAACGTTCGACCTTCAACCTTCGATGTTACTTAAGGAGCAAATATCCCAGAATAATGACGACGCCTAATAAGACGGACAGCGCATACGAACGTACGAATCCATTCTGGACCTTTCGCATGGTTGCCGATAAATCCTTTGTCCAGCGGCCCAGGGCATTGGCGAATGCGTCGATGCCGCGCTGATCGGCGTACTGATTGAGCCCAACGTTGGCGAGCCAGTTATACGTCCCGGCAATGACCTTTTCGTGGAACCAGTCATGCCAGAATCGCCAGTCGATCACATCCGCCAGGAAGTAGGATGCCTTCACAAACGGATTGATGATCACAGCCCAGTAGCCTTCATCGACGAACCATTTGTTTTCCATGCCGGTGAAGATCGGACCGAGCCATCGTTTGAGCGGATCGAGCTGACCGGCTTTGAGAGGATTACGCCCGTAGATGAACCACGAAGCCAAAATGGCAACCAACGCGAGAACGGTCGAAATGCCAGCAACTTGCAGGTCAAGCGGCAGGCCTTCTACTTCGCCGAGTGTGTGCCCCAGCCATAGACCGAGATTATGAAAACCTTCAAAGGGAAGATTGAGCGCGCCGCCCAATAGAGACAGCGCAGCAAGAACCATCAGCGGGACGGTGATGATCGGCTTGCTTTCTTCGGCATGCGCAGCAACTTCATGCCGGGGTTCGCCAAAGAAGACCATCCAGATCTGGCGGCCCATGTAAAAAGCGGTGAAAAACGCAGCAATGGTCAATAACCAGTAGACACCACGGTAGTGGAGGCTGGCATCCAACAGGATTTCATCCTTCGACCAGAACCCTGCAAACGGGACAATGCCTGCAAGCGCCAGCGTGCCGATCATGTAGAGCCAGAACGTGACCGGCATGGTCTTGCGAAGCCCGCCCATGTTACGCATGTCGCCAGGATCAAAGATTTCTTCATGTCTGCCCTCATGTTTTTTTTCTTCTTTCTTCCCTTCGCCTTTGCTCAGGGCATGCTTTCCTCCCTTACCATGATTCCCATGCGCCAGGTGGTGATGCCCGCGCTCCATCCCAAGAATGACTGAGCCGGCGGAAAGGAAGAGCAAGGCTTTGAAGAATGCATGGGTGACAAGGTGGAACATCCCTGCCACATAGGCGCCCATACCCACCGCCGCCACCATAAAACCAAGCTGACTGATCGTCGAGTAGGCCAGCACTTTTTTGATGTCATACTGACCAACGGCAATGGTCGCCGCGAAGAGCGCAGTCACCGCGCCGGTCATTGCAACGATGTATTGTGCCTGGGGAACCAGCGTATAGAGCGGTGCAGAACGAGTGATGAGATACACGCCCGCGGTCACCATCGTCGCTGCATGGATCAGGGCCGAGACCGGGGTCGGGCCGGCCATGGCGTCCGGCAGCCAGACATACAGTGGGATTTGCGCAGACTTACCCGCCACACCCACGAGCATGAACAACGTAATGGCAACAATCACTCCGGGAGCGACAGTCTGTGCGGCTGCAAATGCGTTATCGAATTGGAACGAGCGAAGATTCCAGAACATCAAGAAGCCCGCGATCAGGAAACCAAAGTCACCGACGCGATTCGCGACGAAGGCTTTCTTGGCGGCATTGGAATTGGCCCACGAGGGACGACCGAGCGTGTCCATCTCGTACCAAAAGCCAATCAGCAGGAAGGAGCAAAGTCCCACGCCTTCCCAGCCCACAAACAACATTATGTACGAGTCGCCGCTGACCAGGATCATCATCATGGCGATGAACAGGTTCAGGAAGACGAAGAAGCGGCGGAAACGCCCGAGGTCGTTTTTGTGCCGTACATCTTCGTGCATGTACCCGATGGCGTAAATGTGGATCAGAGTCCCGACGCCGGAGACCACCAGCATCATTGTGGTCGAGAGCGAGTCGGCGCGAAAGGTCCAGTCCAGGCTCAGGTTGCCGACGTGCATCCACTGGGCCAACTGCCAGCGCAGAGGTTCGCCACCGTTTGCTGCAACGGAATAGGCCAGCAACACTGATACCACAAAGGCCGTTCCAGAGGCCAGGCTCGCTACCACACCAATCACATTTTCGCTGAACCTGCCGCCAAAGATGATGTTGATAAGCAGTCCAACGACAGGCGCAAAGACCAGCCACGGCGCGAGGAATAAAAAGCCAGTATATACTGTTTCGCTTAAGTGCATGACATTCTCCGCTATTCGATACTCGACCTTCGATTATCGAATTTCGACTTATCCCTTCAGAGTATTCATCTCATCAACGTTAATGTTGTGCTTGGTCTTGAAGATTTCCACGATTAAAGCCAGACCTACAGCCACTTCCGCTGCGGCCACCGCGATTACAAAGAAGACAAATATCTGCCCGCTAAAGCTTTTCAGGGTGCTCGAAAAAGCTACCATCGCAAGGTTGGCGGCATTCAGCATCAACTCAACTGACATGAAAATGACCAGTGGGTTGCGGCGTACCAAAACTCCCACCGCGCCGATGGTAAACAAAATTGCAGAAAGAACGACATAATAACTGACAGGAACCATTATCTTTGCGCCCCTTTCT
Source organism: Chloroflexota bacterium (assembly GCA_029782225.1). GTDB lineage: Bacteria > Chloroflexota > Anaerolineae > Anaerolineales > Villigracilaceae > JAKOVF01. The sequence continues at coordinate 6,372 of JAKOVF010000246.1, read as the reverse complement.
CTTTTTTGGTCAAAACGATCGCACCGACCATGGCCACCAGAAGCAAAATTGAGGTGGCCTCAAATGGCAACAAGTATTGGTTGAACAACGCCATGCCCATCTGACGGAGGCTGTCCATGGTGTTGATCGCTGCATCGGGTTGAGTAATCGAGGCTGTAGGGCGGGCCCGTACCAGCAAAAGGTAGACGCCTTCGACTGCGAGAATCCCCGCAAGCCCACCTGCCAGCCACTTCTGCCAGGGCAGGACATTACTGGCAGGCAAGACATTCGTCCCCAGCAGCATGATGACGAACAGGAACAACACCATGATGGCGCCCGCGTACACGGTCACCTGCGCCATAGCGATGAACGGCGCACCCAGCAGGAGATAGAACACAGCCACCGTCGCGAAATTCAGCACCAGGAACAACGCCGAATAGACCGAGTTGCGGCTAAGCAGCATTCCAAGCGCGGTGGCTACAGCGATCAGGGCGAGTATCAAGAAGAGAACTAGTTCGACAGTCATGGTCACCTTGAAGTCAGAGAATAGAAACTAGGGATTGGAAGACTAGTCTCCACTCTTCACTCTCTAATCTTTGGGGTCTTGCATCGCCGGCACGGACCGCGTGTACTTGGCCGGCTCTGTCTTCCGGGGAGTTGTCATTTCGGTGGTGGGCACCCCTTCCAGCAGCATCTCTTTGGTATAGATCGCGTCGCGGCGGCTGTAGAAGGAAAGCTCGTAGTTATCGCCAAGGACAATTGCCTCTGTTGGGCAGGCATCTTCGCAGAATCCGCAGTAGATGCAGCGGAGCATATTGATCTCATAAGTGGAGGCATATCTCTCGCCGGGCGAGAAGCGTTTTTCATCCGTATTCTCCGAGGCTTCCACAAAGATCGCATCCGAAGGACAGGCCGCCGCGCACAGCGAACAGCCAATGCATTTTTCAAGCCCGTTCTCATAACGCTTCAATACATGACGACCTCGGAAACGTTGACGCAATTCACGCTTCTGCTCTGGATATTGATACGTCACGGGACGATCAAACATGTACCTGACCACCTGGCCAAGTCCACGCGCAAGCTCAATAACAGGTTCAAGCACGCTCATAAGCTTTTCTCCTAAGTTCACGATAAACGATCACTACCGCTATTCCAGCAACCAGGATTGAAAGAACAGGAATTGCCCACATATAAAGCTGGTTATTCAACTCTTGCGCAAGCAAAATACCGGTCGCTGTGATGAATACCACTGCCAGAGCCAATGGCACCAGAATCTTCCAGCCAAAAGACATCAGTCGGTCGTAACGGATGCGAGGCCATGTGGCGCGCACCCAGATCATAAAGAACAGCAACACAAAAATTTTGATGAACATATAAATCGGGCCGAGGAACCAGAACTTATCAACAAATGGACCAAGATAGCCGCCGAAGAACAACGTCGCCAGGATGGCGCAGATGACGATCATCTTCTGATATTCAGCCATGAAGAACAGCGCAAACTTCATGCCGGAATATTCAGCATGATACCCGGCGGTCAATTCCTGCTCGGCCTCTGGCATATCGAATGGTGCACGATTGACTTCTGCAAGCGTCGCGATCCAAAAGATCAACGCGCCAACCGGCTGAATCACGACAAACCACCAGGTGCTTTGCGCATTCACAATGTCAATCATGCGCATGGAGTTCGCCAGCAGGATCGCGGTCACGAACGAAAGTCCAAGTGCGAGTTCATATGAGATCATCTGCGCTGAGGAGCGCATCCCGCCGAGCATGGCGTACTTATTGTTTGATGACCACCCCGCCAGCACAATCCCATACACTGCGATCGAAGCAATGGACATCAAGTAAAGCACACCGACATTGATATCCGCCACGTACAGAGTGATCGTCCGCCCAAACAACTGGAAGGATGTGCCCCACGGGATCACCGCTGCAATAATCAACGAAGGCACCACGGTAATGATGGGGGCGATGAAAAAGACGACCTTGTATGTGCGCGCAGGCGTGAGTTCTTCTTTGAAAATCAGCTTGACCGCGTCTGCGATGGGCTGGAGCAGACCCTGAGGTCCCGCGCGATTCGGGCCGATGCGGTTCTGCATCCGCGCCAGTGCGCGTCGTTCGTAATAGGTCAGGTATGCAAAGCCCGTCAGCAGGACCATGCACAGGATAAACCCTTTGAGCACCCATTCAAGCCAGATAGTCCAATCCATGTCACTTCACCTTCGCAGGTACAGGTTCTTTGATGGCAATGCCCATGCTGCGCGGCACGAGCGCCACACCCGCCGAGATCGTCTCGTCAATCTTCACCACCGCATCGCCGCTCACACCGTCAAAACTGATCTTCACTTGCTGACCGGCTTCAAGTCCCAGGCGCTCCGCAGCATCGGGATGCAGCGAGATGGTTGGCACACCGATCCGTCCGCCAAGGATTTCCGCAGGACTTACCGTCACACCGCGGTCGTACAACTTGTTGACAGGCACCGCCAAAAGTTCTTTTTCCTTCGGACGAAGAACCGCTTCCTGCTTGACCTTTGGGATGCGCACGGTTCCCCCAACCTGCGCGGCCGGGACGAGTTGTACGCCCAACCCGTGCTTGTTCTCGTAGGTCGCACCGCCGTAGTACAGATCCTTGCGGCCGACATCCGGCCACTGTGGTTTGACTTCCGCCAGCCTGGCGTAAGTGAGGTCAGTAAATGCTTCGATGGAACTCGCCAGGATATCGAACACCACCGCCGGCGAGCTGCCTTCCAGGATGATACCCATCTGCCGCGCGATCAGAGACGTGATGGCAAAGTCAGCTTTTGAGTCGCCTTCAGGTGGGACGGCACGATAGAAACGCTGCACGCGGCGCTCGCCACTGGTAAACGTACCTTCGCGTTCGGAGAAAGCCTGTGCAGGCAAAACGACGTCGGCAATTTCAGTCGTCGCCGTTTCAAGCACATCCTGCACGGCCACGAACTGCGCACCTTCAAGGGCCTTTGCCAGCTTGGGGTCATCGCCCACCGGGTCGGCGCCGACAATGTAAACAGCTTTCCCTTTGAGCGCCTTGGCCAGATCTTCTTCCGGCTGCAGGCCGACTTCCCACGCGCCCTGGTCATTGGCTCGCTGCCACACGCCGATCAAACCGTTGTTGGCGCGGCCGATGTGATTCGTGTCTTTCAGCAGGTTCGCGCAGGCAGAAGCAACGGCGGTCGTACCGTTTAGACCAAGTCCCTCGCTGCCGAAGAACACGATCGCATTCCTGGCTTTGATAAACTCATCTGAGATCTTGCCCTTCTTACCAAAATCATTGACGGTCTTGACTTCATCACCGTATGCATAACGGACGGTGTATTTTGCAAATCTATCGAGCTTGGTGGCACGCGGGTTCGCGACGATGACCGTTGCGCCGCGGTCCGCGGCTCGCTTGACACGCAGGTACCAGAGGGGCGCTTCTTCATATAAATCAGATGCCACAACCAGAATGGCATCGCCTTCACCCATCATGCCCAGGTTCGTTCCAGCGCCTACACCCACCTGCAACGTCAGGTCGCCGCCACCCATGTCAGTATAGAAGATCGTTTGTCCGCCAGAATGTTCAGCCAGCGACTTGAGGTTGAATAAGTCCTCATTTGCAAGCCGGCCGGAGGCAAGGATCACAAAATCCTTCTTCGCAGCGACGAAATTCTCCGCGGCTGTCTTGATCGCGGCGTCCCATGAAGCGCGGACCAGCTTATCTTCCTTGCGGACCTGCGGCTTCGTCAATCTGTTCTTGCTTTCGGCATATTCATAGGCAAAGCGGCCCTTGTCACAAAGCCAGATCTCGTTCACTTCTTCATTCTGCCGCGGCATCACGCGTTTGATGATCACATTGCCGCCAGATTTGGCATCGCGGCGGGTATTTAATGTAGTGTTACAGCCAACCGGACACTGCGTACAAATGGAGGCCTGCTCTTCCAGTTCCCACGGCCGCGCCTGGAAGCGGAAGTCCACCGTGGTCAATGCGCCGACCGGGCAAATATCTGTGGTGTTGCCGGAGAAGACCGAGTCAAAGCCAGGCTCCGAAACGGTAATAATTTGTGTCGAACGACCGCGCTCATCAAAGGCTAACACTGACTCACCTGCAATTTCATCCTGAAAACGGATGCAGCGCGCACACTGGATGCAGCGCTCACGGTCGAGGACGATCAGGTCGCCAAGGGGATAATGCTTGGCGAGATGCAGCTTCTCATCGTAGATAAAGCGGCTTTTACCGGGACCATACCCCATTGTCAGGTTTTGAAGCGGACATTCGCCGCCCTTATCGCAAACCGGACAGTCCAGCGGATGCGACGTCAGCAGGAATTCGACTGTGCTCCTCTGACCTTCCCGCGCTTTTTCAGTTTGCGTCAAAACCACCATGCCCTCGGAAACGCGGTTGGTGCAGGCGGTCTCGAGCTTGGGCAGGAACTGGATCTTGGGCTGGCCATTTTCCATCATGACCTGTCCCGTGTTGCGGTCGATCATCGGGCGGCCAATCTCCACGAGACACATGCGGCACATGCCAACAGGCTCGAGCTTGGGATGATGGCAGAACACGGGGATATCGATGCCTGCCACATGAGCTGCATCTGCAACCAGCGTTCCCTCTGGAACGGTGACTTGTTTTCCATTTATCGTCAGATTTACCTGTTTGGACATAAGTCTCCAAGAAAAGCGAGATTCGCTACTCGATGATCGAATTTCGAATATCGCCTTATACCTTTACTGTCTCTTTGAAATCCTGCGGGAAGCGCTCGATGCCGGTCACCACAGCCATGGTGGAAAATTCACCGAGCGCGCACAGGCACTTCCCCTGCATTTGTTTGGCAACATTAAGCAGTAAATCAACATCGCCCGGGGCTTCTTCCCCCGCGCGGATTCGGTCAATGATGTTCATCATCCAGTAGGTGCCTTCACGGCAAGGTGTGCATTTGCCGCAGGACTCATGCTTGAAGAAATGGATGGTCTTGTTAATGACCCAGTCGATGCTGACGCTGTCGTCGATCACGATCACGGAAGCAGACCCAAGGTCCGAGCCGAGCGTGCGGACAGAGGCATAGTCCATCGGTGTATCAAGGACTTTGTCGTCCACAACGATCAAGGAAGAAGAAGCGCCCGCAGGCATGATCGCCTTGACAGGACGTCCTTCCTGAACGCCACCACCATATTCATAGATCAATTGACGGAAAGTTGTACCAAAGGGCAGTTCGTAATTACCGGGCTTGCGGACGCGGCCCGAAAGCGAGAAAACCTTCACGCCTGCACTATCCGCGGTGCCCATGGACTTGTACCAGTCTGGGCCGTTCTTGAGGATCAGCGGCACATTGGTCAGCGTTTCAACGTTGTTGACAACGGTCGGCTTGCCATATAAACCAAACGAAGGCGGGAACGGGGGACGCACACGAGGCTGTCCACGTTTGCCTTCGATGGATTCGAGCATGGCTGTCTCCTCGCCGCAGATGTAAGCGCCTGCGCCAAGATGAGTGTAAATGCGAAGGCCGTACTCTGTATCGAAGAGCCTGTCACCGAGGAAGCCAGCCTTTTCCATCTCCGCGATCTTTGCATCGAGGAAGGCAGCAATCTCCCAAAACTCACCACGCAGATAAACATATGCAAGATTCGCACCAACTGCATACGATGCAAGCGCGACCCCTTCCAAAAACTGGAAGGGATTGTTTTCCATGATCTCGCGGTCTTTGAAGGTGCCCGGTTCGGACTCATCGGCGTTGGCAACCACATAATGCGGCCAGTTCTTGTTATCCATGAACGACCACTTCATGCCGGTGGGGAAGCCCGCCCCACCGCGGCCGCGCAGACCCGAGGCCTTGACCACATCGGTCACTTCGGCGGGCTTCATTTTTTGGATCGCGTTCTGCCAGGCCTCGAAGCCGCCATTCTTTTTATAAACATCCAGTTTGCTGATATCCGAGATATCGCGATGCCTAAGGACAACGTTTGCCATCACTTCACCTCCGCCTGTTTAAGAGCAGCGATGAGTTCCATTGTCCGATCCATCGTCATATTCTCGTGATATTTGATCCCATCCGGTCCCTGCGTCTGGAACAGGGGAGCCTTGTCGCACGCAGCCAGACAGGTCACGGCTTCGAGCGTGACCAACCCATCGGCTGTAGTTTCGCCGACCTTGATGCCGAGATTGCCACAAAGATTGTTGAGGAATTCATCCGCGCCGCGCAAGGCACAGGGCAGGTCCGTGCAGACCTGCATGCGATACTTGCCTTCTTTTTCATCATGATACAGCGTGTAAAAACCAATGATCGAAGCGATTTCAGTCTCGGTCATGTCAAGCAATTGGGCAATATCGTGCATCGCGGCCTTGTTGACATAACCTTCTTCGCGCTGTGCAAGGTAAAGAAGCGGCATCACCGCCGAGCG
>JAKOVF010000215.1 GCA_029782225.1 Chloroflexota bacterium | reverse complement strand
CTTCCCGTCAATCGGGCAGATAGTGCCCCCGTCCATTCAAGATCTTGCCGTATCACATGATAGTCCTTGCCCTTAACGATCACTCGGTCACCCAAAAGCAGTGCCGGATTGCCTCGCCACTCAACCTCTATATCCCTTCTCGGGTCCTTGACGCTTGCCAACAGCGTATCCGCTATTGCTTGAGCTTGGGCAAGTGTCTGCACCAAGGGATTTGCCGGAAATTCATATCGCAGGACGCCATTTTCCGTGATGCTAGCCTCGTCCCTGGCAAGGGCGCGTTCCTTGTTTTGTACAGTGAGCGGTTTGCCCTGGATAACAAGCGTCACCTGCTTGTCCGTGGCGTTGGTGTTCTGGATTTTTATACTTGCACCCCAGCCGTAGTAGGTTGCCTCTGTGATACTAACGCCTGCAGGTGGGTTGTCGAGGGATGCAGTGGCTTCAATCACCGGCGTTTTGTTGTAAAATGCTGTAATTGTCTTTGTTGAGCTGCCCGGTATCGTGATAGGCTCATTGCTTCTGTAGACTTCCTCCGAAGTTGTTGCAGGCCGCAAAGGCTGAGTGTCAACGATTATCTCATTCGCAACCTGGTCCTGCCGTGACGGCGCCCGAAGCGGCGGGAAGTAGTCATCTTCTGTAATTTCAAGGACAGGCTCGTTGCCGGCAATCAAGAAGCTTTCAATCTGTATTTTCCCATCCCGGTTTTGAAACGCTGCCGCAAGTCCAGCTTCAGCTATACGCCGCAGGGCTTCCCGATGTGATACAGGATTGAACCAGGAATAGGGCACGACAATGTTTTGTAGCGCCGGGTCTATGATATATTCATCCGGCATAAGTCCCGCATCCTGCAATACGATTTCAGCAAGCTCATACAGGCTTTTGTTCTGCAAAACTCGGCTGGTCTGGAATGTGCTTTTCCGCAGTAGCTCCATCCGGTCACGGGCTGTAACCGTAGCTTCGAGCGTATCGTCGGGGCTGTCCCAGTCCAACGACCAGAAGGTGCCAAATGGTACCCACTCCTCGTAACCATCGAAAGAATAATCTGCCCCACGTTTGAGAGAGATTTGCTTCATGTAAATTTCGCTCGGCGCAGAACCATCAGCAATCAATTGAATTGTATAGTATGCGGCAGTTGGATAATTCGCCTGAATATCGGAAGATGGAATCTTATATGTCAACCATGCTTCTGAATAATCAGGAGTATTATGTCCCGTCCATCCAGATTGAGCTACCACTTGCGGTCTGTAATTAGGTCTGATGCAGTTTCCGGCTGCGTCATAGAGGGCAACGAAGAATATCCTAAAAAGCGCATTTTTGACGTTTTTGATGAGTGCCCTAATGGTAAACTCGACATCTAGTTCGATTGGCAGATAAAAAGAATGTCCATGATGAGAACTTGAATGAGACGTAATTTTCAATGCATCCTCCGCGGCGTCGTACGTGTTTGCGTTTCCCCATAAAAGCCCATTTTTGGGTGCGGCGTTCCACCAATCAGTATCCTGTGGCGGGCGTGCTAGATTCCCACCGCCATCCATGCCAACCCACACTTTTATTCTCCTGTTCGGCTTTAACAGGTTTTTCAGGGGCGACTGCTCATTGTCAACATCAAATTTCTTGTCCTCGTTGTTCAATACAAG
>JAKOVF010000170.1 GCA_029782225.1 Chloroflexota bacterium | reverse complement strand
GCGTTCGACGCGATGCTGGCGCATGAAATCGTAACCGTTCATCTCGGGCATCATGATGTCGAGGACGATCAGGTCAGGCTTTTCCTTGCGGGCAACGGCCAGTGCATCCTTGCCATTGCTGGCAGTGACCACGCGGAATCCCTCCTGTGCGAGATAACTCTGCACAAGAGAGACCAGCCGATGTTCATCATCCACGACCATAATTGTTTTGGTCATCAGGACTCTTCTTTCAATTCAGTATACCAAAGGGATGGCGCGACTAGCCGGCTTTTTCTTTGAGCATCTCGATCAACGCGTCGATCAAGGCAGACGGAACCCCGCCTCCCATTGGACCTCGGGCTGCTGCCGACGTATTAGTATTGTTTCCACTGGAAGATTGATTGGTGGAAGACAGTCCGCCGCCCGGCATCCCACCGCCATCTGGTGGACCGCCCGCGGCCATCCCGGCGCCGCCATCGGGCGGACCAGAGAATCCATTGCTGCCGCCTGAATTGCGAAGTGCCTGCGCGGTGGCGATTTGATCGGCGCTCAATCCCTGAGCGCCTCCCATTCCCATGCCAAGTCCTTTTTCCTGCATGAGGGCCATGACATCCTGTTGGGAGAGATTCATGTCCATGATGGCTTGCATTTGCTGATCCGTCATGGTCGCCTGGATTTGATCGATGAGTCCATCTTTCTCTTCCTGAGCGGCGCTGTCGCTGCTGAGCAATCCACTGTAGACCTGCCACAAGGGTAAAAGCTCACCCGCCTGCTCTGCAGTGATATCGTGTTCGGTGCCTTTCAGTTTGAAAGTACCAATGATGAGTTGAGTTGCCATCGGGAGAGAACCTGCCGGCGCAGCGGAATTCGCTGTCGGTAAAGCCGACGCGGAGCAGGCTGTCAGAAACAGCGTGATGATGAGAGTTGTAATGACTAGTTTTTTCATTGTTTTCTCCACAGGTGACAGTCACTTTTGCGAAGCACCCCGCAGAGAAGCGGAGTGGGCAAAGTGACTGTCACCTTATTTTTATTCGTAACGTAGCGCTTCGATCGGATCGAGTTGCGCAGCCTGACTGGCCGGGTAGTATCCGAAAAAGGCGCCAACGATGGCGGCCGAACCAAACGCCAGGAAAATGGACGCGACAGAAACAACCGTGCGCATGTCGCTGAGCGCGCCGAAGATATAGGAGCCGCCAACGCCGACAACCGTGCCGATGAGTCCACCGACCACGCTGAGGAGTAAGGCTTCGGTGAGAAATTGCAGGCGGATGTCATTTGGGGTCGCGCCCACGGATTGACGGATGCCGATCTCACGCGTGCGCTCGGTCACACTGACCAGCATGATGTTCATGATGCCGATGCCGCCCACGATCAACGAAACGCCGGCTACCCATCCAAGCAGGGAGCGGAATGCCGCGGTCGTCGATTCGCGCGTGCTGATAATGTCCTGCTGAGTCGTGACGCTGAAATCAGCGGTATCGAGTGTGACGCCGTGGCGCTTCACAAGCAGCAAATTGATCTGAGTGATAATGTCGTCGAGGTTCGCCCTGGGGTCTACTTCCACGTAGATCATGCGGATGCTGTCGCCCATGATGCGGGCAAACATCGACGGCGTGAACTTTTGGAAGGCGACCGAGATCGGAATGTAGATGCGCGAGTCATAATCTGTGTTGCCGACCGAGCCTTTTTCGGCGAAGACGCCGATGACAACCAGCTTGGTCGTGCCCACCGTGATGTATTGGCCGATGGGATTTGTATCGCCGAAGAGTTCCTCCGCCATGCTCGAGCCCAGCACGGCGACTTTTTTCTTGCTGTTAATATCGCCGTCGGTGAAGTAGCGGCCATCGGCAAGTTCCATATCACGCACAGATGGAAAGCCTGTGGTAGTACCAAGGATTTCCACATCATCGAGCGAAACATCGCTGTACTTGACTGTTTCGGAGGAGTTCTGTTCCACCACGACCGAAACGACTCCGGTCACACCTTCCTGAATTGCTGCGGCATCATCATAGACCAGGCCTCCGGAAGGAGCCTGCCCCGGTCCGCCGCGCGAGAAGGAAGATTGGACAAAGATCAGGTTCGAGCCGAGGCTGGTGATCTGCTCCGAAATGGTGGCTTCCGTCCCGGCGCTGATCGCGACCATAATGATGACTGCCGCCACGCCGATGATGATTCCCAGCATGGTCAGGAACGAGCGGACCCTGTTTTTGCGGATCGCTTCCCAGGCAATGCGCATGGCTTCAGATGGCTTCATATTCCACCTTCTTCTCGATGTGAGCTTTTCCGTTGTGAGTGATGTTATCCACCAGTCCATCGATCAAATTGATCGTGCGTTGCGTATGGGCGGCGATCTTCGGATCGTGCGTCACCATGACGATGGTCGTACCCTGTAAATGCAGCTTGTGCAGCAGAGCCATGATCTCTTCACCGGAGTGGCTGTCGAGGTTGCCGGTAGGTTCATCAGCGATGACCAGCACCGGATCGTTGATCAGTGCGCGGGCGATGGCGACGCGCTGCTGCTGTCCGCCGGAGAGTTCGTGAGGCTGATGATTCATACGATCGGCGAGTCCCACCATCTCAAGAATAGTGCGAGCCTTCTCATCGCGCGCTTCCATGTTCTCATTTCCTTCATGAGTGTAAAGCAGAGGCAGCGTCACATTTCTCAGGGCGCTTGTGCGCGCCAGGAGGTTGTAGGCCTGAAAGATGAAGCCAAGCTTTTTGTTGCGAACGCCGGCTAGCTGTGCTTTATCCAAATGGCTGACATCCACGCCATCGAGAATATACTCACCGCTGTTAGGTTGAGAGAGACAGCCGAGGATGTGCATCAAGGTGCTTTTGCCAGAGCCGGAGGGTCCCATGATGGCGACAAACTCACCGGCTTCGATCTGCATGTTGATGCCCTTCAGCGCGGTTACACTGATATCGCCCATGCCATACACCTTGGTCACATCGATGGTTTCGATGATCGTTCGCTGGGCGGTCATTTTGTCTCCGTGATACCGGTCGTCACCACGTCACCTGCATCCAAACCGGATTTAATCTCGGCATAGATCAAATCCTGAATGCCAACTCCCACCACACGCAATTTGGGTTCGCCATTTTCCATCACAAAGACTGTGTACTGGTCGCCGGCCTGATGCAGCGCTTCAATCGGAACCAACACGGCATTTTCGGCGCGGCCGCCGATCACATCTACAGCAGCGGCGGTGCCAAGAGGCAAATGGATGTCTTCACTGGTTTTATCCATCTTCACGATGGCTCTCACAACGGAAGTATTGCCGGAGGTGTAGAGGCCGGGATCCACCTGAGTCACTTCACCGGTAAAGGTCTTCTCTGGCAACGCATCGAAAACGATTTCGGCCTCATAACCCACAGCCACATTGCCCCAGTCGGTTTCATCGAGGAAAATCTCAAGATAATACTGACTCAAATTGGCCAGTGTAATGACAGCGGATGTGCTGACAGTATCGCCAACGGACGTATCGATGGACATGATCGTGCCGGAGATAGGAGCGTAGATTTTTGTCCCATCCAGCGTCTTCTGTGCGGACTCGAGATCGAGCTTCGCGTTTTCCAGATCGGTCAGTCCCGAACCTGTCGCGTCTGCCGGGACCTCGCCGCCGGTCAGCGCGGCATAGAGATATTCGGCTTCCTGAAGAGTGGCCTTCGCCTCTGTCACGGCCGCGCGCGCTTCCAGGATTTCGGAATCGGTAGGCGCAGCAATGTATTTGGTCCCACTTTGTCTATCCCAAACTGTGAAGTTGTTCTTGAGATAGCTCTGTTCGTACCATTGCCAACTGCCCGCTAGCTTATCCTGAACGTAATCAAGATAGTATTCGGCATCTTGCAGCTTTTTCTGAAGTTCAGTATCGGAGGTCGCTGCATCGGCAGCAGTTTTTGCATCCGCTAAGGCAGTTTTGGCTTTTTCCACTTCCAATTCCCAGTGCACGACTCCCGGGCTGATCAGGTATTCCAGCGTGTTCATTGCATCATCGACATCCGTTTGGGCAGTTGCGACCGCCTGCTGCGCGGACGCGACCGCCGCGACCGAAGTCAGTTCCATCAACGTGCGCCTGGCCTGTGTGTACTTGATCTGGGCGTCGGTATCGTCCACGTCCGCGAGCAGGTCCCCTTTTTGAACGATATCGCCTACCTTGAAGTAGACATGCTTCACCTGTCCACTGGTGGAAAATGCCAGGTCCACTTCGTCCGATGCGATCAGGGTCCCGCTTCCGCTGGCATAGATGACCAGGTCGCCGCGGGTAGCGGTTGCCGTTTGCAGGGTATCTGTGGTCGCAGTGGCCGTGGTCCCTGAGAACGCAGTGACCGGGAAGTAAATGGCGCTTCCCAAAATGGCGAGAATCAAAATGACCAGGACCGTTCGGAAGATTTTCTTCGGCACGCGGGCAAACAGATGGCTATTCTCCAGCTTTGAAACAAAACCTGAAACCTGCGCAGGAATGTTCGGGAATTTGAGGTTTGGCATCGGGGTTCCTCTGCTTTCAATTTTTGTCATGCCCGCAGTATAGTGACCGGAGGTGGAGAACCCGTTATAAAGTTGTGAAGAAAGTGTGTGGAATGTGAAGGGCATCCCAAAGTTTGCCGAACTCACAAATCATCGTTTTGTGCGAATTGTATTTAGCAGTTCAAACTGCTATACTTTACCTAGATTATCCGTAAAGGATCCTGATGCTGGAAGTCCGCCTGCTTGGAACGTTCGATATAAGGCTTAAAAAGAAGCCGGTTGCTATTTCCTCGCGCCCAGCACAATCCCTATTCGCTTATTTGATTTTGAGTGCGGGAACCTCCCATCGCCGCGAAAAACTGGCAGGATTGTTGTGGCCCGATTCGTTGGAAGAGACGGCCCGCGACAACCTGCGTCATGCCCTCTGGCGGGTGCGGAAAGCGCTCCAGGCTGCATCCGCGATCCACTTGCTCCGCGCCGATGACCTGACCATTCAGTTCGAGGCATCATCGGATTACTGGCTTGACACGGCCGCGCTTGAGAATTTGAGCGAGAGCGCACCTGCAGATGAATCGATGGCGGTACTCGCAGATTATCAAGGTGAATTGCTGCCAGGTTTCTACGATGAATGGGTGGTGCTGGAACGGGAGCATCTTCAAGCCACATTCGAGCATCACATGGCACGCTTGCTCTCACTCCTGGAAAGAGAAAACCGCTGGCTAGACATTTTGGATTGGGGCGAGCGTTGGATCAAATTAGGCCAACGGCCCGAGCCGGCGTATCGCGCCTTAATGAGTGCCCATGCAGCAAAAGGCGATATGTCCAAGGTCGCGGCGACGTATGAGCGCTGTGTGAAGTCGTTGAAGGAATTTGGGATCGAACCATCGAAGCAGACGCACGATTTGCATGAGAGGCTCAAAGCAGGCAAGGAAACTTTCGAAACGGTGACATCCTTCCCTTTGAAGGAGAAACGCAAGGAGTCTGTAAGAGCATCTCTGCCTACTCCTTTGACGAGTTTCATCGGCCGCGAGAAGGAAGTCCGGGAGGTCGTCCGATTGCTCGGCAAGAATCGCCTGGTCACATTGATGGGACCCGGAGGCGTTGGGAAAACACGTTTGGCGATCCAATCTTGCAATCAATTGTTGAGCCAATTCAAAGCTGGCATCCGCTGGGTAGATCTCGCGCCGCTCATCGCTGATGCGCTCATCCCACAAGCAGTGGCACAGGTCCTGGGCATCCGCGAGCATGCAGATCAGCCGCTGATCGAGTCAGTGAAAAGCTTTTTACGCGAGAAAAAAATGTTGCTGATCCTGGATAATTGCGAGCATCTGATCACTGCGTGCGCGCAATTGGCAGATAGCATGTTGAGCGACTGTAAGAATCTGAAAATCCTCGCCACCAGCCGCGAAGCACTGGACATCATGGGCGAACGAGTGTATGAAGTGCCTACCCTGTCCCTGCCAAAGGAGCGAGGCCTGACGCCGATTAATATGCTAATGACGTATGAGGGGATTCAGCTCTTTGTCGAGCGTGCTTCCACCATCAAATCAGATTTTGAGCTTACGGAACAGAACGCGGCAACAGTCCTACAGATTTGTCAGCGGCTGGATGGAATTCCCCTGGCGCTTGAGCTTGCTGCAGCGCGAACGAAATTGCTTACGGTCGAACATATCGCTGAACGCCTGAACGACCGCTTTAATCTACTGACGCATGGGAGCCGAACTGCCCTACCGCGCCAGCAGACTTTGCGCGCTGCCATTGATTGGAGCTATGACCTGCTTCCGGAAGAAGCGTGCATCCTGTTTCGACGTTTGTCCATCTTTGCGGGCGGTTTCACTCTGGAGGCGGCAGAAGAGATTTGCTCTGCGGCGCCGCTCGCGTCTCATACTGTGCTCGACCTTATGGCACGTCTGCTGGATCGCTCGCTGGTAAAGATGGAGCAGCAAGGAGAACACGAGCGCTATCGAATGCTCGAAACCATGCGCGAATACGCGCTCGATAAACTGCGGGCTTCAGGCGAATTCGGGCAGATTCGAGATCGCCACCTGGCTTTCTTCCTTCAGTTCGTGGAACACAAGGAGTCGAAGCTGCAACGCGGTATTCAGATCGAGCTGTCGAAGATGGAAGCAGAACACGACAACATCAGGACCGCATTGGACTGGTCGCTCGGTCGTCAGGAACAACTTGGGACTGGTATGAGGCTGGCGGGAGCAACCTATTGGTTCTGGGACATCCACGGTATGTGGAGCGAAGCCAGAAGATGGCTGGAAACATTACTGGCCCATGCAATCGATCCCCCGAGGCAGATCCGAGCCAAACTGCAGATCCTCCTTGGAGCAATCATTTTCAATCAGAGCGGTCCAGAGAAGGCCCATGCCCTGATGGAACAAAGCCTGGCAAACTGGCGGGAACTGCAAGACAAGTGGTGGATCAGCTTTGCTCTGTATCAACTGGGTTGGGTAGACTTATATCAGCGAGACTTGGAGGCGGCTAGCTCTCATTTCGAAGAATGTATCGGCCTCGCACGAGAGCTGAGCGACGATTTCCTGCTGGGCCGGGCATTACATAGTATGGGAGGCCTTCTCAGGCGTACGAATAGCACTTCGGCGATACCCATTCTGGAGGAAGGTTTATCCGTAGCGCGACGATCAGAGGATAAGAGATTGATGATTCAGCAACTATATCATCTAGGTCTCACAGAGAGTGTGAGAGGCAATATTGCCGCCACCGCCAAGTATTACGAAGAAGGACTTGCCCTTGCCAAGGAAGTAGGAGATCGTGGTGGGATTGCCGAATTATTCTCGCGTCTGGGGGTGGATGTAGTCTTGCTTCAAGGCAACCTGGACAAGGCGGAGGCACTCATACTCGATGGCCTTGAATTAGCTGTTGAATTAGGTATGGATGTAGAAATCGCGTTTGACCTCGCCTGGCTGGGGTATGTTGCAACGGCGCGTCAGCAATTGCATCGCAGTGCGCAGCTCTTTGGCGCGTCTGAAGCGCGCTTTGGTAAGCTCGGATTGTCAATGTCCGTCTGGCCCGACCGTGTAAAAACCTACAACGAATATCTCGACCGCACACGTGCTCAACTTGGTGAGGCTGCATTTGCGAAAGCGTGGGCGGAGGGACGCGCGATGAGTATGGAAGAAGCCATCGAATTGGCGCTGAAAGGCCTGCCTGTTTGAGTAAGGAACTGGAAGTCCGGTTGTCAGGCAATTTTGAGTCAGCCGCGATGGAAAGACCAACACGTAATTGAGGTGGGGGAAGCCAGCCGAAAACACAGCAAAATACATGCGCAATCCACGCTCAAAACACGCTGGGGGACGGGGGACGCTTAAACTGTGGTCATAGATTGGCACCTAAACCAACCCCGCCAATCGAGGAGACCAAAATGTTAGCAAAACCTTTTAGCAAGAAGACTTTGATTGTTGTCCTGATTCTGGCCGCTGCGCTCATCAGCCTCGCCTTTGCTATCTATTCCGCCCCTGCCTCCTCTGTCCGTGCAGGAGACCGCTCGTA
Source organism: Chloroflexota bacterium (assembly GCA_029782225.1). Taxonomy (GTDB): domain Bacteria; phylum Chloroflexota; class Anaerolineae; order Anaerolineales; family Villigracilaceae; genus JAKOVF01. The sequence continues at coordinate 15,995 of JAKOVF010000170.1, read as the reverse complement.
TGACAAGATCGAGGAGATGCGCGTCGCAGGTTCAGCGAGTGCACCGGTAATGGACACCCGGTATGAAGCGATCCAGGAATGGCGGGCCGCTCGAACCGGAAATGCAGGTAGCGCGCCCGTGGTGGACACCCGCTATGAAGCGATCCAGGAATGGCGGGCAGCCAGAAATGGAACCGACAACAGTTACGACCAGGTCGATGCCCTGCATGCTGCCCGTCAGTTTTCGGCAGACCGCTCCTATGATGCCCTCGAGAATCTTCGGCTGCTGAGCGACCGCAAGTAGCCCACCGGGACGTGCGTCTCACTCGCCTTACTCCTCCGAGAGCACACGTCAAACGTCCCCCACCTGGTAATCACTGGTGGGGGACCAAGCACCACAAAAGGGAATCCGATGTTCGAAATGGTACACACTTATCTGAAAGTTCGACCTGTCAGCCGGGTGCTCATGATTGGACTGCTCTTAATCCTGGCGTTCGCCGTAACGACTGGCTTTGTCTGGGTGGCGACGGATCAAGTTGTTGCCCCCCCGGGCTTGAGGATCCTTGACTGGTTTTGGAGAGCGTTCCAGTTCTAACAACCGCGAGCAGATATTGTAACTGACCCTCCGATACCTACTCTTCAAATAACTCCAGCCGACCTGCTCTGTTTCTCTGGAGCAGGTTTTTATTTTCTAAACAGGGAACAGGATCACCAGCACCGTTCCGGCAACCGCCTGCCAGCCAAATTTCTCCTTGAATACAAAGTAACTTACTGGCAGGACAATGACTGGCGGAAGCGCAATCAGCAAGCCAGCGCCCCCATACCAAACCTTGCCATTAGTTCAAGCGCGTATTCAAAGCGACTACTTATAAAAGCGAGATCAGGATTGCTTGAGCGGTTGCTGTGGCCATAGCCCGATAATACTGCTCTGAAACTTAGCGCCGAAACCCAACTGGTCGAGAATGAGTTACTGACTGGTCATGCTGAAAATCAAAACGACATGTCGGTCAAGTTCCTTTTAGGTAATGGTCCTGCAGGGTCTGCTTAAGCTGGCAGCTAAATATCCCCCAGTTGGGGGAGAGAAATCCTCCCCGACCGATGGATGTGGACGGGGATGGTTTGTTATATGATGAGTTAAGACCTTTACCTCATTCGTAAATACTTGAAATGACGCAAAAGGGATCTGATTTTTGTGCTTTACCGGTTCAGTCTCCAGGATTTCACTGTCGAGCGAAAGTCCTCCATTTGCTTATTAAACAAAATCACCCCAAGGAGACCCTATATACCAAAAATCGTTGATATCGAAGGGATTGGCTTGGTGCAGGTTGAGAAGCTACAAAAAGCTGGCGTGCGGTCCACCACGGCTCTATTGAAGCAGCCGGAGTCGCCACAGTCCCCGAGCTAAAGCAGCTCAATCCCAAAGCAGTCTATGATGCACTGGTTAAAACAAATGAGGCAAAGAAGCAGGTTCGCAAATTGCCCACGGCTGACCAGGTTGTTGAGCGGGTAAAGCAGGCGAAAACCCTGCCAAGAGCAATCGCTTGCTAGACCCGTTGAATCGCAAGATCACCAAAATTACAAAAAGGAGTATCGAATGGCACACACAATTGAAAGTTTGATAGCAATGATCCCCAAGACGTTACCGGGGGAGAAAGCCAAACGCGCAGACACCATCATCCAACTGAATGTGACCGGTTCTCAGGCTGGCCAATGGAACGTCGTGATCAAGGATGGGAAGGTAAATGTAGCAAAGGGCACTCACGCCGCTCCCGAAATCACCGTGACCGCGGATACTGCCGATGTCCTGGCGGTTGCAGACGGGAAGCTGGATCCAACCCAGGCCTTCTTGCAGGGCAAGGCTAAGGTCAAAGGTGATATGTCGGAGGCCATGGAACTTGTCAAGGTGTTCATGCCAAACTGATCTACGAATAGCTGCCGAATATCTCTATATCACAATTGGTAAGGAGAATCGAATGGCATACACATTGGAAACAAAAGTTGGTGAAATTTTGAAAGACAGCGGGGCGGTGAAGATTTTCGAGCGATATGCTCCTGGGGTTTCCAAGAACCCCATGATCGGACTGGCAAAAGGAATGTCTTTAAAGTCCCTCATTGCTATGCCGCAGGCCAAACAGGCTGGGATTACCGAAGAAATGGTGACAAAAGTACTGGCAGAGATTAACGCCAAAAAGTAATCGGAGCCACCTCAGCCAAAAATATCTGAAATCAATGATTGGAAGTCGGATAGACTTCCAATCATTTTCTTGGCATTCGAAGAACAGTCTTGTGTTTCATATTTGTATGTTTCCGCTCCGGCGAAGGTTTTTGGCTTTTTGTCCATCACTTGCCGATATGCAACAATCCAAAATATCCTATTAAGATTGGTTGTTCAAGTGAGCACAGTTTGTATTTCATCTCAAAGGACAATAAAAAACTCAGAATTTGGAGGACACGTGAATACTCTATTTACATTTATCCTCGGTCTGCTGGTTGGCTGGTTGATAGAGTGGCTGATCGACTACTTTTACTGGCGCAGACGTTATGCAGAGAAAGAAGTGGCCTATGCGCGTCAGACCACGTCAGAAAGCCGGGCTGCGCCTGTGAGTACGGTAGAGTCACGACCTGCTGTCAAACCTGCCCCCGATGATCTAAAAATTGTCAAAGGCATTGGTCCAGTGATCGAACGCAAACTCAACGAAGCGGGCATTTATACTTTTGAACAGCTCGGCAACCTGACCGTCGCGGACCTGCGAAAGATCTTAGGCAATGTCATTGAGCGTCTGTCTGATGAAGAAGACCTGCTGCAGCAGGCACGCGACCTCGCGCGCAAGAAATAGGTAGAACCATGAAACGCGCCAGCGCTCCCAGTTATGATCTGTTCAAAACGATTGTGACGCTTATCCTCGCGGTAATCCTGCTCCTGATGCTCCTGCGTGGATGCGCAACAAATGCAGCCGCCCCTGCTCAAACCGAGACTCTTGCCCCATCGCCCGTCTCAACGGGGGCCCTCCTGGCATCGGATGCCACCGAGACCATCGTTCCGTCACCGGTACCGCAGACGGTAGTGCCGCCAAGTACCCCAACGACCGCTGCTCCTTCACCAACCCCCACCTCCTCAGCAACAGAGCAGTCCACGGCCGACGCTCCCACACCGACACCTGCTTCACCTGCGACGGAGACCCCAACAACCGTTCCAAATGCTGCGACGCCAGCTCCGGTAGAGAGCGCATCCTGTAATACAAGCGCGCCAAGTCGCCTGAGCGTTGGGCAAACAGCGCGAGTGGTCCAGAGACTGAATATGCGTCAGGATGCATCCATTACCGCTGCCATCATTCAGACCAATCCCACAAATACGCAGGTTGAAATCATCGGTGGTCCGGTCTGTACGCCCGTGGGAGATAGTGCCTATTTGTGGTGGCAAATCCGCCTTGCAGATGGCGCGGAGGGATGGTCGGCAGAAACTCAACTCAAGAGTGCCAGCTACTTCCTCGAACCGGTTCAGTAACAGCGGAGATGTTCACTGGACGTTTCTGTCACATTTTCGTAAGGAGGCTAGCGGTTTCTCGCAAATTGAGGTGATTCGTCGCCTCTGCATCCCTGTTTTCGGGCTTCTCTGTTACTTCTTAAATTTGGGAAACCAGCGTGGTACGTGTTGCAGGTAGTTCTCGTAGGAACTGCCGAACCTTTCTCTCAAGTTAGGTTCCTCGTACAAGGTGACGAATAAGTGTGTGGCTGTAAAAAATAATAGCGGCGTGAGGATCAATGGCAGGGACGGCGACCAGATCATCCAGCCAAGCAGGATCAAAATTCCGGCTACGTACATTGGGTTGCGGACGTAGCGGTACAACCCGGCTGCCACCAATTCCTTCGGAGGATCGACCGGGGCGGGTGTCCCGCGTCCGCGGAAGGTGAAGTCCCAGAAGCACCAGAGCATGAATGCCCAGCCGAGTATCCACAAAGGGAGCGCAAGATAGCGCAGCAGGCCGGTACTGAATAGGGGTGCATCTGACGAAGCCAGCCACCACGGCAAATAGCCAACTAACAACCCTGGCACCAGGATGAAGAAAAGCAGAGATTTGAGGGTGGTCATCCCCGTCACTCGCCAAAGACGAATAGATCGCTGATTGATTCGCGATTGAAGTTATGCTGAATGGCATCTGCAAAGATCTGAGCAACAGAAACAATCTTCAGCTTTGGATGCATTTTTTCAGGCGGAATATAAACGGTATCGGTGGTGACGATCTCGCTGATCTGTGGAACCACGGCCAGCCTTTCAAGCCCGCCGTGAGTGAACAGCCCATGTGTGCAGACCACTGTGATCTCTTCGACACCTTCCTCGACCAGCAGGCGACTCAATTCAAGGATGGATCCACCGGTGGCAATTTCGTCGTCGTACACCAACGCTCGCTTATGACCTCGAACCTGGCTGCCGATCAGTCCGCTGATGACGACCTCTGTGTCAGAGACGCGATCCTTATTTCCCGCTGCAACGGGCAGGCCGAGGGTCCGCGCGAAGCGAGCGGCTGATTTTGCCATCCCCATATCCGGCGCGACGATGATCATTCCGGTCAAGTCGCGGCCATCAAGGTAATCCTTGAACACGGGACGGCTGCTCAAGGGATCTGTGGGAACGCCAAAGAATCCATGGACCTGCGGCGAGTGGAACATCATGCTCATCACGTGAGTCGCGCCGGCCGTCTTTAGCAAGTCTGCGACCAGGCGGGCGGTGATGGAGATGCGCGGCGCGTCTTTTTTATCCGAGCGTGCAAAAGAATAATAAGGGATAATGGCATGGACCTCGGAGGCAGCCGCGCCGCGCGCGATATCCAGCATCATCAACAATTCCATCAGGTGATCATTGACTGGCTGCGAAAGCGATTGAACGATGTACACGCGGCGATAGCGCACGCTGGCACCCAGCTGGATATATAGATTGTCATTGCTAAAACGGTGAATGTGAGTCTCTTCCAGGGGCACACCCAACTTCGTGGCAATCGTCCCCGCCAGCTTTGGATTCGAACTGCCGCTAAAAAAACGGACTTCGCCCGGTGGGATTGGGGTATCAGTCATGTCTCCTCCAGCCAAATGATTCAAATCGTAGGAAGATTCTATTTTCTTTTCTTCAGCCACTTCAACAGCTTGTCCGTCGACCAGCAGTTGATCACATCCTTCGGTTCCAGCCAGGCGCGGCGTCCCGTGGCGACACCGTAGAACAGCAGATCCAGGTCGCTTTCGGAGTGCGCATCGGTGTTGATGCTGAGGGGGATGCCCAGTTCCTTGGCGCGGCGGGCAGGCACATCGTCCAGATCGAGGCGGGCGGGATGCGCGTTGATCTCCATCGCAACACCCGATTCTTTCGCCGCCTGCAGCATGGCTTCCATGTCTATGTCCGCCCCTTCCCGATCGGGGATCAAACGCCCGGTCGGATGACCGATGATGTCCACATGCGGGTTGCGGATGGCGTTGAGCACGCGCTGCATGACCTTCTCGCGCGGCTGGCGCAGTCCCGTGTGAAGCGATGCCACCACCAGGTCGAGCGTCGCCAGAAATTCATCCGGGTAATCGAGGGTGCCATCGGCTTTGATCTCGACCTCGGTGGCGTGCAGGACGAGGATGCTGTCGCCAAGCTGCTTCTGGATTTTCCTGATCTCCGCGGCCTGCTTCTTATGGTCTTCCATGCTCAGGCCGCCTGTCACGCCGAGGCTGACGGAATGATCGGTGAAAGCAATGACCTTCATCCCGCGCTTCGCGGCCGCACGCGCCATCTCCAGCATCGAAAGTTTCCCGTCGCTCCAGGTGGAATGCGTTTGCAGGTCAGCCTTGATATTTTTTAGCTGGATCAACCTGGGAAGTTTGTTGGCCTTTGCGGCCTGGATCTCGCCGCGGTCTTCACGCAACTCAGGCGGTATCCACGGCAGACCCAGCGTTTTATAAACTTCCTCTTCGGTAGCGCAAAAAATCTCGCTATCATCTTTCACTTTCAAAAACGAATGTTCGGATAAAGACAGGCCCCTGGAGAGCGCGATCTCACGCAGGCGCACATTATGATCTTTCGAGCCCGTGGCATAGACCAGCGCCGTGCCAAACTTTTCAGGTGGATGCACCCAGAGCTGTGCGCGCATCCCATCATTGAATTCGATGCTCGACTTGGTATCGCCTCTGCCCAGCACACGATGGACACGCGGCAATTTGACGAAGGCGTCCATCACCGCGGCCGGGTCCCTGGACGCGACAAGGATATCGAGATCGCCAACCGTTGAGCGCATCCTTCTGAGACTTCCAGCGGGCTGCGCGTCCACGACGCCCTTTACCTTTTTGAGTTGTTCACAAAGTTCCTGTGCAAGCGGATAGGCTTTTCCCAGCGGAAGCCGGGTCGAGCGCCGTCCGAGGGATGCAATTCCTTCGAGGATCGCAGCTTCGGACTTTGCACCCATGCCGGGGAGGTTGCGCAGTTTGCCCTCTTTTGCCGCAGCTTCCAGTTCCGCGAGACTCGTGATATTGAGCGTCTTCCAGATCAACGCGGCCCGCTTGGGTCCCAGCCCTGGAATCGGCAGCCATTCCACCAGGCCGACAGGGACTTCCTTTTTCAGCCTTTCGAGGAATTCCAGCCTGCCGGTCCGTTCCAGCTCATCGATTTTTTCTGCAATGGCCGCTCCCACGCCGGGGATCTCTTTGAGTTTCCCCTCTTTCCAATATTCAGACGCTTCACGCCCCAGGCTCATCAGGCTGTCCGCCGCCTTGCGATAGGCGAGCGTTTTGTAAATATTCTCGCCCTTGATCTCGGACAGGTTGGCAATCAGGGTAAATGTATCGGCAAGCTGCTTGTTGTTCATCATCAGACACCTCTAATTGGGAGGGACTCCCTCTGTCATTTGGTTATATGCTCATTATACGATTAAAGATGTGATACCATTTCCCAATGGATCATAATGACCACGTTAATCTCTTGCGCCCGGCAGACTTGAAACCCGGCGGCGCCTGGGCGGACCTGGGGGCTGGCTCTGGAGCCTTTACATTCGCGCTGCGAGAACTCGTCGGCCCCACCGCCGAAATCTACGCCGTGGACAAGGACCGCAACAGCCTCCAGGAACTGGCGCGCGGCTATCTCAGCCATTTTGGGGAGGCGCACCACCTGGACCTCATTCATGGGGATTTCTCCAAAGATGTGGAATTGCCCCCGCTGAATGGAGCCGTGATGGCAAACTCACTCCACTACTTCAAAGAAAAAGGGGCGGTCCTGCAGCGCGTGCGGACCCTGCTCAAACCGAATGGCATTCTCCTGCTCGTCGAATACAACGTGGACCTGGGGAATCCCTGGGTCCCGTTTCCGCTCTCGTTCGAGACGTATCGCGTCCTGGCGCCTCAAGCAGGCTTCAGCGAGCCGCGCCTGCTGGCCAGGGTCCCGTCGAGATTTCTGAGGGAGTTCTATTCAGCGGCGGCCTACTCCGCCTGACAGAAACACGAAGAGAACGAGGAGACAACTCCCTGCCTCTGTGGCAAATTGTCTTCGTGGAAATCGAAAATCTTTTATACTTAGGGCATGGCAATTAAGGTTGACGTTCCGAAGTTTGATCCGGCCGTTTACACGAAGATTACGATAAACGATCTGGTGATCTATTCCATTTATCATTTGCATAAACAGGGCGGCGAGATCACATCTGAAGACATTATTTCCACCTGTTTTACACTCTTTCCAAGGAGATTCTCACTGCGAAAATATCCTCAGTGGCCGGATTCTGCGGTAATCACGCGGCGCTGGAGTGACCTGCGCAACAAAGGCTACGTGGTCGGCAACACGGCGCGCGGATTTCGATTGACTGCCAGAGGAATACGCTTCGCTGCGAAAGTCGGGACCGCGCTCGGAGGTCAGCGAGTGCCGCAGCCGCGCACTATCCCGCCGGAGGTGAAGACGCGCGCGGGGAAATTTGTCCATGCGATGGAGACCTCCGATGCCTTCCTGCATTTCAAGAAATACGGCATCCACGCCAAAGTCGGTGAATTCGATTTCCGGGATTTACTGCTGTGCACCATGGAAAGCCCGGCGGAAGTGCTCAAACGCAACATCGAGCAATATAAGGAGTACGCTGGCATCTACGACCGCCAGGATTTATTGACGTTCCTGAACTTTTGCGAAGATCGGTTTTCGGACGTGCTGAATACTGACCATAAACAACCTGTTCGGCAGTTACGGATCAAGTGGTAGAAAGGTTTTGATGGTTAGCAGTCGCAAACTCCAGTACGCGGACCGGGTTGCCCTCCAGCAGGCGGACCAGGCCATCCGCAAGGATGTTCTGCGCGCGCTGGTGGAGGTCATTACCAATTGCAACGACAGCTACTCGCGGCTTGAGCACAGAGGCCAGCAGGTCAGCGGGGATATCATTATTGAAGTTCAGAGAAGGCATAAGAATTCAGTGATACGCGTGCGCGATCACGCGGAGGGCATGAATGATGCCCGCATGGATAAGGTTGTTGGCACATACGGCGAAGCCACCAGTGGCATCAAGGAAGATGAGCACGTACGCGGCATGTGGGGACGCGGCCTGAAGGATGCCATCTTCGGCCTGGGCCACGGTTCGGTCCATTCTATTCAGGACGATCATTTTTACAGCAGTTCTCTTCTGCTCGAAAATGGCGTGCCCACCTTTGAATTGGAAAACCCGACCCCGGCCACTCCGGAACTGCGTGAGAAATATGGAATGCCGGTTGGCAACGGCACAGAGATGGAGATCATTGTCTCGCGCGAGGATGTCAAGATGCCGCAGTATGACAGTATCCGCAATTATCTGCAGCGCCACTTTGAGCTGCGCCCCATCATGAGCAACCCGGCGCGCAGTATCATCTTGAGGGACATCAACGCCCAGGACAGGATCCGTCATGAGCACCTGCTCAGCTACAGGTCACCGCGCGGCGAAAAGATCATCGATGAAACTGTTCAAATCGAAGGATTTCCGGTTACGGCGCAGCTCGAAGTCTTTCGCTCGAACATCCAGCTTTCCACGCGAGGTGAGGAAGGCGATTACGCGGATGCCGGTCTGCTCGTCAGCAGCCGCGGAACTGTGGTTTCTCTGACCATGCTCAAGTTCGAGAATGATCCGTATGCATCCTTCTTCTATGGTTCAATCGCATGCGATTATCTGCATGACCTCCTCAAAAATGACGAGCCTGTCCTGACCGCCACGCGCGACGGAATCAACTGGACGCATCCATTTGCCAAAGCGTTGAGGACCGCGGTCGAGACAAGACTCGAGCCGATCGTCCTGGCCGAACGCGAGCATGCCATCAAGGATGAGCAGACCAAGCTCGACAAGCGCCTGCGACAAAAACTGCACCGCGCGCTGCATGAGTTGAACACGATTGCCACGTCCGAGCTAAGTGAAAAAAGGACATACGAGGATGAGCGGACCGGCCAGCAGATCGAGCTTCCATCGGCCGGCATCGGCTTTTTCCCTGACCGCGTCTTCGTCCAGACAGGACAGTTGATCACGTTATATCTACATGCTGAACTCCCCGGCACTGCCCTGCCAGGGACGGTTGCTCACGTTTCCTCGGATAACCCTGAAATTCACGTAGAGACTCCCCGGGTCGTGATCCAGCCTTTAGCCAACGACCCGAAAGTTGGACATGCACGCGTCAAAGTGGAGGGCAGGCAGGTCGGCAGTCTGGGCATTGTCACAGCTTATCTGAATGGACATCGCGCCCAGGCCTCAGTGCAGGTCCGGTCGAGGCGGGAGACCATCAGCGTCCCGCCTTCGAAGGCGCGCGGCAGCCTGTTCACGGACATCCGCTTCGATGACCGCACGGACCCGCGTCAACGCGTCTACTTCGACCGAATTACGTCGACCATCGTTGTCGCGACCGCAGCGCCTTCCGTAAGGATCTATCTTGACAGCCAGAATAGACTCGATACCACCGTGCAGGGACAAGTCCTGCTGGCTGAATTGATTACGGAAGCAGTTTGCCGTGAGATCGCGCGGCGCGGTGTGGAGAACGGCAGGTTCCTGGCGCCCGAAGGCGGTGAAGCGGACGCCATCCAGAGTCACTTCATACGGCTGCAAAACCGCTACGCTCATCTTATCCATGAGTACATTGTGACACACGATAAGTAACTCCATGGATACCTCCGAACAAAAAGGCATTGAACAAATCCGTGACCTGCTTGATCTACGGGTGATCTGGGCCGCAGCCCACGTGGACGTGCAGGCCGTGGCTCTGGTCGGCTCCTACGCGCGGGGCACAGCTCGAGAGGATTCCGATATTGATCTTGTCATTCTCACCGAGCAGCCGGGAAAATATCTGGATGATCTCGAATGGACAAGAGAGTTTGGTGAGGTGGAAAAGCATCAGACCGAAGATTACGGCAAACTCATTTCTCTCCGCGTCTTCTATGAAAATGGCCCCGAAGTGGAATACGGCATTTCCACACCCGATTGGGCCGCGGTTCCTCTTGACCCTGGAACCCGGGAAGTGATCGATGATGGATTGATTATTTTGTTCGAGAGGGGAAAGTTATTGAGTCAGCACTTGAAATGAACGTTCCGAAGGCATGTCCTGAGGCGCAAGCCGAAGGATCAAAACCTTCGGAACGTTTTTTATCATTTCACCGTCAACCACACGCCTACCATCACGATCGCCAATCCAAGGATGCGCGTCGGTTCCAGTGATCTTTGAGCGGCACCCAGCAAGCCGAAGTGATCCAGAATCGTCCCAACAAGCAGTTGACCCGCGACGATTGTGATTATGGAAGCGGCCACGCCGATACGGGGAATCATATAGCTGATCGCGCTGATCACAACCAGCCCGAATACTCCGGCGCCCAGCACATACCAGGGGATGCTCTTCCACTGTGAAAGTTTGCCGCCACCATAGAAGAGCAGGAGCGGTAACAGGGCAAAAATAGCCCCACCCAGGTGGACAATGAACACACTTTCCAGCATCCCCAGCCGCTGGCTGATCAGACTTGCCATGGGACTTTGAAGTCCCACTGCGATGCCGCCCATCAGACCGATCACAATGATGAGGAGGATTGATTCCATTTTCTGTCCTTTGTGTTGGATTTTGGATGATGATACTTGATTTTCCCCATCGAAACGCTGTCATTGCAAGCGTGCAGCCCGAAGCAATCACCAATGAAATGGAAATTCCTGCTCGATTAGCATCTCCTGTACAGGGGGAGATTACTTCGTCGGGACCTCAAAAGCATCGGGGCAGCCAAACTTCGTGCCTGTGAGATTCAACTGATCGCCTTGATATATCGTTCCGCGGAGCGTTTCACCGCGGCTTTGGCATCGGTCGCCACGATCAAGTCCCACCAGCCGCCGTAGATTCGATCAAATGCCAGCGGCTCAACCGCATCCACAATATGCTGCACCGTTCTCGCATTCAGCGGAATCATGTTGGGATAGCTGTACATAAAACTGACATAGCGCCGATCCTGCGCAACCTGCATCGTGTCGCCTACCAGCAGCACACCGCGTCCATCCGCACCGGCCTGCCAGTGGAGCGCATCCGAGCCCGGGAAATGACCTCCGCAGCGGACCAACGTCAGCCCGTCCAGCAAATCGCATCGCTCTCCTTCCCAAAAGACATAAGCGGAATCAGGCCGCGTAACCCATTCGCGATTATCGGCGTGCCAGTAAATAGGTGCATGATCAAAGGCGTAACTCCAATCCACAAGGGACCCCACCAGATGCGGATGCGAGACCGCAATCGCGCTGACGCCGCCACATGAACGGATGGCCTCCACTGTGGCGTCGTCAAGCAGGCTGGTGCAATCCCATAGGACATTGCCTTTCGGCGTTTGGACAAGCAGTGCCCGTTGACCAATGGCAAAACCCGGTGTGGTGCCGATGCCGGTCAGGTTGGGCTCGACCTCTTCTATTCGATTTTTGTAGCCCTTCTGCATCTCGGGGATGGTTGTCCAGCGTTGCCCCTTGTGCCCGATGTACTGCCTGTCGTCTTCGCAGATGATGCAATGCTCAGGCGCTGACTCGGTTTCTGCATATTGCACGCCGCAGGTGACACAAATAAAGTTTGGCATTTTTTCTCCGTAACCAGTAAGAAGTGACCGCACGTTGATTATATATGGAAACTGCTAACGATGAGTAAACCTGTTGCGCAGTTAAATTCTCCATCCCAGGATTGAGTGTGTCTTCTGTATAATGTTTCTTTTGAATATTCACATATTGGCTGTCTTACTCGCTTATAGCACATAATGCGCTTCTTGTTCATCCCCTCCGCACGGGCGTAAAAGCCCCTACGGGGCCTGAGGTGATGGGCGCTTCAGCGTCCTTCTGCGTGAGCCCTCTCGGTTTACCCACGGGCGATTAGGACCGTAGCAAAAACAAACCCGCGAGTTTTGCAGCGCGGGGAGTTAGTTTATTTCTTTGTAGCTTTCATTCGGTATCGTCCACGTCCAACAAACTCGATGATATCTTCGTCTCTCAGGAATTGTAGTTGTTGTCTTATCTTCGCACGGACGTTGTTGTTCAAGGGGTGCTTCGACTTCAAATACTCTTCAAAAGCATATACTTCATCGAGCGAGAATTCATTCTTTCGAATCTTTCCAACACAGGTTAAGACGTCAAGCAGCCAGCCTTTTGCATCAATGTTATGAGTTTCTTTGACAAACTCCGTCTTATTCCACTTCTCCAGGACTTCATCTCGGCTCCTGGTAATCCCGTCTTTGACATAATAGATTTTTCCTAATTCCGGTATATTGCTCATCACAATGTTGCAGCCAATCCACCCGGCTCTTCTGGCCGCGGGATTCAAAGGTTTTCTCTCTTCAATAATATCTGGTACGAAAAAGTATTTTGGGATGGTCAGGAAGTTTCTGATTCTAAAAGTAATTCTGTCATAAGTGAGGAAGAAGAAATTTGGATTGTTTTCTGCCTTGAGTCTTTCGATCATTGTGGAGTAAGCGCCATCGACAATCTTATTGCCTATCGCTCCATGTTTGGACTTAAGTTCATATTCCTCCCAGCAGCTACCGCAATAAAAATCCGCAACGGGCGCATTGTTTTCAAATCTGACTAATCTACTACCGCAATTCGGACAAAAAGCTGAGCGGTTTACCCAGTATTCGGTCATCACGCGAATTCGCTGGCTTCCGCTCAGATACTCTTTGGCAAGTTCAAGGCGCAATTTCAAGGCCATTGCTTTTAACCCTTTCCTGGTTTCTCCACTCAGTGATATATTTTTTTGTGAATTTTAGAATGGCTTGAACACGATGAGAAACACAAGGACCGTGATTGAGCCAAGTTCAAACCAGTGTGCCATCTTTACAGTACTGTCGCTGGCGTGCGCGTGCAATTCGGGGGTGATCTGTCCTTTTGCGAGAGCGTCGGTCTGAGCAGCATAGGCACGGACCATCTGACGTGAGATAAGTCCGCCGACGAACCAGATGGCGCTGGCAATGTGCAGGAAGCGTAACAATAAAAAGAAGCTCATCTGAAATCCTCCAAAACTTCGCGCCCTTGGCGGTTCAATGAAAAAGGGCGGACGCCAGGTCCGCCCCTACAAAGAACCTTTGTGCTCCTTCGTGTCCTTTGTGGTGAATCAAAATCCCAATTCCTTTAAATTCTCTTCCTTGCTGCGCTTGTTCCCTCCGAGCAAGTCCTTCCAGAAGGCGTCGTCATATCTCCTCGAGCGGACTGGCAATGGCATCGGAACACCCCATCCAAGCAACAGCACTTCTTCCTTCGGCTGGAGTCGCGCCAGCATGCCGCGCAAAGCCTCCCGTCCAGAAAGACCCGAGAGCACGGCGTGGATATCATCCTCGTCTCCTAGCCAGCCCGAGATGCGCGTCCCCAACTGCGAGATGACCTCATCATAGATTTGCGACGGACGCTGGTCCACGATCAGAAGCGTGACGTAGTACTTGCGCAGTTCACGCGCAATCGTGGCGAAGGTCGTTTGCGACGCCATTTCTCGGTTGAGCAGCTTGTGCGCCTCTTCTACCACGATGATGAGCTGGCGCGGCTCGGCTTTGCCGTGCGAGCGGAACTCGTTGGTCTTGTGCTCCCACGCCGCGCGGATCTTGCGCGTCAGCAGGTTCGAGACCAGCAGGTAATCCAGGTCGCTTTCATGCTCGCCGAACGACAGGATCACGTGCTGTCCATTCTCGAGCGATTGGATGATTTCCCTCACACTGTCGGCCGCGGGCTTTTCGACGATGTACGGCTTGCTGAACAGCCGCCGCAGTTTATCGTGCAGGGCCTCGGCCGCGGTTTGATTCGCACCGTTGGCGTTGGCCCAGGCTGCCACACTATCCGGATGCGGTACCTTCTTGACCTTGCCCTTCTCGTCCTCCACTTCCACCTCGTCGCGGTTCATGGCCTTGAAGCGCGAGAACCAGCTTTCACGAAATGACGAATACAACGCGTTCAAGGTGGTGGGCGTGGTCTCCTTGAGGTTCAACTCGCGGGTTAATGTCTCGATATCGGATGTGGAAATGTCGTTCGCAGACAGTTCCAGATTAAAGTCCGGAACCTGACCTCGAATAGTCCCCCCGGCTCCCAAACCAACGACTCTTACCTTCGACTTGAACTTGCTCTTCAGGCCTATTACGGGTTTTTTCGTGTCTGAGGCGACGTCGTCAAAGCCGTACTCATTGTGCATGTCCAGCACCAGCACGGACGCCTTGTTGTAGTGAATCAGGCCTGCCAGCACGACACGCGTCAGGAACGACTTGCCTGTGCCCGTGGCGCCAAACACGCCCGACGAGCGCTGGACGAACTTCTCCAGGTCGATACATACGGGGTGATTTTGCTCGCGCGTATACCCGACGATGAAATTGCCGCCTTCGCCCGGTGCACCGAAGATCTCGGCGATGTCACCCTGGTCCGCTAAAAAGACCTGGGCATGATGCGGCGGCACATTCTTGACCGGCAGGACCCGCGGCGGTTCTTTCAGGCCGGCATCGATCATGCCTTTCCAATCCTTATAGTCCGGAGAACCTGGCTCGGGTCCGATCTCCAGCATCAGGTTTGGCAGCACTTCCAGGTTCGCGTACAGCGTCTGACCGTGTAAAGCTTTGGCAATGTGCGGGGGATAACGGACTTCGCTCTGCTCATCCGCGAAGCGTGGATCGGTGGCGCCGAGCTGGATATCCACCACGATGCCGTAGTAATTCCAGTCCCCGCTCTGGATCACGACGAACGCACCCTCCTGGATTTCCTGCGGCGAGACAGTGAGCCTCACGCGGAAATTTTCCTTCAACCCGCCGCCCACCAGGTACCCGATCTTCGAACGTTGTACTTGCATGACACCTCTCTTTAAACACGAAGGACACAAAGGGCTCAAAGGGTCAGACTACGAATCGTTTGATGCCGTCCTTTAGATGTTTTACGTTGAAGTTGATGAGAAAACCGAGACGTACCTTGCTCAGACGCAGATACGTCATGATCTGCGCCTCATAGACAGGATGCATCGTTTCAACAGACTTGATCTCCACAATAACACATTTTTCAACCAGCATATCCAATCGAAGTCCAGATTCTAACTGCTGTCCATCATAAACAATAGGCAGAGCAACCTCTGTTGTGACCGTCAATCCACTCTTTCGAATTTCATAAGCATGGGTCGTTTGATATACTGACTCCAAAAGGCCGGGTCCCAAAGCGGTATGGACTTTGAAGGCCGCATCCAGAACGGCCTTTCCAACTTGCTCTACCTCCGGCAGAATCGGAGCAAACACCTTTTTGTCTGAACTCGTGACCACTACTTCGTGTCCTTTGTACCCTTTGTGTTTAAAGGTTTAAAGTTCAAACGCTTACATCGCTCAACGCACCTAAAACAGACATCAACGTGGAGTAATTATCGCGCAAAAGTGTGATCAATTCCTGAGTCGCGCGTTCCTTCCACATTTCGCCATTCTTGCCGTGCGCCTTGCTGGCCTGCACCATGTGCGCCACCAGGACTTCTCCAAGGGGAATATCCTTGTTGTGCAGCAGATGACGGAAGTATCCAAAGCGCCCGGCGGATGTGAAGCGAGCCATGTCGTTGTCATCACACAG
>JAKOVF010000166.1 GCA_029782225.1 Chloroflexota bacterium | reverse complement strand
TAACTCATCTTTTTCAATTACTTCGCCAAACAAATCAACTTGTGGAAGCATGTGATTATCCTTTCGTAACTTATGACCGCGCAACAAGCACGCTAACGGCTTGCGTTACCTGCGCCGCGCCAGTAACCTGTCCAAAAATGGCGGACGTGGCGCGGCGTCGGGTGCACGCTTTGTTAGCCGCCGTTTTGAATTATGTAAGCGATGCCGTTGTACTCACGAGACCGCTCCCACTCTTTGATTTGCGCCAACTCTGCTTGAAGTTTGCGCTGGCGTGCTTCGATTTTTTTGAATAGGGCAACAGCCTTTTTTGTATCGCCTTCAAAATTTACGGCGTTATCAAATTGCTCAATGAGCGTAGGATGCCCAGCCCCTTCACGTTTGCCGCCCGATTTGCCTTTTGTTCCTGTCATGGTTTCATCTCCTGTTTGTTTATTTGAATAAATCATAATCAAATAATATCAGGATGTCAAGTACCAATTTTACAATGTCACTGGAACGCGGGACAGGCGGCTAACTATTATTATCTTTCACAACCTAGATAACATCCGCCTGGAACATCTTATCCAGCGGACTGACGATACCAGCCTCGCCAGCAGGCAACATGCAATGAGTGTAGATCATCGTCGTTTTTACATCCTCGTGTCCAAGCAACTCCTGCACCACACGGATGCTGTACCCATCCTGCAACAAATGCGTCGCAAAACAATGGCGGAACGTGTGCGGCGTCACGTGCTCATAAACACCAGCTTCATTCCGTGCCCGTTGGATCGCTCGCTGAATTCCCGTCTCATAGACGTGATGCCTGCGCACAATTCCCGTCTCGGGATCGCGTGAATAATTCTCAGCAGGGAACACCCAAAACCACCCGAACTTCGTCCCCTCGCTTTTATATTTATCGCCCAGCGCATTCGGCATCGACACGGGCGGCATCCCGCGTTGCGCATCGATCTCCCACAAACGCCGCGCGATCTCCATCTGGTCCATCAGCGGCTTGACCAGCATCCGAGGCAAAGGCACACTGCGATCCTTGTCACCTTTTGCCCCGCGGATGAATAGCAGATACCGCTCGAAATCCACATCCTTGATCCTCAGCCGTTGCGCCTCGCTCAGCCGCAGACCAGCCCCATACAATAATTGCGAGATCAGGTGATACGGCTCCCCCTGCACACAATTCAAAACCTTGCGCGTGTCTGTCTTGCTCAATACCACAGGCAGGCGCTTCCCCTCCTTGGCCCGCAGCGAAGATACGTTCTGCACGTCGATCTTCAACACCTCACGGTACAGGAACAGCACTGCATAAAACGCCTGGTTCTGCGTGGACGCGCTCACTCGCCTCTTCACCGCCAGATGCGTCAGATACTTCTCGATCCAGCCCGTATCGTATAGGTCCTCACGCTGGCGCGCTTTGGTAAAACGCACAAAATCGGTGATCTTCGCGCGATATGCTTGCGCCGTCTTATGGCTCTTGTGTTGACGCTTCATCGCATCCATTACTTCATTTATGAGCATATAAACTTCCTTTTCAAGATGGGGCAGGGGAGATGACTGCCGCAAGCTGCGCTCGTGTACGTGTATCGTGATAGATCAGCTTGACTTTATGAAAATGCGGTCCTGAAAATCATGGGCATGATGGCCGCGACGTGGTGGGGGAGATGGGGTGTTTAGGTCGTTTTTAGGTAGCGATAATGTATATTATCTTTACCACTTCAAATTTTACCTCTTCGAAGCCAACTCCCCCACCGCTTCGAAGAGGTTTTATACATTGCTCCTGCGCGCCGATCAGAAGGTAGTTTAGATGCAGCGCGCAATTGATCAGCTCTCAGTGTCAACGCCGACGGAGTCCACGCCCCCACCGCCCTGCTCGGGGAGGGCCTTGAGCTTTTCTTGCATAGCTCTGATCGCGTCTTCGATGCGCCTGGCGTCCTCGCTTGAACCGTAAATCGTGACTGACATAAAGACTCCTTTCCTGTCTTTTACACTATCTGTAATAATGGTATTTTGGGCCGCAGCTCTCGCTAAATTCGTCGAGGCGACCAGGTCGGCTCACGTGGCCACCCCCGACGAATTTGGCGGTGTCAGATAAGACTTCACGCTGCCCGGTGTTCATCAGGAACATTATTTTGGCTCTCCCTTATATGGATGAAGTGTAGATCCTTCAAGTTCTACACTCGTAGCATCACATAGGCAAGAATAATGGGTGGGCGGCTTCAATGGGAGTTTGCGCGAACGCTTTGTTAGATAGACTTGCGCCTCAAGGGCGCTAAAGATAAGAAACAAAGACAACGCGGTGAAAATACCCGTTTCTGTGTAAGCCCCATAAATTAGGGCAAGTGTGAGAATTACTCGAATTACTCTTTGCATATTGCCTCCGCCTCGCTACGGAAAACAAACCAGGACTTTCGTCCCGCTTTCCGACGTCACCTCGTGGCATTCCAGGGACGCCGTCGGCGCTGGGCTTGGCGTTCGGCTCGGGGTGACGGAGACAACAGGCGTCTGGGTGCGCGTGGCTGTCGGCGGCGCAGGCGTAAAGGTCGATGTCGGCGTGCGGGTGGGGCCAGGCGTCAGCGTAGGGCCGATCAGCGCCACGTTCCCAGATACCTCCGCCCACTGCGGCAGGGAAACAAACGGAGTGGGCACGCCGCTGAAATAGTTGTTCAGTACGCGCACGCCGACGGGCGTCCCGCTGATCGTGGCATAATAGCGAATTCCAGAGCAGCTATAGAAGATATTATTCTCGACTAACACGTTCGCCAACTGGAATCCCCAGCCTGGATAATTCTCAGCGCCGATCAGTACACCGTTGGCGGGCTTTCCGCTCCTGTAATAGTTCGGATCAGAGCAGATCACCGTGTTCCCGAGAACCGTCACGCCGTTGGAATTATCTGGGTAAATGCCGACGCTGAAGACATCGGTCACCGTATTGTAGGTAATGGTCACGTCGATGCCGCGAGCCGAATCGATGCCCTCTCCGCAGCTCCGAGATACGCTATTCTTCGTGATCAGGATATGGCTCGCTCCGTTGTACACTTTGATCGCGCTCCCCCATTGCATATTTCCGCCGATGCACTTTCCCGTCCCGTTTTGGGTGACCACATTGCTGACCGTGTTGTTTACAACGGTGATATGATTCCCGCGGATCCAGATCCCGTGCGAATTGCAGCCCTCGACGGTCACATTTTGCAGGACGATATAAGAGCCAGGCAGGTCCACGCATTTTACGGTGGCGCCGTTTCCCCAGACAGTGATGGGGTCTTCGGCGGTCCCGCTGGCCGACACGGTCAGCGTGTTATAGGACACGGACGGATCGAGCACGATGTCATTGGCGTCAGAGGCCAGGGGCGCTGTACGCATAGCGGGTGTGAGCGGCGCGCAGGCCGTCAGGAGCAGAACGAGCATAAGTAAGGTGATTTTTTTCATGGTTACCTCTTTAGAATGGAATATCGTCTTCAGGCGGGATACTGTCCATTGACTCTTCGATGGAATGCTCGGGCACGTTGTTCTCCTGGCGCGCCGAAAGGAATCGGATGTCGAGCACGATAAGATCGAACGAAGCTCCTGCCGACCCATCCTGGCGCGACCAGATGCGCGGTCCGCCTGTCTGACGGTCTGGAATCATGCGTCCCTCGACCATAACCTTCGAGCCTTTGCGCAGGTATTGCTTGCAGACCTCTCCCCTCTTTCCCCAGGCGCTCACGTTGAACCACGTGATTTCCTTGACCAGCTCTCCCTGGCCGTTGCTATATTGTCGGTTGACGGCCACCGAGAATTGAGTCACGGGATTCCCCGTCGGCGTGTAGCGCATCTCGGGATCTTTTCCGAGGTTTCCAATGATGATCATTTTTTGATAGTCCATGGTTCTCCTAGAAATTGAATGGCTTGCGATCTTGAAAAATACAGCCAGGTTGTGGAACTGGCTTTGATTGGTAACTATTCCGATGCGATCACGCCCGAGCCTCCATGATGATCAGCCCAGCGCCGACAGCTTTAGCAACGGCCTCCTCGCGCGTAGATGCGCCCAGCCTGGCGCGTGCGCGAAAAACGTGCACCTTGATCGACGGGACTGATATGTTCAGCGTCAACGAGATCTGCTTATAAGTAGATCCATTTGCAAGCAGTGTAAGTACTTCCAGTTGACGCTTTGTAACGGTAAGAGGGTTTGGTGAAGGTTGGGACATGAGGCTCCTAATGATGCTGTTGCACTCTCACAGGGTTGGGATAGTCGGACGGGAGATACGGTTGAAGATCGTGTTTGATGTAGTGCTGCACGCTCAGCTCAGCACAGAGATCCACCACTCGTCGGGTATAGTCGGCCCAGTCGGTGGTCTTGGTCATGGGCAGGTAGTTGACGCGCCCAATCTTGTACAGGTCCACAAATGGATGCGTGGCGCGGATGATGGCCAGACTCGCGTCGACGTCGAGTGTCGGCTCCAGGCTGACCCATGTAAAGATTCCGCGCTCGTGGAATTTGCGCAGCGTGGCAATGCGGTCCTCGGGCAGAGCTGCTCCCCTTTCCCATTTCTGCGCAAATTGTGCGTCCAGGCTGGTCAGGGTGGACGCGAATGCGTCCCGATCGGGGCGGAAGAGATCGATGTCACGCAGGGAGCGCGAGCCGCCCTTGGTCAGTGTGCAGAAGCCCAGACCATGCTCGGCCAGGACTTCCAGCGTCTGGCGCGTGAGGGTTGTATCGCCTGGGTGGTATGGATCGGAGCTGAAGGTGATCATTACTTGCTCGCGGCTGCCGATGGACTGATACTTATTCGCGTCCTTGATCAGGCGCGCCAGGAAGTCCTTGCGCTCGACGGCGCCTGCGTCGAACTCTTCGCGTTTCATCTTGAGCACCAGCGGCACGTAGCAGTAGGCGCATTTATGACCGCA
This sequence comes from Chloroflexota bacterium, assembly GCA_029782225.1. Classification (GTDB taxonomy): domain Bacteria; phylum Chloroflexota; class Anaerolineae; order Anaerolineales; family Villigracilaceae; genus JAKOVF01. Next base: position 8,251 of record JAKOVF010000166.1, on the reverse strand, counting down.
GCCTCTATACGGGTTGGTGGCCAGCGGAGCGTATTCTCCTGCCTGGCCAGCAGGCGCGTAGATGATGTTGCAGCCCTTGATCGATATGCCGTCGGGGTTGAGTGTGATATGGTTATTCATTCCATTCCTTCTATGCGCACTCGGTATCGAGCCGTAAACCATTTATAGAGGCGTCGTTCAAGTGGAAGCCAATCCGTGTATGGTTCACTCCAATGGGAAGAAAACCAGTTTTTCCAAGTATCGCTATCTCCAAGCTCGGGTTCGTTTTTACAGTCGATATGGAAACCGCAGTCTGTCACAATCCCAGTATCAGTTTCATATTCATCAAAGTAAGCAATAACTGGAGCATTACAAATTGGGCAAACTGCCACATCGACAGGAAATTCAAAGAACTGATCAGAATTTACAAAATCCATCCTATTTCTGTCCCTTCTCATATTCGCGGACCTTCGGAAGCCACCACGGAGATGTGACCAGTAGGATCAGCGCATACAACAGTATCCGCGGGAAGTCGACGATCAAATACAAAACCTCATTGTCATCACAGACTATGTAATACAAGGTCAAGCCGACCATCACCGCCGCTACCCACGGCCACCAGGAAAGCACCACCGTCCACGCCTCGACCGTCTCCGTGCTGACCGTGGCCCAGATCGGGCCGACGATCAGCACGAGCAACAGCGTGTCGATCGTCAGCGCTAGTTTCCAATGACGTTCGACCTTCCTACATTCGCGCATAAAGTCGTTCATTTCAGACCGTCCACGTAAGCCTGGAGCGCATCCAGATCGTCTGCATTCTGTTTCTTATAGGCTTCCCAGGCGCGCAGTCGGCGCAAATAATCGCCTTCTTTTAGCGTCGTCCACGGGCCCTCTTTCTGACCCCACGGGATCACAATATGCCTGCTGTTGTCCTTCGTCAGGAAGGAATCACCCGTAAACGCTTTTCCCCTGCCATCGAAGTATGTGCCTGCGGACGGATGTTCCGCTTCAAGCGGGTCCACACCCTGGGAGATCAACCAAAGACGTATCTGTTCGACGTGGCTGGGGTTGAGCCTGCACCAAGCCTCCTCGATTGCCTGACGCCGCTCCTCGCGTTGCCCTGCCTCCAGCTTCTGCCCCATCCTATATCCGCCGAACAACGCGCTGAACGCCCAGACGACAAAGACCACGAACGATAACCCGCACAAAAGCGGAACATACGGAAGCAACATTTCATCTGTAAGGATCATCGTCCACCTCGCACCAATTTCTCAACCTGCTCAGACGACATGCGGCTGGCTGCGTTTTGCATATCCTCTACGCGCTGTCCTCTCATTGCCTGGTGATATGCCTGCTCTAAAGCTGCTCGACCAACCATGCCGCGCAGGACAGAATGAACGTGCGATGGAGCCTTCGGAGCTGGCGTCGGCTGAGGAGCTGAAACCTTTTTGATCGGGTCGATTACCTCGGTCGGGACCAACACATCATCCGTCCGCAATTGACCAGCCTGTAGAGCGCGTATTTCATCATCGCTCAAGCGGTGCCCATCCTTGCCGCCATACAGCACGCCGTCCCTGTACCAGCTCGGGAACTCACTCACCAGACTCACAGCCCCAGTTTCCAGGTCTGCCTCGATGGGACCGCGCTTCATAAGGGCGAGCGCGTACGATTTCCACATCCCGTTCGGGATGCCTTTCAGATCGCTGGGAGTTCGATATATCTGTTTCATTTCGTCACCGCCTCGATGTGCTCGACGCCGCGCGAAACCAGCATCTGCGTTTTGGGGTCCATCGTCTTTGTGTCGCCATCATAGAAATGGATCAGCAGGCGGTGGAAGAGCGGCTCTACCGCCGTCACAACGCGGTCATTCCAGCGGTCGCCTACCTGCAACTCGTCGGCCTGAATAGGGATCAAAACATCGGTCATTTCGTCTCTCCTATTCCCGTCGGCCAGTTCTCCACGGAGATATTGGCGTTCTTCGGGTTGAAGCTGCACCGCCCGCTGTGAGCGTTGATCGCGCCCTGGGTCGGCTCGGTGTGTTTGCATCCGAGCGACGCATATTTGCAGGGAAGGCTGCTCAGCGGCTTGCTCGCCTTCGCTGAGCGGGGTTTTCCCTTTGCTGAAGTCTGCTGAGCGGGTTGCTCAGCCTCGCTGAGCGACTTGCTCGTCTGCTCAGCGGACCCAAGAGCAACCGCTCCGTGTACGGCAGCGACTGCTGCCAGCGCCAGGTCAGCGGCCAGCACACGCCCCACCGACCACAGTCCCGCCCAGTTTCCCAAGACCTCGAACAGGCTCGGGCTGTCCGATCCGACCTGATAGACGTAGGGGCTGAGGATGGCCAGCGAGATCAGGAACAACGTCACGATGGCGCCAGACGCCACGTAGAAGCGCATGTTCGGCAGATACTTGTATTCGTCCTTCCCTCGCACCTTGCGCTCGAGGGTCGGCTGCATTTTGCCCAGACGGCCCAGCACGTACACCAAGCCGACGCCCACCGTGATGGCCATCGACAGGCCCGAGATACCGCCCACCACGGGAAGTAGGGAGGCGCGGATCCAATCGCCGACGTCAGTCCCGCGCGCCTCGGTCGAGGTGAATACGCCGATCCACAATGGGATATTGGAGATCGAGCCAGTGATCAGCAGGAACAGGCCGACGTCGATCGTGCGAGCCTTCTTGCGGGTTTCATTTGCGGCCACGTTTCTTCTCCTTCTTGGTAATAGGTGCAGTGGTGGGCGTTGTACGCTTACTGGGCATCTTCAAGCAGCTCGGGCATAATCCATAGCGCCTGTATCCATTGGGACCATGCGCCAGGGTGAAGGTCAATTCGTCAGCGGGCTTTCCGCACTTCTGACATTTCTTCATGCTATGTATCCTTTTGCGTTCAGGCCGATCGGGCCTCTATCGACGTTTCTGTCGAGGGCGGGTTTGTCTTCGGGGACGATAGGGGTATCGTCATTTCCGTCGAGGGCGGCCGCATCCATCCCCTCCCCCAACCCCTCCCCCACGCTTTTCATGCGCATGATTTCATGGCCATGAAAAGATTCCTCGGGTAAATCGCCATGATCTGGAGTGCAAGACCACTGGTGGGGGAGTCCCTCCTCGCGCAGGATGCGGAAGACCTCTTCCCCATCGTTATTCAGAACCACGTGCCCGCGTCGGTCCTTGACTGCCAGCTCGCTGTCTACCAACCATTCGCGCATTTCCTCGATGGCCTGGCGCTTGTTGCTTGCGCGCAGGGGAGACGGTCGGCTGGTCCCATCGAACTGGTTCACGCCTGTCCCATAGAACGGGAACTCATGGGCGAAGATCAGCAGGTCCTCGGGCGAGCAGGGAAAGTTCAATACACGCCCATGCACGCCGTCTGGGCCTTCGTGACGGATCGTGATGGTCGGGCGCTCGTCATCCAGCCTGGGGATGCTGACTACGGGAGCAGCCTTCGGAGCGGGAACAGGCGCGGGCTTGTATGGTCGGCCAGCCAGCTTGATCACCGCGTAGGCCAGGGCTAAGAAGAACATGGCGGCGGCAGCGGCCAGGAACAGATTCACCCACTCCCATAGCCCCGCCGTCTGGGCTTCGCTCTCCGCACGTGCGCGGGCGACGATCTGCGTCGGCTCTTCCTTGACGGCCGTCATTTGTGCCTGGTCGAGCGCCTGTTGGGTTTCGATCTGACGATCGCGCCAATATGCAGCCGTCTCAGTCGTGGGGATTACCAGCGGAGCGGCCACAGAGGTCTTCTGATTGGCATCCAGGGTGGCCAGATCGAACGTAGCCGTCAGCATGACCTGCTCGTACTGCATGCGCTCCTTATCGGCTTCGATCTGGGCCAGTGCCAGGTTAGCGGCGTCGATGGTTACCAGGTAGGAAGCCGCCTGGGTAGATGCAGCGTTGGAAGCGGACTGCCAGTCCACGGTCGGCGTGGGAATGGCCGACGGCGTCACACTGGGAGCCAGCGCAGGAGTGGCCATTGGCATGATCACGCCCTGGGGCGCGGGAGTTTCGACCAGCGGCGCGCAGGCCGTCAGGACCAACAGAGACAGCAGACACAAATTGCGCATCACTGCACCTCCTGCACGAAGGGGAATTCTCCGCCGTCGGCTTCCGTCTCGAGGCACGGCACGAAGGCGTACTTTCCTTTCAGTCCCTTCCAGTCGACCGCATGCGGATCGGGCTTCTCGCCATCCCATACCAGGAACAGGTCCGTCGCCAGGCGTTGCACATCGAACGGGAAGTAATAGCCAGCTCCGCCGATGATCTCGGATAGATGGCGGGCACGCACCAGGAAGGCTAGGCCCGTCGGCGAATAGGACAAGATGCGGTTCTTTCCAGGAGCCCATTGCTGAGCCGTCGCCTGAGCAGGGCGCTCGAAGACAGGCACAACGACCGTCGCCCTGCGCAAGACCGCCACCTGGCGCGCCTTGATCAGCACCATCACGCCAAAGCTGACGACGTACAAAGCCAGCAGACCCAGCGAGATATAGATCACGGCATACATTACGGAATCACTCATTACGGGCCTCCATCGACGTATCTGTCGCGTCGGGATCCAAAAGCGGTTGATCAGCAACGCGCAGGCTGAGCGCGCGCGCGAAATCAACATCGGATTGCGGCTCCCGCCGCGGGATAAAGATGACCAGGTCCCCGCGAAAGCGCGCATCCAGGTTGTGATCCTGCATGAACTTGCACAGGGCCAGCACTCCGTGGATCGTGCCCTCTTGACCGTTTTGCAGGGTCTTGGCCTTATTCGGCATCGTCGGCCTCCTGCGGGTCGTAGACCACGAACTCGACGGCCACGCGCTGCCCCAGCAGGTCGGCCAGGATGCGCTGAGCGTCTTCAACCATGCGCTGCCCCAGCCAGTCGCGTGCGAAGGCATTGCGGCAGCCGACGATCAACCTGCCGACCGTGTAGTCCACGGCGAGCGTGTCCTTCAGCCAGGTTTCCCAGGAAGCGGGCGGCATCGTCTCGCGCATGGCCTCGACTACGCTCTGCCAGGCCTGCTCGGCGTTCAGGCGTCCGTTGATCAGGGCGGCCACGTGGTCGGCCTGGTACAGATCTCTCACGGGCTGGGCCTCCGCCTCGACGACTTGGACAGCCAGCACGTCGGCGTGAGCGGACTGCATGTGTGCTTCCAGTTCGGCGGAGCGCAGGAACTTCTCAGCGCAGTGCGTGCAGTCGAACGTTATCAGTCGCAGCACCTCGAGGAACCGATCGGGCAGGTAGGCCAGCGGGTTGACGTAGAACTGCGCTGCGGGCTTTTTGCCAGTCACGGGATAGTCGCGCAGGCGGACGTACACCAGGGCGGGCGGTGTGGCCAGTCTGTCGCGCTGTGCATAGGCCTGGGCCAGCCATCCGAGGACCACCTGGGGCTCGAGCACGTCCAGGTCGAGCCTGCCAGTGACCACGCCCTGCTCTCCGAAGCCTTCCAGGAGCGGCGTAGCCGCCAGGATCTGGGAAACCGTCAGCGGGGTGCCGTCGGCGCGCAGGATGCTCGGCGCATTTTGTGCGCGTGAATCTGAAGAAGAAGACTCTATTGTTTTTAAAATTAAAGATTCTTCTTCTTCTTTCTTAAGAGAGCACAAATTGTGCTGCACAAATTGTGCAGGCTGGCCGCCGTTGTTTCCGTCCGCCGCGGTGTGATCCTCGAGGTCTTGATGTGCCTGGAATGCCAGGGCTTGGTGTGCCTCGATGGACTCGGTGTGAGCGGGAAGGAAATTGGCGCGGCCGCCTTGGGCCAGCACGAACCCGTCGCCAACGGCGACCAGGATATTCAGGTGAGAGAGGGACTGCATGTGGGTCCGACACGTGCGGGCGTCGATCCCCACGATGGACGACATTTCTTTGACGGATACGATCATGCCAGGATGAGAGGCGTCGAGTATTTGCATGGCGATCAGGAAGATCGCCGCGTTCTTGATGGAACGCAGATATTGGACCTGCTCATTAGGCAGCAGCGTTGTCGTCATGCTATTTGCGCTCCAGGTAGCTCAGCGCAGAGAGAAACAGGTTGGCACTGATCAGTGCGGCAATGATCTCGATGATGGAACGGGCCGCCAGCGCATATCCTGCCCAGCCCAGCGAGGCCAGCATGAGGAAAATTGAAACGGTTCTTAGGATTAACCTAACTTTTGTATTTATATTGACCATGGTTCTACCCAAACTTCGACCCGCGCAGTCGGCTTGACCGAGCACGCTTTCCATAATCACGCACCACGTCGATGGGCGTGAATAGCGTTCCGTTTTTCTTGGCAGCTTCCACCACCATGTCGATGCGTTTTTGAAGCGCATTTTCCGACTCTTTCCCACGGGGGCTTCGTTCCTGCCACTCACGCGCTTCTTCGGGCTTGAACGAGCCAACGGGACGCCCTGGCCTGTTCTTGATTTGGATCAATCCTTCATCCTGTAGCTTGTGAGCGTAGTACATGACGGTCTTCTGAGAAACGCCCGTCATGCGGGATATTTCACGTGTTGTGACATGCGGATTAGCCTGATAAGCGCTCAAGATCGCCATGCGCAGCGGGTTCTTTACTTTTGTGCGCCTACCCTGTTTGTTTTCGATCTGGATCAATCCCGCTTCTTGAAGTTTGTGCGCGTGATAATGCACGCAAGAAACAGTGACGCCCGTAAGAGCGGTCAGTTCGTTGAACGTAACACGCGGATTTTTTCGATAGGCCTGAAGAATGGCCTGGCGAATTGGGCTGTTTTGGTTGGATTTACGAGACATGCTTTTTTTCCTGTATGGCTTTTGCAACGCCGTTGCAGTGCGGGCATTTGGGCTTCGGAGAGATGGTCCAGTCATCCCAGGCGTGGGGTGATTTCCTGGCATCGTAGGCCTCCGAAGAGGCCTCGCATACCGTACAGACCAGGATGGATCGGGAGACATCTTCCAGGCCTGCGATCATCATGCGCTCTTCACAGGAAGGGGCAATCAGGCTCATCGCGCGCCCAGGCCAATCTTCTCGAGCTCGCGCTTTCGAACGCCAGAGGTCGGCCAGTTGCGGACGGGGATGCCTTCCTGGTGCAGCTCCCAGTAGTGCTTCGTTTGCACGGGAGTGGCCTTTGCCAGGCCGCCACGCAGATCGGTGGGCGGGCAGGTCAGCAGGCGCTGGTATTCGCGCTTCTTGTAGACCTTGATGACGGATGCGGTGATGTTCGGGTTGCCTTTGCGCTGCTGGGCTTCGTACACGTCCAGGCCGCGCGGATCGTGGATGTTGATCTGCCGACGGGCATACCCTGTCAGGACTTTGCGTTTGCGCCCCTGCTGGGCATACACGCGGTAGAACTGGTGCCAGGCGGCGTCTGTGTGCAGCTCGACGATCTTCTTCGAGCCGTCGCGCAGGTGCAGCGTGAGCCTGGCCACCAGGGTCTTGGCGGCGGCCATTACATCGGCTCCGAGACGACCGCGCCCAGCTTACGGAACTCGGCCAGCAGCGTGGGGATGTCCTTGTAGCCGTAGCGGCCCTGGTGCTCGACCATCAGCTTCTTGACGGCTTCGTCCATCGCGGCGGGCAGCATGGAGACGTCCACGATCGGACAGTGCACCACAGGCACGGGAGCGAAGGAGATCACGCCGTGCGCGTTGCGTGGACCGTAGATGTGCCATGAGTCGGCGGTGACGACCGCCACCTGCGCATCGGCGATCACGTCTTCGGGTGTGCTTTCAAAGTGCAAAACTTGACGGGCGGAAAGAACTGACATTTGTGCCTCCAATTAAGATTGTGGTATTATTGGCGGCAGACGCGACGGGAAAACGTGTCTGCTGTGCCGAAACTCCGCTGATAGCCTCAGCGGGGTTTTTCTTTGTCGGCTCCGTGCCTGCCCAGGTGCGTAGGCCTGGGCAGGCTTTCGGAGGAGAACTGGCCTGGGCTGTGGGGCCAGTAGGGGCGGAAGGGAGGACTCGAACCTCCGACCTCGTGCGGGGGAACACGCGCCCTGAGCCGCTGGGCGACTTCCGCCGACCGCGCAGAGGAGATTGAACTGCGCGGTATCACCGACCACGGAAGGAAACCAATAAAAGGACCGTGACCGAAATGATCAATGAGTTTGTAATGTGCGAATTGCTTCGTCGATATGTCGGGCGTATTGCTCGAGCCCGTTCATCAGTTCCATCAGTCGTTCTTCGCCTGGCGCCAACAGGTCATCCAATTGGCCGCGGGTCCGTTCCCTGCCTTGCTTCAGCCTCAGCGCGATCTCGCGGGCTTCGAAGGAACGCCTGCCCAGGTTCATGCGGGCATCTTCGAGCAGGGCCAGCAGGTGGACCGCCCTGCCGTCATG
>JAKOVF010000157.1 GCA_029782225.1 Chloroflexota bacterium | reverse complement strand
GCAGCAGATCGACACCGGCAAGCAGGAGCTGCTGGCAGACCTGTTGGAGGACCTCCCGGCCCATGAGCCCTTGGTGGTGTTCTTTCGGTTTACCCACGACGCTGATTCTATCCGTCAGAAAGTGGAGGCCGCCGGCCGCCGCTACTACGAATTATCCGGACGAATTAACCAGCTTGAGGACTGGAAGACCGAGCGCCCTGGCGATCGTCCAGCCGGTGTGATCGCTGTCCAAATCCGGGCCGGCGGCGCTGGTGTGGACCTCACCCGGGCTTGCTACTGTGTTTACTACTCGCTGGGGTTCTCGCTGGGAGATTACGACCAGAGCCGTCGTCGCATCAACCGGCCTGGCCAGACCCGACCGGTACGGTTCTACCACCTGATCGCCAACGACACGGTGGACGAGAAAGTGTACGCCGCCCTGAAGGCTAAGACCGATGTGGTCAGCCACATCATGGACGGTATGAAACTGGAGGCTACCCAGGGCAGCAAGAAATGAAATCAGATGGGCAGGTGGCAGGAGTGGATTTTCTCCTGCCATCTGTTATATACTTGACAAAGATATGTGGCCTGTGATATAATAAAAGTGGAAGAGATGTCAAATAGATACTTGACAAAGATATATCAGATGTGTTATAATAAAATTAGGATAAAATTAAAAGGAGGAGTTCAAATGAAGAGATCAATGATAGTGCGGGTAATGAATGAGATGGAGAGCGAAATAAAGGAGGTAAGTAAAGAAGCAATGTTTGAGACATACAAGCGCTACCTGATGATTGATGGCGCACAGCCCGGCAAGGTTAAGCAGTGGACGCGTTATAACGTTATACGGTATCTATGCAGCTTCCCGAAGCTTGACCCAGACGAAATGGCAGCGGCGCTGATACGCGAAGGTGTAGAAATCAGATTCGACGACAGCAGTATATCGGCAGCAGATAACGCCAAGCACCAGCGCCGGGTAATGCGGATTGTCCGTGCGATGGAACGCCGGTAAAAGAACACAAAGACCCCCGATCACTCGGATCGGGGGTTAATTGTGACCTTGGGCTGTAACTCGCCCCAGATTTTATCGCCTATTTTGAGGGGTGGCGGGTTGGGCGTTAGAGCTTTGTTGGCCTCCTGCCACTGCTTTTCGCTCCTGGCTAGAGCGTCTTGGTATGCTCGCCATTGTGCGCTGGTCCACTCTCGGCCTTGCCAGTTGACAGGGTTCTCGCCGGCTAGGCCGTGCCCTCGCTCAAGGTTTCCGAGTTGGAGGGCTCGGATGGCTGCTCGAAAAAATCCTCAACGTCGTCTTTGCTCTCCAACTTACACAACCACGTTAACACTTTGACCGCCCAGCCCTCATCGCCAGGAGCAGGCTCCCGGCCAAATTCTGCGTAGAACTTCTCTCGAAAAACGTCCATCGCCAGGGCTAGCTTCTCATAGCCTTTCAGCCCGGCCAAAATCCCCATTTTCTCAACAAGGTGCCAGACCTGAAAGACTACGCGGAAGTGGTTGAGGTACTTGCGCGCCCACAGTCCTATAGCAAACACAATGACAGTAGCAATAACGCCCAACACTTCGGGCCGAAACAGGAAACTCAGGAACTGATCCATCTGTCAAACCTCCTTTTTATGTGTCGTAATCCTCACCAGACTCCATCATCCTGACAAGCCGCTTGGAGCGGTTGCCCACTTCGTGATACCACTTGCTGTCGACCATTTCGGCGGCGGCTTGTTTGTAGTCACCCCGGGCCAGGGCGGCAATCATCTTTTTGAAGCCCCGGAAGCGCGTGGGCCCCAGGTTGTACCTCATGTCGATGACTACCTTCCGGCGGATAGGGTCAAGCGCCTCGAACCAGTCGAAGTTCTCAAGGTCCCGGACTGCATCCTCGATGTCTCGACGCAAAAGAAAAAGCGCCTCATCTTTCGTAATGCCGCGCTCTTTGAGTACCTCGATTACTTCATCAGGGGCCAAGCCGCTCCGCTTGAAGATGTACTCCTGCTCCTCTTTCCTCAGTGGCTTGCCCTCAAGGTTTCTCCCAACTCCGACAGTCCAGTACCCGGCTGGGCATTTATACACCTCCAGGCGAAG
>JAKOVF010000177.1 GCA_029782225.1 Chloroflexota bacterium | reverse complement strand
CATAACCGTCCCATAGGCTCCTCAAACCGCCCTAAAATGGGTCGTTTTCCTGCCTGAAGGCAATTGATTTTCCCAAAAGGCATTTTTGGTTTTTGGGGTTTCCCTACTGAATTGAAAAGTGAAATGATGCATACATTTTTTCCCTTTCAGATGCTGTCCCATAGGATTTTGGTTCGTCATGGGGTGATTTTTGTTTCTTCGGCCGCTATCTTCACGGATGCTGTCCCACAAGCCTACGGTAGAAAAAGACCCTCGAATCCCGGCAGGTAACAGTGTTCAGGCGAGGCGCGCATTCTGGCTCTGCGTCCTTCCCCCTGGCAGCATTTCAGCACATCCATCATATCCAGGAAGCTCCACAGCACGGCTCTGATGGCGGTGAAGAGCCTGTTGAAGGTTCCCCGCCAGCCGCTCAGGAAAGAGACATAGCGCAGCAGCAGATACACCAGCATCGCTATCCACACTTGCCACTTCACGGCGTTTTCGCTGTATCCCATGAAATCCGCCAATTGCAAAGTCTGCTTGATCTCCTTGAAAAACACCTCGACGCCCCAGCGTGACTTGTACAAGTCGCAAATCGACGATGGCATCCAGGTGAAGTTATTCGTGATGAATGTCATCAGCACCTTTTCGCTCTGCACCTCGACATAAGCCTCCACCAGGCGCAACGTGCCTTCGTAGAGAATGGACGTCTTCTGCCCGGTCAGCCTGATTTCCACATCCCGCACGATATCTCCCTTGGGTGGCGTATGTTCAGCCACGACTTCGTACAGCATGTTCTCCTTGGCTCTGGTCACCCAGAAGATTCCTCTCTGGTTCAGCGCAGACAAGTGCTGAAAGTCGACATAGGCCTTGTCAAACACGACAATCTCCCCGGCGCGCATGCCCGCACAGACCTCGGCAGCCTCAATGGCATCATTGTTCCTGGCAGATTTAACCAGAATGAAGCTGGGAAGAAATGTTCCCAGGTCCAGGCGGAGATGCATTTTGGCGGCTGCCTTTTGTCGGCGATGCTTGGCCCAGTCAAGGCAATTGGCCACCAGCTTGATTGTACTGGAGTCAACGGCATTGATGGTGCGCTTGAAGCGGCGCGGAAGGCCCTTGTAGCCCTTGCCGCCCGGACGGGTCTTGCAGCCGAACTGGGGATGCAACTTTTCCAAATGTTCCTTGACAGTCCAGAAAAGTTCTTCGGCCATGGCGGCGTCCCTGACCTTGTTGGCATGCGACAGTCCGTTCCGGCTGGGTGGGGTGGCGCCGCGCAGGGTTCCCAGGCTGCCGTTGTGGTTGCGCAGGGAATCACAGACGTCATTCAGGCTGATGGAATGGGCGAGCTGGGCATACATCAGGGCAACAACATGGCTGGTTGGGCTGAAGCTCCTCGATTTCTTGTCGACTTGATGCTTCCTGGCCAACTTGGTGATTAAATGTCCCGGGATGAACTTGAAAAACTGATTGATGACGGTTAGAGTACTTCTTTGCGGACTCACGCTGCCTCCTTGGGTTTGGTAGACACATCTGGGTAGTGGGGGTCCGCTTACTGTATCATAGCAGTGTTATTCAGTCAAGAACATAGTCCCTATGGGATGGCTGTGTT
>JAKOVF010000118.1 GCA_029782225.1 Chloroflexota bacterium | reverse complement strand
AAGCCGCGAGTGAGTAACTCACCTTACGCAGTAGCTGTCATTTCGAGCCGTTCTTGCGAGAAATCTCAGTGGAAAACCGAGATTTCTCACAGAGTTTACCCCGAAGGATTGAGGGGTTCGAAATGACATGCGTAACATCAGTGAGTAAGTCACAAATAAAAACCTTCGAGGTTGGCGATGTAATCATCGCACGAGACCCTCAAAAGTCTCTCGTACAATGACAGACAACGGTCTCATATGAAGAATTTGTATCGGTGCCGCACCTATTCACATTACTTGTTTTCTGCTATCATGACGCCAACTCGATTCAGGCGAGTACCCTATGGACCCTTCCGCCCCCTCCGCGCCCAACACATCCCCTCAACCTACAGACAGTTCCGACCACTTAAAAGCGGTCCATCTCGACGGTGAGACCACTGTTGGTGGTGATCTTGTGGGTGGGGACAAAAAAATCGGACGTGACGAATTCAACATCAAAGCGGAGCGCGATGTAACTGTCATTATTCGGTCAGGCGGTGGCTCTGGTGACCAGCCCTCCGGAGAGACGCTTGGAGCCATCCCAAATCTCGAACCCCCCTACGGCGCAATTTGGAAGTTGTGGAACAAAGGACGGATAGTTCCCTTTCTCGGGGCAGGCGCCTCATTAATCGGTCGTTTGCCCAACCAAGAATGGAACGCGCAGGACCCGCCTTTCATGCCCAATGGAACGGAACTCTCCAATCTACTTGCCGATGAAGCGACTTATCCCTCTAACGACAAGCGGGAACGTTCTGATTTGTCCAAAGTCTCGTCTTATTACAACGACCTCTTGGGTCGTCGCAATCTCCGCGCGCGCCTGCGCGAGCTGTTCAATCGTGAAGCTAGTCCTGCCACTTTACATGAAATGGTAGCAAGCATTCCCGTTCCTCAGGTGATTATTACAACCAACTATGATGGGTTAATCGAGCGCGCCTTTCACAACGCGCAAAAGCCCTACGACCTCGTCATTCACCCTACGGACCGCCGCGCGTTTGCCAACGCAGTACTTTGGCAGCCCTATGGTGCGGATGAGCCAAAACCTGTCAAGCCCAACGAGTTGTACATTGATTTGGCAACCACAACTGTCATTTACAAAATGCACGGCACGGTGGACGCGCAAAAAAGCGAACTCGACAGTTTTGTCATTACCGAAGATGACTATGTAGAGTTTCTATCCCGGATGACGAATCGAACGGCGATGCCGGATTTGTTTATGGAATATTTTTACGAGCGTAGTTTTCTCTTTCTCGGCTACAGTCTGCAAGACTGGACCCTGCGTGTCATTCTCAAAAACCTGCACAAACAGTTGGCGCAACGCGCGCAGGCAGCCGATGAGCAAGAACCGACCCATTCGTGGGCGATTCAATTTCAACCGACCGAAGTCGAGCGCCGATTGTGGGAAAGACGAAATGTAAGCATCTTTGATTTAACGCTACAAGAGTTTGTCGCGAATCTGCAACAATGGCGCACACGATGATTTCAAACGGCGACTCTTTTTGTCCGTACGTCGGATTGGACCCGTACGGTGAAGCGCAGCGCGATTTTTTCTTTGGGCGCGTTCAAGACACGCGTCGCATCGTTTCCAATTTGTATGCGTCGCCTTCGACTGTTTTGTTTGGCGCAAGCGGTGTGGGCAAGAGCTCTGTGTTGCAAGCCGGTGTGGTACCACTCTTGCGCGCAAAGCCGCGCACCGCATTGGTCGTTTTCAATACATGGCAATCCGCGTTTTTTCTCAATGCGCTGAAAACGCAATGCGTACAAACGGTCCAGACGCTGATTCCCGATGAATTGCAGATTGACTCGAATCTGCCTCTTGATGAATTACTTGCGGGGTTGGCTCAAGCAATAAACGGAACAATTTTTCTGCTCTTTGACCAATTTGAAGAATACTTTGCGTATCAAGCCGAAGATCTAGGTGAAACGGGATTTGAGGCACAACTCGCGCGTGCCATGAACACCGACGAAATTGGCGCATCGTTTTTGTTTGTGATGCGCGAGGATGCCTTCGCCAAATTGGACCGCTTTGGTGCGCGCATGCCGTACCTGCTCACACATATCCTGCGATTGCGGCATCTCAATACCGAACAAGCAACCGAAGCAATTCGCAATCCATTGGAGGTGTACAACCAGCGCTTTACCGGACATCCTGTCAAAATCGAAGATGAACTTGTTCCGGCAATTCTGAATCAGGTGCAGAGAGGTCGCGTGCGTGTCGGTCAAGGCGGAGTTGGCATCACGCGCCCGCAACAAGAGGGAATCGAAACACCCTTTCTACAAATTGTCATGACTCGCCTATGGCACGAGGAAATGCGCGCGGGTTCATTCACCTTGCGGCTCGCAACTTTTAACCATCTCGGCGGCGCGGAGCAAATTATCAAGCAGCACTTGGATGGGTCAATGAATAGCTTGAGCGGCGAACAACAAGAAATTGCCGCCGCCACACTCAACTATCTCATCACGCCCGACGGCACAAAAATCGCTCATACCGCTTCATCACTGGGCTACTATGCTCAAGTGCCAATTCCACGCGTCAAACAGACCATGCAAATATTATCGAGCCCGGGGCTGAGAATCCTCCGCCCGGTTCCAAAACTTCCAGAAGATGCGGATGAACAACGCTTTGAAATATTTCATGACACTCTGGCACCGGCATTGCTGGATTGGCGCGCCCGTTTTTATCGTCGCTCCGTTGCGCCGCGCCGTATCAACCTTGTCTTGGCAGGGCTTTTTCTTTTCCTTTTTGTTTTGCAATTCTTTTCGTTACACCCGTTTATTCTGGCAGTCACTCGCGCAGCTGCCTATCTGCTCTTGAGCAGCATCCTGTTGAACTTGCTGTATCGTCTCTTTTTTCGCTACGTCTCGCTCTTTGAGATTAGTATCGCGACAACTCCGATTGCGCGCCAATTTGGATTGTTCTTTGGAATCATCCTTGGGCTCTTTGTGTACTCGGCAACAGATTGGGGAATCTACGCCTCTGCAAATCCTTTGGGGAACTTGAGCGCAGATGATTATTTGGTCTTTCTCTACACCGTTTTCTTTGGCATCGTAGTTGGTCTATTGGTATTTCTACTGATGTGGTTCGCGGGCATCATTACCAAAAAAGTTGTGCGCCAATTTCAGATTGGTTTTTACGGCATCTTTCTTGTCGCATCTTTTGCACTGGTCCTGTTCAGTGTGTTGAAATTCTTGGGCGTGTTCGACTTTGTTATGATTGAACCGTTCACACAACAATAAACACATCGAGGAGAAACGGTCATGCCAAGATACATTTCGCTCCGCGTTCACCTTTGTTTCGCATTGATGTTTGGGTTGAGTGTTTTGATTTTGGGCGGTTGTGCCGCACCTGCCGCGCCACAGCCCACTGCCGCGCCCGTGCAGCCAACTCAAGCCCCTCAGGCGACGGCAGCACCACCAACCATTGAACCAACGGATGCGGCTCCAACTGCGGAAACTCATATTGACACGCCGCGAATTATACCGACAGATGAAGTAAAGACGCTTGATTCGGCTTTGGCAAAATTCAATCTATCAAGTGAGGATTTCGCCGTTGCCCACACTGTTACTTATGCGCTGCCGGGTGGAGTAAGCGAAAAGGGTGAGGCAATTGTCATGATGAGTATTGCCCGCACCAAGCCACCAACCACCGACAAGGAAATTCCTGGCGAAGATACTCCGATTGGCATCTTGCTCGCCAAGCGTGAATTGCAACTCTTGAACAATCAAGTCTTAAAGCAAGGGAACTATGTCGTCCTGTGGAGAGGACAAGAGATTCGCTTCATGGACGAGAAAGAAGAGATTACCCCGTTTTCTGTCCAAGCCGTTTTCTTCACAACAACGGAAAACGCTGACCCGCCTGAAACCACAATCTCGGGATTGATTTGCCAAAGCTGGTTGACGCGCGGTGTCTGTTACGAACCGTCACGGCAAGCAGTCCTGACGCCGCAAGAAACAAAAACAATTCACGATCAAATCAGCGTCACGTACAACCGTTTGAGGGAAAAGGGGTTGGTCGGCGACGATGCGATTGACCTTGAACAAGCTATATCTGCTGTGGAGGGCAGAGCGGGCGTGGGCGAGAGACAAGCAAGCATGATTGTTGCACCAGCCCAAATGGGCAAGACTGCGGACCCGCGTGAGGGGGACGGTCCTGTCCTCGGTATCGCCCAAGTGATTTTCGAAATTAACATTCCCGGCTTCGACACAATACCAAGCGGCGAGTACGTTATCCGCCTCGACCCCAAATCGGACAGACAAAGTCTCTGGTACTCGGTGAATGGAGACGTCATCCAAATTCCTCTTATGGAATCACAAGATTTGGAACCACTGGAGCGTCCCTTTGTCGAGTTAGGAACAATCTATATTCGGGTACCCGTATGCAATCTCAACGGCTGTAAATGGAAGCGCATCTGCATCTTTTAGCAATCCTTTTGCTTTACTAACTCACGTTACGCAGAATTGTCATTTCGAGCGGTCTTGCGAGAAATCTCGGTGGAAAAAACTGAGATTTCTCACAGAGTTTACCCCGAAGGATTGAGGGGTTCGAAATGACATGCGTCAGGTGAATTACTAAAAAAAACATCGCCCTCCGTACAAACGAAACTGCTCGCATGCCCTATGGGATGCGAGCATAATCTTTGGGTGTTGTTAACCTTATTCCACCGTCACGCTCTTTGCCAAATTGCGCGGCTGGTCTACATCGCAGCCGCGCACCACAGCAACATCGTACGACAACAATGGCAGCGGCACGAGCGCGAGAATCGGGACGAGATGTTCGGGCGCGCGCGGAATATAAATCACATCGTCTGCGTGTTCGGCAATGAATGTATCGCCCTCCGTCGCAATCGCAATCACAGGTGCGCGGCGCGCGCGCACTTCTTGCATGTTGCTCACCACTTTGTCCAATGTCGCGCTGCGCGTTGCAATCGCAATCACGGGAA
>JAKOVF010000115.1 GCA_029782225.1 Chloroflexota bacterium | reverse complement strand
TCCGGTGAAGGAAATCTACAGTCAGGCACAGCAAGCTTTGGGCTGGAAATTAGCCTTATTGGGTGTTGTCTTCGTGATGGCTCTTGGACTGGCCTGGTGGGGCAGCGAGACGCTTTTCCTCCATCCGCTTAATGACCTCATGCGCGTCGTGGGAAAGCTCCAGCAGGGCGATCTTACTGCCCGCGCGTCCTCCATTCCGGCAGTGGGCGAGTTGACCGGGCTGGCGCAAGCCTTTGACCGTATGACAGAATCACTGCAACAACGCGAATCGGCCCGCCAGGAAGCGCAGGCAGAGTTTCAAAAAGCAGATGCACGCTTCCGCGTGATGTTCGAGAGCGCCGGGATCGGTATCGCCCTTGTGGGAATGGATCGCCGCCCGATTGAGGCGAACTCCGCACTGATCCAGATGACCGGCTATACTCCGGAGGAATTCTTCCAATTAAGCGGTGTGGAATTAAGTTATTCTGAAGATGCAGACATCGGCATCGCTGAATTGAAGGAGGTACTGAATGGAAAGCTCAACTCCTATCAGATCGAAAAACGCTATGTCCGAAAGAACGGAGAGATTTACTGGGTCCGGCTGACCAACTCTGTTGTCCGTGCCCCGGATGGCAAGCCACAATATTTTGTGAGCATGGTTGAGGATATTAACCAGCGCAAACAGGCCGTCGAGGAACTCTACAAATCCCAGGCGCGCTTCCAGGCGATCTTTGACAACGTTGCAGTAGGGGTCGCGGTCATGGGTCTGGACCGTAAACCGATCGGATTTAACGCGATCGCTCAACGGATCATCGGATATAACGCCGATGAAATGCGTTACATTGATCCGCGTTCGCTGGCTGTGCCGGAAGATCGGAACATGGATAATGTATGGTTCAGCGATTTAATTCAAGGCAAACGCAACTCTTACGTGATGGAACGCCGCTATCAGCGCAAAGATGGGCGCATTTTCTGGGCACGCATCAATTATTCCCTTGTGCGTGATCTCGAAGGCCAGCCAGATTATTTGATCGGTCTGATCGAAGATATCGATGAACAGAAGCGTGCTTCTGAACGATTGGCAGAACAGGAAGCCGATTATCTGCGCACGCTTCAACAGCGGGTGCAGGAACGCACTCACAAGCTGGAGGAGGCCAACCAGCTTTTGCAAAAGGAAATAGAACAGCGTAAGAAGATCGAAAAAGAACTTGCCGAAAAAGCGGCTGAGGAGGCGGTGACGGCCGACCGCACCCGCCTGGCGCGGGACCTGCATGACGCGGTCACCCAAACTCTATTCTCTGCCAGCCTGACAGCAGAAGTCCTCCCCGACCTGTGGGAAATGGATGTTGAAGAGGCAAAGAGATCGACCGAGGAGCTGCGTCAGCTCACGCGTGGCGCACTGGCAGAGATGCGTACCCTGTTACTCGAGTTGAGGCCCGCCACGCTGATGCAGACTCACCTCAGTGATCTTATCAAACAATTGTGTGAAGCCTTCATCGGTCGTTCGCGGCTCCCGATCACATTGACCATCGAAGGTGATTGTCAACTTCCTCCCGAGGTGCAGGTTGCTGTTTATCGAATTGCACAGGAGAGCCTGAACAATGTATTCAAATATGCCCGCGCCACAAAGGTGAATGTTAACCTCTTTATTTTGCCCTCTTCTGTACATTTCGAAACCTGTGACAACGGTCTCGGGTTTGACATGACCACAGTGAAACCCACGAGCCTGGGCATGCGGATTATGCGCGAACGCGCCCAGGCGATCGGTGCGGACCTTCGCATTAGCAGTATGCCGGGCTCAGGCACATGTGTCGAGCTCACCTGGGATGCCAACCCAAATCTTAAGTTGAGAGTTCTGTAGTGACGTCGCTCTGAGCAGAACAGGCGAATGGTCGAGTGTCAAAGCGCTGTCTCGCAAACATCCTTCGACTACGCCGCCGAAAAACATGGCAACCCGCTCAGGGCGCCATAAATCAAGGAGCAGTAAATGACAATAAAAGTCCTTCTCGTAGATGACCATGCCGTCGTGCGAAGCGGCCTGTCCAAGTTCCTGATGGTCAACAAAGATTTCAAACTGGTTGGGGAAGCCTCCGACGGCTCGGAAGCCATCCAAATGGTTTCACTCCACAGGCCCGACGTTGTACTCATGGACCTGATGATGCCCGGTGTAGATGGGATCGCTGCCACGCGCGAAATCCATCAAAAATATCCGAAGGTGAAAGTCATTGCATTGACCAGTTTTGCAGAGCAGAATATGGTGCAGGGCGCGCTACAGGCCGGCGCCGTCGGCTATTTACAGAAGAATGTCACAGCCAGAGAGTTGGCAAACGCCATCCGCGCCGCCTGCGACGGCCGTATGACTCTCTCGGCCGAAGCAACACAAGTGCTGGCAAATTCCGTTGCGCAACCGCAGATCGCTGGAGAGCAACTGACCGAACGCGAACTGGATGTGCTCAAATGCATGGTAGCCGGGCAAAACAACAACGAGATTGCAGAGACGCTGGTCGTTAGCCTCGGTACGGTCAAATTCCACATCTCGAACATCTTCCACAAACTCGGCGTCGACAGCCGCGTGGAAGCTGTCAAACTGGCGATCGAACAGAAACTGGTTTAATCCCACCGCTCTTCGGGCACCTCCCCATATTCGGCTGAAGTTCGCCTAACATGGGGAGGCTGGAGGGGGCCTATCCACTCGGCTAGGTAAATACTCCACCAAAGTCAGATACACATGGACCTCGCCTGTCATACACTTCAGGCGAGGTAAAAATGATTCGTATTCTTATCGCTGACCCTGATTCTGCCACGCGCAAGGCGCTCACGCTTTTGCTTCAACGCAAAATGGATTCAAACATCCTTATCACTGAAGTTCACGATGTAGCGACGCTCATTCACGCATTGTCAGAAACACCCCCCGATCTGCTTCTGCTGGACTGGAGACTCTACGGGTCTCCCGCCCTCGAAACCTGCCGCCTGCTCCAAAAGGCATATCCAGACTTGAAGATTATCCTGCTCAGTGTGGATGCCAATGACCAGGCCGCGGCAAAAAAAGCAGGGGCAGGTTTTATTCACAAGGGCGCACCACCCGATGAGTTGATCGCCGTGGTGAAACCGCTTTTGCATCAGCCAATCGATGAGCAAGACCCAGTAGATTCTGATTCTTCGAAATGATGAATGACTTTTCAGAAGCAATTGCTCAATGGCAGACTTTCTATCTTATGGTTGGGACTGCCTCGGCCACGTTGATCGGTTTGTTGTTCGTGGCAGTCTCGATCCATATTGATGACTTCCATCGAAAATCATCGGCGGATCTGCATTCCTTCGCAGCGCTCACGTTCAATTGCTTCTTTTATGTTTTGCTCATCTCCATATTATTTCTGGTTCCCAAATTATCGTCATGGGGACTGGGGATTCCTTTGTTGCTTCTCAGTGGGCTGGGACTGGCAAATATGGCGGTTCAGCAACATCGCATACAGACCAGCCGGTTGAAGCATTCGGATCAGAGCATGGCTGCCAAATTCAATGTTCCGATCCTGAGTCTCTCTGCATTGTTGGTGATTGCGATTGGCATCCTGCTGCAGGCAGCCTACAGTCTCTATGGATTGATCGTCGCAATCATATCGTTATTGATCGCGGCCTCGCAGAATGCATGGTCATTACTGGTGCAATCGGGAGATTATGATTTGAGGCATAAAAACGTGTAAAGGAATAGGAACTATGTCGAAGATCATCGGAAAAGGCCTGGGCATTCTTCTTGGGACCATTGTTTTGTTCCTTGCGGTCCTGTTCGTTGCGTTGAGCATCTTCAATTCGCCTACCTATGCGTGGCGGATTCTCCGCTACGGCCACTCGGATACTGGCGATTGGCGGATCTTTCCGGAACGTGCGATTGAAAAAGGCCCAAGCTATTCACTTATTGAACTAGGCCATCAGCGCACACCGCACGAGGTAGAGTATCCGTATCAGGGCGAAACACGGAAAGAAATCCTGAATGACCTGCTCAAAAGGACAGGCACGCGCGCCTTTTTGATCATCAAGGATGACAAGCTTATTTTTGGAACCTACCTAGAGTCATCGCGTAAGGAGGTCAACACCTCTTTTTCGTCGGCAAAGTCCTTCAATTCAGCCTTGATCGGTGCAGCTATCGCAGACGGATATATCGATTCAGTGAACGACCCGGTGATCAAATACGTTCCTGAGATCGCCGGTCGCGGCCTCGATGAGTTGACGATCCGGGACTTGCTGCTGATGAATTCGGGAATACGCTATGTCGAAGGTGGCGAAATGCCGTTTTATATGGCGCCCTTCGGCGACGATGCCCTCACTTATTACCCGCCTGACCTGCGCGAAGTTGCCCTGAGCGTCAAAGCCAGCGGAGCGCCGATCGGCAGGGCTTTTCACTATAACAACTATCACCCGCTCCTCGAAGGTCTGATCATCGAACGCGCCACCGGGATGCACGTTGCTGAATATTTACAGGAGCGATTTTGGAAGCCGATGGGCGCGGAGTTCCCGGCCTCCTGGAGTCTGGATAGCGAAAAGAGTGGTTTTGAAAAGATGGAGAGCGGAATCAGTGCCCGCGCCAGCGACTTTGCCCGGTTCGGCCTGATCTTCCTCCACAACGGAACCTGGAACGGCGTCCAAATCCTGCCCGAGGCCTGGGTGGCTGAGTCGACGCAGCCGCTTCGCCCCGATCCCCGCACCTGGGAAACAATGACATATGCGCCTGATTATGGCATCTACTACAAATACCATTGGTGGGGAATTAATAACGTGGATGGCAGCTATGACTTCTACGCCAACGGCAGGTATGACCAGTACGTTTACGTCGCACCTCGCAAGAATGTGGTGATCGTGCGCCTGGGTGACCAGTTGGATGAGAATGTGCTCTGGCCCCTGGTGCTCCATAATGTGGTGGACCAATTGCCATAGGGAGGGACTATCCACTTGACCAGCCGTAAACTCCCCGATTGACAGGGGAGTTTTTATTTGCTCTCGCGGATAATCCCATATGACAAGAAAGGTTCACGGAGGAACTCATGTTGGCTTGCGCTCTCATTCTTCTACTTTTCCTACCAGCGGCGTTTCTGCCGGTGGCACTTGACAACTATCTTCGATCCAACGAACTGACCGAAATGGGCATTCAACTGGATTTTAATGAAATATGAAACCAGCCAGGAGAATATTTCGATGGAAATAACATCAGCACAACAGGATGTACGGTCCACATTCATGCGCGGTTCCATCGGCCAGATGATCTCAGGGGTTATCTGGCTGGTTTCCGTCGTGTTAGGTACCTGGGTCAGCGAGCGATCGGCTATCCTGGTGCTCGTGCTGGCAGGGATATTCATTTTCCCTCTGACCCAGTTAACCCTGCGCCTGCTTGGCCGTTCAGGCGGGTTACCCAAAGGTCATCCGATGAATCAATTGGCGACACAGGTGGCATTCATTGTGCCGCTCGGCCTACCACTCATCGGCGCGGCGTCACTCTATAACATTAACTGGTTTTACCCGGCCTTTATGCTGGTGGTCGGGACGCACTACATGCCTTTCATTTTTCTATATGGCATGTGGGAATTTGCGGTGTTATCTGCGGTATTGATCGGAGGCAGTGTGGCAATTGGCATGTCCCTGCCGCATAACTTCGTCATCGGCGGCTGGTTCACATCTTTGGTGCTACTGCTGTTTGCTGCCCTGGTGCAAATCACGCCAAAGTTTTCAAGAGGCTGAGCCTGTCCACTCGGATAGCCCGGAACTCCCCCGTTGGCCGGGGGAGTTTGTTTTCCACGAGTATATGATTGAAATAGATGAAGGTCTGTGAAAAGACCTGGAGAATCCAATGACATCCTTCAATCCCATCTCCATTTTTATGGATGCACGGCGTGTGACGCGTGGTACGCCTGAAATGATAGCCAGCCGCCAGCAGAAGCGGCTCAATGAACTGGTGACATTTGCCCGAACGAACTCACGCTTCTATGCGGAAAAATATCGCGGCCTGCCGGATGTCATCACCGATGTCCGTCAGCTTCCATCTGTCACCAAGACCGAACTCATGGAACGCTTCGATGATGTGGTCACTGACCCGTCGGTCCACAAAGAGGACGTATATAAGCACATCAGCGACCTGCGTAATATCGGCAAGCCTTTCATGGGCAAGTATATGGCCTGGACAACATCCGGTACGACCGGCACGCCAGGTATTTTCCTTGAAGATAAGAACTGGGATGCAGTCATTACAGCCGTAAACGTTTTGCGCATGGGCGGCGAATGGTACACCATGGATGTCATCCGCGGCATGATGAAGGCGGGCGGAAACAGCGCGTCGGTCTTTGCCGGGAATGGTCATTTTCTTGGCGTGACCATGCTGGAGCGCCAGCGCAATTCCAACCGTTCCCGCGCCAAACGGATTCGGCTCATTCCCGTCACGCTGCCAATTCATGAGATCGTCAAACAATTGAACGAGCTCCAGCCCGCCATGTTCGCGGGCTATGCCACTGCGCTTGGACTTCTGGCGCAGGAGCAAGTCGACGGGAGATTGAGCATCCATCCTTCGATCGTCATCAGTTCCGCTGAGCCGCTCTCCCCCGAAAATCGTTCCCTGATCAAACAGGCATTTGGTGTGCCTCCGCGGAATAATTATGGGTGCTCTGAAGGCGGCGTGATGGGCTACGAGTGTAACCAGGAACGTATGCACCTGAACACCGACTGGATCATTTTTGAGCCGGTGGATTCCGATCACAACCCGGTCCCGGCGGATCAACTCTCTGATCGCATCCTGATCACCAACCTTGCCAACCGCGTCATGCCCATCATCCGGTATGAGCTGGGCGACCGCGTTGCTCTTTCATCGGAGCCTTGTACCTGCGGGATTACCCTGCCAGTGGTGAAGCTGGAAGGTCGTACCGATGAAATCCTGCGCTTCCAGTCGTCGGGTGGGCAGATCGTTCCCGTCCTGCCACTGGCGTTGTGGTCGGTGCTCAAAGAGACACCCGGCGTATTGAAATTCCAGGCCATCCAGACTGCGGTAGACGAACTGAAAATCCGGCTGGAGGCGAAACATTCTGAAGAATGTGATGAAGTCTGGCAGCGTGTTCATGCCAGTGCGGGAGATTATCTTCAAAAACAGGGTTTGAGTAACGTAAGCGTGGTTCGCGCGCCCGAGCCGCCCATGCGAGACCCGAAGAGTGGCAAGTTTCGCAATATCTGGGTGCAAAAAGTCAAATCCTAGCAAGCATGAACAATCTGCAAAAGGAGTATCGAATGAACGGGATCCGCAAGTCCAGTGCTCTCTCCTCGAGAGTGATGATCCTTTCGACGGTTTGCTTAATCGTCTTTAGCGGGTGCACTTCCCATCAAAGCATCCCCGCCGCCACTCCAGAGGCCCTCCGGCAAGCCGGCCCCTTTCAAGGTACTCCCACCGCGACTTCGGAGACCCTGCCTGCCTCCACCGCTGGGCCAATTGTGATAGAAAACTTTCAGGACCTGAGAACGGTCCTGATGGAGATCCGTCAGGCAAGTCCGGCCGAGGCCCAGAGCCGTGTCGATGAACTCTGGGCATCCTTGGTGCACAGCGAGCGCGTGCCGCTTGTTCTCGGAACACAGGTGATCTTCCTTTATAAGGGAGCGGCTGAACGAGTGACCTGGAGCGGATCGTTCAATGGATGGAGGACACCCGGCCTGGAAGGCACCCGCGTGGGGCAGACCGATCTATGGCTTGGCTATACTGAACTCCCCGAGGCAAGCCGCATCGAGTACAAGATCGTTCTGAACAAAGACGAGTGGCTCGTGGATCCCGTCAATCCCCACACCACATTTAGCGGCCTAACCGGCGCGAACAACGTGGTCACGCTGCCCGGTTTCACCGTAACGGATGAAAGCCACAAACGCAAGGATATCCCTGGCGGCGCCCTGACCGGCGACTTATCAATCAACAGTCAGGCTCTCGGCTACACGGTCAACTACCGGGTTTACACACCAGTCGGCTACGAAAGCCTGGAAAAGCTACCAGTCATCTACGTGCTTGACGGCAATGATTTCGTCGACGAACGGATGGGAGTTCTGCCCAATGTTCTCGACACCATGATCGCTGACGGGCGCATCGAACCGGTGCTGGCAGTCTTCATCGATGCGCGCGAGCCCGGCAACCCCCAAAACAACCGCCGCGAGGATGAATTCCTTGTCCATCCGATCGAGCACGCGCGATTCGTGGCGGATGAACTGGTTCCCGTCATCGATTGCAGCTTTCGCACGGATGCGCGTCCCGATGCCCGCGTAATTATGGGGGTGAGTTACGGCGGATTGAGCGCCTACTATATTGCCGCCGCACGCTCTGATATATTTCATGAGCTGGCTGCATTCTCCCCCTCCCTGTGGGTCCTGGACAGCCCGCAGTATGTGACGGATCTGGAACAACTGGAAGGCTCAAAACAGATGCTGCCGGCATTTAGCGAGTCAGCGACGCAGTGCGGTGGGGACACTGGCTTCCGGTGCCCCAGGCTGCCCGTCCAAATCTTCCTGACGACCGGCTGGCCAGATTGGGATGTGGGCGATTTCCACAGACTTGTTGCGGACCTGGAACGAGAGGCCTATCCCATCGAATTCCATCAGGTGCGGGAAGGACACACCTGGGACAACTGGCGCGGCCTGTCAGACGAAATGTTGATCTACTTTTTCAGCCCTGAGTGAATGACAGACTGTCCACTCGGATAGCTCAAGACTCCCCCTTTGGCGAGGGGGAGTTTTTTTGAAAGTCTGTATCATGAGTAAAAGAAAACTCGCGGAGGAAAAGATCATGAAATACAAAGCTTTAATCGCTCTTATGCTCGTCAGCCTGATCTTCACGGCTTGTTCGTCCACGGGCAATACAACAGCCGCAACTCAGGAAGTTGTCCCAACCGTCATAGCAGACACCAGAATTATCGCGGAAGGACGCCTTGAACCGGTCCACTATGCAGAGATCGCGTTCAGCGCGGGCGGCGTGGTCAATGAAGTGCTGGTCAAAGAGGGCCAGCAGGTCGAGAAGGGCCAGCCCCTGGTCC
>JAKOVF010000112.1 GCA_029782225.1 Chloroflexota bacterium | reverse complement strand
ATGCAATACCGTGAACTTGGACGAACAGGTTGGAAGGTATCCACGATCAGTTTTGGCGCGTGGGCCATCGGTGGGACGTGGGGCGAGGTCAGGGATGATGAGTCGCTTGCGGCTTTGCATCGCGCCCTCGACCTGGGCGTGAATTTCTTTGACACCGCGGATGTCTATGGGGATGGGCGCAGCGAACAGTTGCTGGCACGGTTAAGGCGCGAGCGGAAGGAATCCTTCCATATCGCGACCAAGGCCGGGCGGAGACTCGATCCGCATATCGCCAGCGGATATAACAAGGCAAACCTGACCGCTTTCGTGGAACGCAGTCTAAGAAATTTGCAGACGGAAGCGCTTGATCTCCTGCAGTTGCATTGCCCGCCAACTGAAGTCTTTTACATGCCCGAAACCTTCGATGCACTGGACGGATTGGTCAAGGCTGGAAAGCTTCGTTACTACGGCGTGAGCGTCGAAAAAGTGGAGGAAGCGCTCAAGGCCATCGAATATCCAAATGTACAGACCGTGCAGATCATTTTCAATATGTTCCGCCAGCGTCCCATGGATTTGTTCTTCGGCGAAGCGCAAAAACGCAGGGTCGGGATTCTGGCGCGCGTTCCGCTTTCATCCGGGATGCTGACCGGAAAAATGAGCCGCCAGAGCACGTTTGATAAAGAAGACCATCGCCAGTTCAATCGTCATGGTGAGTCGTTTGATCGCGGTGAGACCTTCTCTGGACTGGATTATGAAATCGGGTTGCAGGCTGTCGAAGAACTGCGTTCTCTTGTGCCCTCGGATATGAACATGGCCCAAATGGCCTTACGCTGGATTTTGATGTCGCCCGCCGTGACCGGTGCCATCCCCGGTGCAAAGCGGCCTGCTCAGGTGGAAGAAAATGTCAAAGCGGCCGACCTGCCGCCGCTTTCAGATGAGACGATGATTCGAGTCCGCGCCATCTATGACCGGCTGGTCCGCTCGCAGGTTCATCATTATTGGTAGTATGAAGGTGTGTCATTCTGAGCCCGGAGGGCGAAGAATCTCCTTGTAGCCGGGATCGCTCTCGCAAATGAGATTCTTCGCTCCTTACAGTCGCTCAGAATGACATACTTGAGGAGAAAATGTTGACCTTGTCGCAACTTATCCTTTTCATGGGCGCGGCGCTGGTCCTGCTTCTGATCCCTGGCCCTGCGGTGTTGTATATCACCGCCCGAAGCGCCAGTCAGGGACGCCTCGCAGGGCTTGTTTCCGTGCTGGCGATTGAGACGGCCAATTTTACGCAGGCCGTGGCCGCCGCTCTGGGACTGTCCGCGATCCTGCTGTCCTCTGCCCTGGCGTTCGATATCGTGAAATATCTTGGCGCTGCTTATCTGATCTATCTGGGCATTCGAAAACTGCTTGCTTCTGATGATGGAGGGGGAGTTGAAGCCATCAAACGAGAGAGTCTCTCGCGCATCTACTGGCAGGGATTCGCTGTCAACATCCTCAATCCCAAGACCGCGCTTTTCTTTTTCGCTTTTTTGCCGCAATTTGTCGATCCCCACAAAGGAAACGTAACAGGTCAGACCCTGTTGCTGGGCGTGATCTTCGTCGGAATGGCGATCATTACTG
This sequence comes from Chloroflexota bacterium, assembly GCA_029782225.1. Taxonomy (GTDB): domain Bacteria; phylum Chloroflexota; class Anaerolineae; order Anaerolineales; family Villigracilaceae; genus JAKOVF01. Next base: position 20,728 of record JAKOVF010000112.1, on the reverse strand, counting down.
ATAGCATCTACGCCTTGCTGGCCAGTTCCATCGCGGTGCAGCTAAAAGGAAGCCGGCATTTCCAAAAAGGTCAGCGCTATTTTGCAGGGCTGGTGTATGTTGGCCTGGGAATTACGACTGCTTTAACAGGGGCAAAGAAGTAGGCCCGTCTATTTCAAGTATAATCATCTTATGGATACGAAAACTCAACTGAATGAATCCATGAAGGATGCCATGAAGACCGGCGACGAAGTCCGCAAGCGCACGGTGCGGATGGTGCTGGCTGCCGTCAAACAGGTGGAAGTGGATAAGCGCGCCACGCTTGATGACATGGCCGTCATCGCGTTGATCCAGAAGGAGATCAAGAATCGTCGCGAGGCTCTGGAGGAGGCGAAGAAGGCCAACCGCGCCGACCTCGTCGATGCCAACGAAAGAGAGATCAAGGTGCTGGAGGCCTTCCTGCCGAAAGCCATGTCCCCGGAAGAATTACGCTCGCTGGTTCAGGCCGCCATTGTAGAGACAGGCGCCTCCTCGCCCGGCGACATGGGTAAGGTGATGAAGGTTGTCATGGGGAAAGTGGCAGGACGCGCGCCCGGCGATATGGTCAGTGCCACTGTGAAAGAATTGCTCACCCACTAGAATTTTGCCGTGGAGTAGAGGCCCATTGTCTCTGATCCCCTCGCGGTTTATTTATTGATATGTACGTCCGTCCTCCGGCTTCTGCCCGAATTCGCGTTATACAGGTTCTCTTAATTCTGGCTGTCAGCCTGGTGACTTTTGGCATACTCACGCTGCCGGTTGGCTTGCGACCCGCTACGCCGCAGGTCGATGTGGGGGTCGTTGCGCCCTATGATTTGCAGGCGCCGCGTGATATCGAGTATGTAAGCGAAATCCGTACGGACGCGGCGCGGCTGGCCGCCGAGAGCGCCGTTGCTCCGATCTACACCCCCCCCGATCCAGCCATTGCCCGCCAGCAGATCGAACGACTTCGCACAACATTCCAGATCGTTTCTTCCATCCGCGATGATCAATCCCTGACCGGGGAAGATAAAAAGAGCAGCCTCTCTGCGCTGAGTGACGTACGTCTCAAGCCCGAGACGATCGATTACCTGCTGAGCATTTCACCTTCACGCTGGGATGTGACCCAACAGGAGGCGTTGCGTGTACTGGAGCTGGTGATGCGGCGCGCCATCCACCCGGACGCGGTGGAGGCAGTGCAGAACAGCATCCCCAACCAGGTCAGCCTCACCCTCAGTGAGCAGCAGGCCGCACTGGCCGCCGAGTTGATATCGGCATTCATCGTCCCCAACAGCTTTTACAGCGACGAATTGACGCAGGCCGCCAAACAGACCGCGCGTGAATCCGTGGAGCCCGTGGTTCAATCCTACAAGGAAGGCGAGACGATCGTCCCCGGTGGTGAGATCATCACACCCGCCGACATGGAAGCCCTCGGCAAATTGAACATGATCCGCCCGGGACAGCGTCTCGAGGATACCGTCGGCGCGGCGGTGCTGACCGTCCTTTCGGCGATCTTTGTCCCGTTATATTTCATGCGTCGCAGGCGCATTTCGATGGTCAATGACGCGCGTAGCCTGCTGATGATCGCAATCATATTTCTTGTTTTTCTGATCGGTGCGCGCCTTGTTGCAAACCGTACTCTTGCCCCTTACGCCTATCCCTTGCAGGCGGCTGGTCTCCTCATTGCCACTTTGTTCGGCATCGAATCGGGGATCGTGATCTCAATTCCTCTCAGCCTGCTGGCTGCCTATGGACTTTCCAACGCGCCTGACATCATGCCCTATTATTTGCTATCCTCAATCATCGGGATCCTCACCCTTGGGCCGGCCCGCCGCTTCTGGGGGTTCCTGCGGGCAGGGCTTGCCATCCTGCTGACGGGCGTGGCTGTCATCTTTATCTATCGCTATCCGGTCCTGCCTCTGGATGCGCTCGGGCTTCTCCAACTGGTAGGCGCCCTGGCTTTTTGCGGCTTTGCATCCGCAAGCATCGCCCTGCTTTTGCAGTATTTCCTGGCCCAGTCCATCGGATTGACCACGGCCCTGCAGTTGCTCGATATCTCCCGTCCCGATTTTCCTCTGCTTCAGCACTTTTTGCGAAACGCCCCCGGCACCTACCAGCACAGTTTACAGGTCGCCAACCTTGCCGAGCAGGCCGCGGAAAAGATCGGAGCCGATCCGCTGCTCACACGCGTTGGCGCACAGTTCCACGACATTGGCAAGGCGCAGAACCCAAGTTTCTTTATCGAGAATCAGCTCCCCGGCAATGTGGATAAGCATGAGGACCTGCCTCCTGAGGAGACGGCCGGCATCATCATCCGTCACATCACGGATGGGGTGCAGACCGCGCGGAAATACCGGCTGCCGCGCCGCCTGGAGGACTTCATCCTTGAACATCACGGCACATTGATCACGCGCTACCAATATAATCAGGCGCTCGAAGCCGCCGGCGGCGATGCCAGCAAGGTGGATATTGAGAAGTTCCGCTATCCCGGCCCACGTCCGCGCTCGCGTGAGACAGCCCTGTTAATGCTGGCCGACGCGGTGGAAGCCCGTACCCGCGCCGAGCGCCCGGCGAATGAAGATGAACTGCGCGCGCTGGTCCGCAACGTGATCGATACAGCCCAGAAGTCGGGTCAGTTGGATGACACGACTCTCACGCTGCGGGACCTGAGTCTGATCACTGAGTCCTTTGTCACCACCCTGCGCGGTACGTTTCATCCACGCATTCAGTATCCCAAGTCGCCGTCGGAAGAAAACCAGGATCAACCGGACTCAAAATGATTTACCTTGAACCCCATCCTCAATTTCAGGATGCAGCATTGCTTGAACAAACTGCCAATGCTGTCTTGGAACATCAATCGGTCAAGGATGACCTGGTCCTGTCCATTATTTTGACGGACGATGAACAATTGCGCGAGCTGAACCTGGATTATCTGGGAATCGACGCGCCGACGGATGTGCTCTCCTTTCCCGCCTCTGAAACGGACCCTGAAACCGGTGCGCGTTATCTGGGCGATATCCTCATCTCGGTCCCTCGCGCAGCGGAACAGGCGAAGGCCGCAGGCCATGAGCTTGCAGGCGAAGTCCAGCTTCTGGTCGTGCACGGGGTCCTGCATTTGCTTGGCTATGATCATGCCGGGGCCGAGGAAAAAGCCCGCATGTGGGCTGCCCAGGCCGAAGTCCTGAAAAGACTCGGGCTGGATCACATCAAAGTACGTGAAGAATAATCCATAATGACATTCAAATCCTTCATCACATCACGCATTGCAGCCTTTGGACATGCCTTTCGCGGCTGGCACTATGTCATGCGCACGCAGCAAAATGCATGGATTCATGCCACGATATCCATAATTGTTTTCGCCGTTTGTTTCTGGCTAAGATTATCGCCGCGCGATTGGGCGGTCATCATCCTGACGATCACGATGGTATTTGCGGCTGAATTTGTCAATACTGCGATCGAAGCCGTGGTGGACCTGGCCAGCCCGACGAAACATCCGCTTGCTAAAGTGGGCAAGGATGTGGGCGCGGCTGCGGTCCTGGTGGCGGCGCTGGCCGCAATTTTGATTGGCTTGTTGATCCTTGGCCCGCCATTGTGGGCAAAATTACTGACGATATTTAGATAAGGAGTTAACGTGACTTTATCATTCAAATTTGGCACTGTTGGTTCACCGAGTGGCACGCCGAAGAAACCGGGCGGCTCGATTGGTGCGATCGAGTTCAGCAAATCCATTGGCCTGGAAGCAATGGAATTGGGTTGGGTGCAATCTGTGCGCGTGACGGAGGCTACGTGTGCGGCCATCAAATCTGCCTGTGGTACTCAATCCGTGGATGTAAGTGTTCATGCGCCTTATTTCATCAACTTGAATGCCAGCGCGGAAGAATGGCCTAAATCACGCAAGCGCCTGATGGATGCCGCACACTATGGCTATCTTGCTGGAGCGACGGATATTGTTTTTCATTGCGGTTCTTATTTTGGGGGTGATCCGGGGGAAGTGTTGAAGGTCGCCATTCCCCGCTTGAAGGGCTGCGTCGATGAATTGAAGAAGAAGGGCGATAATGTGACGTTGCGCCCGGAGACGATGGGCAAATCCGCGATGCTTGGCTCGTTCGAGGATACACTGGCAATGAGCGCCGCCATGGACAAGGTTCAGCCGTGCATTGATTTTGCTCACCTGCATGCGCGTCCTGGCGATGGCTCGATGAACACCTTCGAAGAATGGTCGCGCCTGCTCAAGACCTATCAAAAGGAACTGGGAAAGGATGCGCTCAAGCATCTTCATATCCATCTTTCGGGGATCGAGTACGGCCCAAAGGGTGAGAGGAATCACCTGCCGCTCGCGGAGGCGGACCTGGATCTGAAGGCGCTCTTCAGGGCATTGAAGGCATACAAATGTGCCGGCCGCATCCTGTGCGAAAGCCCCATCATGGAAGAGGACGCGCTAAAGATGAAGAAGACCTGGATCAAAGTGAGCGGGGAAAAGGTTTAATTTCTCGTCTTGTACACCCTCACCCTGGCCCTTCCCCCCTCGGGGAGGAGCTGGAAATGAGGGAGCAACCTGCGTAACCACAGTTAAGAATCAAAATCCTTGGGAATAAACGAAAACATCACCGCATCATAAATGTCTTTGCCGACGATGATGCGGTTGCGGAGCACTCCCTCGCGGTGAGCGCCAACCTTTTCTGCAACCTTCAGGCTGGATTCGTTCCCGGTTGCCACAACAATCTCCACACGTATCAGTTTTAGATTCTCAAAAGCGAACTGCGCGGCCAGCCGTGCTGCGCGTCCGGCAGTACCGTGCCCTCGCTGCGACGTGCGCACCCAATAACCCAGATTGCAGTAGAAATAGACAGGATGGATATGGCTGAGGCTGCATGCGCCCAGCAAACTGCCTGTCTGCCTGTCGATCACTGCGAAACTGAACATGGTCCCTTCACCCCATTGCGCGCGTGCTATCGTAATATAGGTCATGGCGTCGGACGGGGAGTAGGCATCATGTGCCCAGGACATCCAGGGTTTTAGTTCCGGCAGGGATTCGCGTGCGGCCTCGTAGAGCGCGCCGGCATCGTCAAATTGAAAGGGACGCAAAGTGATGTTGTCATCGCTTCGCGTGGTGTAGGGAACAATGTGCATCCGTTTAAAGAAAAAACCTGCGCCTGGCGCAGGTTACATGGCGATGTATTCTCTCAGGTTATGCTCGACCGCATACGCTGCAGCCTCCGCCCTGTTATTGACACCCAGCTTCGAGAGGATGCTCGAAACATAGTTTCGAACGGTGCCTTCCCCCAAAAACAATGACTTGGCGATCTCGCGGTTGGTCTTGCCTTCTGAAACCAGCAACAGCACATGCTTTTCCTGCTGGCTCAAGTGGGCAAAGGCAGAAGCTTCCTCCTCTTTCACTGCCCGCCGGACTTCCTGGAAAACACGTTGCGTTACAGCCGGGTCGAGCAGGGCCTCGCCGCGGCCGACAGATTCCAGGGCCTTTACCAGATCTTCGCTCCCAATTTGCTTCAGGATGTAGCCGGAAGCCCCGGCGCGGATCGCCGAGAACAGCATCTCATCCTCGGCATAGGAGGTGAGCATGATCACCTTCGTATCCGGGAACTGATTGACGATCTGCTCGCAAGCCTCGATCCCGGAAGTGCCGGGCAGCCGAATATCCATCACCACCACATCCGGGTGGAGGGCGCTGACCTGCTCCAGCGCTTCCCGTGCTGAACCTGCCTCTCCGACGATCTCGAACTGCGGGTGCCGCTCCAGAAGGGATTTCAGCCCCAGGCGGACCACTTCGTGGTCATCCACCAGAATAATGCGTTGTTTAGCCATTAGCGCCTATTTTACCCCAAGATTATCCATAATTGCAATTTCGTTCCAAAAGATCACCCGGCATTAATCTGACCGAATGTATCTCTTCACGGAAGCCAGATGCTCCTCAATATGGGCCAGGCCGCGCTCCACCCAGGTCTGAGTGGTGAAGCCGCCACCCAGCGTCTCATGCCGGCTCTCGCGGGACCAGGCTTCGGTCGGCAATTTTTCCAAAAATTCCACCAACTCATCCACATTTTTCGTAAATTCATCCAGAATACGGGTTAATGGCTCGTCAGCGTGATAGTTCGCGGTCATCCAGGAGTCCCCGTCGAAATTCTTGAATTCAGGATTTTCCTCATTTGCGGTGCGGCAGGCGCGTGTCCCGTATACTTGTTTGTCTGTATCCCGTACGTGGGCGGCCAGTTGATGGGTATTCCACCCGCCCTCTTCAATGGCAGCAAATGGATTTTTCACGGCTTCACAGGCTGCGCGAAATTCCGTTGCAGCTTCACGAATGCGTTCAAGCAACTTCTTGCGATAGTCCATCAACTCTTTCATTTTTCCTCCTTTTCCAACAGGGACAGTACTTTTTCAACCACCTTCTCGGTCCCCTCGTTTTCCACCGCATACACGCGGACTCCGAACTCACTCAGTTCCCGGCCTGCGGATCTGGATAAAGCCCTCAACCCTTCCATGCTGGACTCATACGCCCCCGTCTCTTTTCGGACCTCCTGGTTTGCTCCCGGTACGATGACGATGATCACCCCTCGGGTCTTCCCCATACTCATCACACGCCCGGCAGATTGCATCATCAGGAATGCTCCGGTCAAATTGACATCGAGGGTGCGATGCCAGTCCCATTCATCCATCGTGAGCAGGGACATATGAGGCTCCACCGCGGCATGGATGATCAGCATGTCAAGGCTGCCCCACTCATCTTCGATATTTTTGATCACGGCCTGTACGGCTACTTTCTTGGCCACATCTTCAATGTAGGCTTTTGCTTTCCCTCCACGTGCTGTAATCCCCGCCACCACTTCCTCCACGTTAACAGGGGAGATATCGTTCGCTGCCACCACTGCACCGCACGCGGCCAGGGACTCGGCCAGCGCGCGCCCCACGCCTTTGCCTGCTCCCGTGACCAGAACCACTTTGCCGTGCAGGTCAACTTCACTCATTGGTTGTTCCCTGGTTGCATAAAGGAACCGTATCTTTGTTGGTATTGGCGTTCAACGGCATGTTGAAATAGTTCGAGGGATCATACGTGTTCCTGATATCGAGTTCATTCTTGAAATTGCCGTTCACATCATTTTTCACAATGGATACATGCAAATGCACGCCCACCGGATTATTCGGATCGCCGGAGTAATTTCCCTGGTAGCCCAAAAGGGTACCTGCCTCGATGAACACTTCCGATGTCCCCGGTGGAAACTGTGATGAGATGTATGATGTTCCGTTCTGATCGGCCATGTGAGTATAGTACACCCAGATCTGCCTTCCGGGATTCAGAGGATCGTCCGGCACACGTACGATGACCGATGACTTCCAGTCACCGAGCCGTGTCAGGTAGCCGGGATATGCCGCGTTGACGGGCGTGATGCCGGGCTCCGTCCCTGCGAAAATGTCAATTCCCTGGTGGCGGTGACCGGCGCGGAATGAATCGTCCCAAATAAATCCAACCAACCCGTTTGTGGGGAAAATGAAAGGGGCGTCGCCGCAGCGCGTCCCGGCTTTCATCATCAGATCAGAACGGGAAGCTGGATTCCGAAAAAAAGCGAGAGTCTGCAGAGTGCGAGCGTTCCCCCGTCGAAAGTAGTGGAAGTACAAAAAAGCGCCGGCGGTGACCAGGGCCACAGCCGCAATGAGGAAAGGGAGCTTTTTGGGCATTCCAGCATTATACCCAGCCGGGAACCATATGTGGCGTATAGGATCACAGTACTAGCCCGCGCGGGCCATTTAAGGGTTAATTTCGGTAAAAATTGTTGAATTTTCATTCGGTCTACGATACGATAATAATCAAAGTATGCCATTTCATATGTCTGAAAGGGCATAGCGAGCGGGAGGGGGCGCAACGGTACGGAGTTTCTCTGGAAACTCGCCAGGCTGCTGAAGTCATTTCTCGGCGGTTGTATTTTTTTTTTCTAAGGAGGTGCTTCTCGACGCAATATAGCATTTAGGCCCATATCCAATCAACTTTGCACGCTTTATCTAAACTATAAGAGGAGATATAGTGATGAAAGCCAAGTGGTTTCGGATTTTGTTAGTGTTTTCGATGCTGGCGATTGGCCTTGCCCCTGCAAATGGGGTCCTTGCGCAGGATGCAGGCCCGTTTACGGCAACCCCTTTATTCCCAGATTCAACTATTTCTGTCGAGAAATCCTCTTCTGATGCTCCCATGGGCGGCATGGTCAGCGTGATCGTCAAGCTCAGAGGCGATTCGCTGGCGACTTATTCGGGAGGCGTTTCCAGCCTCGCGCCGACCAGCCCAACTGTTACCCACGAGGAGAGACTCAATCCCAACTCGAGGGCCAGCCGGGATTATCTTCAATACCTGGACCAGCAACATGAGAGTTTTAAGGCCGATGTCGCGGCGCGTATTCCCCACGCACATGCTACTCACGACCTTAACGTGATTCTTAACGCAGTGTCCATGGTTGTGCCGGCCGATCAGGTTGCCAACCTGTCTGCGCTACCCGAGGTCGAGGCGGTGTATCCGGATGAACTGCTGCAGTTGAATACAGATAATAGTCCACAGTTCATTGGCGCTCCGGCGGTTTGGTCCCAGTTGGGCGGACAGGAAAGCTCAGGGGAAGGTGTGATCGTCGGTGTGCTCGATACCGGCATCTGGCCCGAACATCCTTCCTTTTCGGATCCTGATCCCTCCGGCAAAGCGTATGCTCCGCCGCCCGGTGGTCCGCGCGCCTGCGAGTTTAATGTTGGCTCCCATCCTGGCCCGGCGTTTACCTGTAATAATAAGCTGATCGGAGCGTATGCTTTTCTTAGTACCTATCAGGCGGCGATCGGGCTTTTGCCTGACGAATTTACCTCCGCACGGGACGACAACGGACACGGAACGCACACATCCAGTACGGCTGCAGGAAATGCCAACGTCGCTGCCAGCATCTTCGGTGTTCCGCGCGGGACCGTTTCAGGCATTGCTCCGCGCGCCCATGTCATCATGTACCGCGTTTGCGCAGCGCAGGGTTGTTTTGGCTCTGACTCGGCGGCTGCAGTGCAGCAGGCGATCCTGGATGGAGTGGACGTGATCAACTTCTCCATCAGCGGTGGAACCAACCCTTATTCGGATGCTGTGGAAATGGCCTTCCTGGATGCCTACGATGCCGGCGTATTTGTGGCCGCCTCGGCTGGAAATTCAGGGCCGGCCTCGGATACCACTGCTCATCGCGGACCCTGGGTGACCACGGTTGCCGCAAGCACCGAGAACCGCGCATTTCAAAATAGTGTTACCCTGACCGGCGATGGTGGCGCAAGCCTGACCCTTTCAGGCGCCTCCATCACAGCCGGTGTAGGACCTGCCCCGGTCATGGTGCCAGCGGATGTTCAATGTAATACCCCGTTAACTGCCGGCAGTGCCGCAGGCATGATCGTTGTCTGCCAGCGCGGTGTTACGGGCCGTGCTGAAAAAGGCTACAACGTCTTGCAGGGTGGGGCGGTCGGTATGATCCTGTACAACCAGGCTGCCAATGTGACCGACCTGGAAACCGATAACCACTTCCTGCCTGCCACCCACATTCAATTCAGTGATGGCACTCAGGTGCTCAACTTCATTAGCTCGCACACGAATGTACAGGCGAGCCTGACGGCTGGCGCAAAGGTATCCGCCCAGGGAGATGTGATGGCCTCCTTCAGTTCGCGCGGCGGACTCGGCCAGACGCTCGGCGTAAGCAAGCCGGATATCACCGCTCCGGGCGTGCAGATCCTGGCGGGGCATACGCCTCAGCACGTCCCGCCACCTGCGGGTGTTGCCGAAGGCCCGGAGGGTGAATTGTTCCAGGCAATTGCCGGCACATCCATGTCCAGCCCGCACATTGCCGGAGCAGGTGCCCTGCTCAAGGCATTACATCCTGATTGGACCCCCGGCCAAATCAAATCCGCGTTGATGACCACAGCCTGGACGCAGGTCGTCAAGGAAGACGGTGTAACGCCCGCCACCCCGTTTGACGATGGTTCCGGGCGCGTTGACCTGAACAAGGCTGGCGATCCCGGCTTGACCTTTGATGTGACGACTGCAGATTATCTGCTGCACCAGGATGACCTGTGGAATGTCAACTATCCCAGCGTCTTCGTCCCATCCATGGCAGGTGCGATCACCTTGCAGCGCACCGCCCACAGTTTGTTGTCGAGTAATACCCAGTGGAAACTGAAGGTAGTGGGAGCGTCTGATTTCAGCGTATCTGTGCCAAAAAGCATGAGAGTACCGGCGAACGGAGATGCTGCATTCAACATAAAGATTGACGCCCGCAATGTGCCTATTGGGCAAATGCGTACTGCGACACTCTACCTCACGAATACATTCCGTGGCGTAACGCGCACATTGCACATGCCGATCACCTTTATTCGGAAAGAGGCGCCCGTTACCCTGAGCAAGACCTGTGCCCCGGCTTCTATCAAATTAAACCAGGTCACCAATTGTACTATCACGCTCCAGAACACCACTTTCCTGGATGCCCAGGTGAGTGTGGTTGATCGAATTCCGGGGCAGTTGGAATTGCTGCGACGCAGCGTGGTTGGCGCAAACGTAGACTCCTCCAGACGGATATCCTTTAATGGAACCCTCCCACCTGCCCAGCCGCCTGATGTGGCCATTGGCGCAGGGTCATCACCGGCCGGTGGATACCTGCCTCTCTCGCTTTTCGGGATTAGCCCCATTTCTGGCGTGGGTGATGAGACGATAGCCAATTTCAACGTACCCGCCTTCACCTATGCGGGCAACACCTATACCCGCCTTGGCGTCGTCAGTAATGGTTATCTTGTTGTCGGCGGGGGGACTGGAGGTGATGTCCAGTTCATCAACCAGACCCTGCCGGATGCAACCCCGCCGAACAATGTGCTTGCGCCCTTCTGGACAGACTTGAACCCCGGCGCCGGTGGCGCAGTCCGCATTAGCACTCTGACCGATGGCGCAGATACATGGATCGTTGTGGATTATGAAGGGGCAAAGGAGTACAGTACGACAAGAGCTGACTCGTTCGAAATCTGGATCGGTGTCAATGGCGATGCCAACCCGGGCGAGGACATTTCCTTTGCCTACGGCCTGCTGCAGGGAAATGGCGACGGCGGCTTCTTAACCGTGGGTGCTGAGAACTTGTTTGGTAACCGCGGCGCCAATTACTATGTGGATGGCACCGGAACGCTGCCTGTCAATGGCACCGAGTTGGTCGTGACCGGCACACCCGGCGCCCCCAGCGCCGCGTATACGATCACCTACTCTGCGAAAGGCGACGAGAAAGGTGCCTGGGTGAACTATGTTGAGATGATGAGCAACCTGTTCCAGGGCACCAGCATTGCTTCCTTTGCCGGCACAGTCACCAAGTAACCAGTTGGAGGTCATGGATTAATCTCATTCAGTTAACCTGACACACAACGGCGGACCAGTTTACCCGGTCCGCCGTTGAATTTAAAGTACTTAAATCTTACTCACACAGGAACGGCGCCCGATTGCCGCCGCTGTGGTATTCATAGATCTGGTCGGCGACGCGCAGCCGCAGGCGCAGGCCGTCCACCTGGACCTGAGTGTAGGACATGTCAGGCTGCGGGCAGCCCAGGCTTCCATCCGGCCACGTGACTGAAGCGGCCTCCAGAAGCTCGACCTGCTCAGGATCTATCGATAAGCGGTTGGCCAGATCAGTTTTGGCCTGTGTGACAATTTTTTCAAGGCTCGGATCAAGGGGAGTGGGAATGGGAACCTCATTCATCACGGGTGTCTCCTGCACAACTTCAGGGGGAGTTGTCGAACTGGGAACCACCGCAAAAGATGGGGTGGATGTGGAAGCGGAGGGCGACGCGGCGTTCGCCGGGTTCGATGTTAATTCTGGAGATTGCTCAACCGTCCTGACAGGTCCGCAACTTCCCAGCATGAGCGAAAAAAGGGAAATCACTGAAATCCAATGGAATCTCATAAGGTGCTCCTTCTGATTCTAAGCGATTTGATAAAAACTACATTTTTTCGACGAGTTGAACGATGGAAAAGTTCCTGTCGCGCAGGTTGTCAATAGCGCTTTTTACCCACTTGAAATTGGACTTAAATGGGTGTAATATCAGGGCGCTTTAGAGGTATTGCGCTCATTGTTGGAAAACATGGGGGCATGTCGTTCTCGCCTACTCCTGCGAAAAGGAGGCGCGATGCCATGACCTGCCACATCTGCATTACTACAGGTTGACAGGCCGCCAGATCCTATCGGGCGGTTCTTTTGTTTAACTGGAGGTGCTGTATCGAGATATAGAGATGGTTTGTCCTAAACGCACGTAAACGCAACCATAAACTTTTAGAGGAGTAAAAAGTATGAAGGCTAGGTTTTTTAGTGTGTTTCTGGCATTGGCGCTGCTGGTTGTTCCAAGTTTTCCAATAGCTGGCAGTGTAGCGAGCGTTGCGACCGGTGTATCGCCGTTCCTTGAGAAAGGTCCACTGGCGGAATCGACCAACGTGACCGCTGCGCCGGGTTACAATCTCCGCGTCTGCCAGGTTGTTGGATTTCCCGGTGTTGTTGGATCGTGCTACGATCCATATCAGATGCGGACGGCATACGGCGTCGATTCCCTTATTGCTGCGGGATATGACGGGACAGGTAAGACGATTGTGATCGTCGACGCCTTCCAGAACCCAAACCTTGTTGCCCAAGTAGATTTCTATGATAACTATTACGGCTTGCCCGCGATCCACTTAACCCAGGTGGCCCCGGACGGACTCACGCCGTTTGTTGTCGGCGATCCCAACATGACCGGCTGGGCTGAGGAGATTTCGCTCGATGTTGAGTGGGCGCATGCGATTGCCCCGGGTGCAAACATCGTGCTGGAGCTCGCCAAGTCAAATGAGGATGCTGACATCCTGAGCGCCCTCAACGACGCAATCAACAATAACCGCGGCGATGTAATTTCGATGAGCTTCGGCGAGTCCGATACGTGCCCTGGTCCGGAGGCCACTGCGGCATGGCATCAGGCCTTCGTGAACGCCACCAAGAAAGGCATCACACTCTTTGCCTCCTCGGGCGATCAGGGAGCGGCGCAGCCCTCCTGCGATGGCAATTCGTGGATCAAGTCGACATCCTCTCCGGCCTCCGATCCCCTTGTGACCGCTGTGGGCGGGACTGAACTAAGCGCTGCGGGCTTCTGTCTTGCCGCCTTTGGCTGCGACCCGAGCAGCTACCCTGCGCCAGGCACTTACATGAGCGAGATAGTCTGGAACGAAGGCGACCCATACGGAGACTTCGGGAATGTCTTTGGGCTTGGGACGATTGCCACCGGCGGCGGTTTCAGCACCGTCTGGGACGAACCTTCCTACCAGCAGGGCACGATCCATGGCGGCAAACAGCGTGGTGTAGCCGACGTATCCTATAACGCTGCCGTCTTGCACGGCGTGCTGACTTATCTAGCTATCCCGGGCGTTGCTACCGGCTTCTACCGCTTTGGCGGCACCAGCGCGGGTGCGCCTCAATGGTCGGCGATCATAGCGATTGCTGATCAGATGGCAGGCCATGACTACGGCTTTATCAATGCCGCTCTTTACAAAATTGGACAGAGTAATAAGAAATACGCGAACTCATTCAATGATGTGACGAGCGGAACCAACTCAGCCCTCGAATTCGATGCATCCAACAACCCTGTTGACATCACCGGATTCGACGCTGGAACCGGCTGGGACGCCCCCACGGGCCTCGGTACGCCAAAGTCTGGCAGTGCCCTGAGTCAACTGGCATCGCAGTGGTCTGCGGGTCAGGGGAACGCCGCCATCGCTGGGTCCAAGCCGCATGCGCACGGCAATCCGTCTGGACCAGGACATGTGAATTCGCATTAATCTGTCCTGGATGTTGTGTTGAGGGCCTGATTGTCAGGGCAAATCAGTTTCACTAACCTGTATCTCAACCGACAGTTCCTGAAAGAAATACCGGGCATCGATGTATAACATCTGATGCCCGGTATTTTGTTCGTTCCGCTACGGTGTCGGACGCAGTGAGTCTAGCATTTGATTATAAACTTCCAGCGCTGCCTGCCCAGTTGTGGATAACATCAACTGTGAACTTGAGCCATCTTTCGATTCTACGCTAAACTTTGCGCTGTAGGTAAAAGTACTGGTATCCACGCAGGCGTCGACGCTCAAGCCGTGGGAATTGATCAGGGTGGCGCAATCCTGGCGGTTGCCGGCTTCCGCAACTTGCAGGCGAATCGATTGGCCCTGCAGTGACGTAAATGTTGCGGTCCGATCCCGATAGTCTACACTCCAGGATGATGGATAATCTACGGACACTCCAAGATCCGGGCTGGTAAAAGTCTGCCAGTCTCCGGGTTCCACGGCAGGAGGTGTCGGAACGTCAGCAGGAGGAGTACCCTGAGCGGGACCGACATAGATCGATGGCGGTCTTACTGTAACAGCCAGCGGCGCCGAGGATGCAGAATCCTGTGATGCAGTGGCTTTCTGGAACGGATCTCCAGAAGAGTTAACGGGGCTATTTGTGTTCTCAGAGGGTTCACTTGCGGCACTATTCATTTGAGACGGTGACGAGCAGCCGGCAATTACGAACCCCACAAGGATCAAACTTATTAAGAATCTCATATTTCACCTCGGGATGCAAAACACATTTCCATTCAAGCATCGGTCTCACGCTAAAACGGCAGCGTATTATGCCGACGCCGCGAACTTTGGAATGTTCCCGCTCTTAGGACGCCATGCACCCGCTTTTATCCTACTTTCTGCGTAAGCCCCCAACCGGTAAACTGCTGCTTGAATTTCTTTCATAATTGATATATGATGAAAGTGCTGGCTTACAGATTTGCAAAGCCGAAGATTAGACCCATCGTAAGGTGGGAATCAGGTGTCGGGGTTTGCTCGAGTGAGCAGATCACCAGATTGCTGAGCGGTGGAGCCGTTGTTTCAGAAAAGGAGGTGAGCGAGACAAGTCTGATTGCGTTGTTTCACAATGTCTCATAGTTGAGTACATCTAAATCAAATTTTTCGGCGGAGGGAATGTATGCTTAAGAAACTCTTGTTTTCTGGAGCGATGGTCTCGATTCTGCTGTTGAGCAGTATCGCTCCTGTCGGGGCGGTTGACGGCGGCCCGGTTGTTCCTATAAACCCACCGGTTTCTGCTGAAACAGGCGAAATGGTGAACGAAACCCCGCACCTCTGGTTTGTTGAGTTGACCGGGGCACCCGTATCTGAGGGGAATTCCTCATTTGCAGTGGCAAACGAACACAAGCAGTTCCGTGAAGAAGCGAAGAGACAGCGCATCGAGTACAAAGAAGAGCACAGCTATGATAGCCTGTGGAACGGGTTCTCCGTCTCTGTTCCAACATCGGAACTTGGGAAACTGAGTCGGATTCCGGGCGTCAAGGCTATCTATCCTGTCATGGTGGTTTCGGTCCCTCAGACGACCGCTTCCTCTTATGACCCTGCACTCTACACATCCCTTGGCATGATTGGCGCGGATGTTGCCCAATCAGAATTGGGTTACACCGGCAAAGGGATCAAAGTTGCAGTGATGGATACCGGCATCGATTATGACCATCCTGATCTGGGTGGTTGCTTTGGCCCTGGCTGCCGGGTCGCGATGGGCTGGGACTTTGTGGGCGATGCCTACAATGCTGACGATACGTCGCCCAGCTATAATCCGGTCCCGGTGCCCGATCCTAACCCGGACGACTGCAACGGGCATGGCACACATGTGGCTGGCATCATTGGCGCGAATGGAGCCGTGAAAGGGGTTGCTCCGGAAGTAACCTTTGGTTCGTATCGTGTCTTTGGCTGTGAAGGATCCACCACGGACGATATCATGCTGGCAGCCATGGAGCGCATCTACAAGGACAAGATGCAGGTCCTGAATATGAGCATTGGTTCGCCCTACGAGTGGCCCCAATCTCCGACGGCTGTGGCGGCATCCCGTCTGGTCAAGAAAGGGATCGTGGTGGTTGCTTCAATCGGCAACAATGGTGCGAACGGCTTGTATTCAGCCGGTGCCCCGGGACTGGGCGATCAAGTCATTGGTGTGGCTTCATTTGACAATACGAATGTCTTCCTGCCCTACTTCGAGGTGAATAACACCAAGATCGGCTATGTCACAATGGAGTTCTCTCCTGCTGCGCCGACCTCTGGTACGGGCGAAATCGTGGACGTCGGGTTGGCATGTGACCCCCTGACTGCTGATTTGACCGGGAAAGTGGCCCTGGCGGCACGCGGGACATGTGCATTCGGCGTGAAAGCGACCAATGCCATTGCGGCCGGCGCCGATGCCGTATTGGTCTCCAACAACGCTCCGGGTGTATTCAATGGTACTCTTGGCGCCCCGCTGACCAACCCCAAACCGGTCGTTGGCATCTCGATGGAAGATGGCGCTTTTATTCGCGCTCAGACCGCTCCCATCACTATGACCTGGACCGACCAGATGTTCTCTGCCCCCAGCCCGACTGGCGGATTGATCTCATCCTTTAGCTCCTATGGTCTCTCCCCTGACCTGGCTCTGAAACCGGACATTGGTGCGCCCGGTGGGAACATCTATTCCACCTTCCCGCTGGAACTTGGCGGCTATGCCACCCTGAGCGGCACTTCGATGTCCTCGCCGCATGTGGCCGGTGCATCGGCCCTGTTGCTGCAGGCGCTGAATGATCCAAAGCAGCACTTGTTCCGCCACGTGGATGCAGATGAGGTCCGCGATGTGTTGCAGAACAATGCTGATCCCGCCTTGTGGAGTTTGGCACCTAGTTATGGCATCCTGGACAGCGTCCATCGACAGGGCGCTGGCATGCTCCGCATCGACAAAGCCATTCTGGCGACAACGCGTGTCCAGCCCGCGAAAATATCCCTGGGCGAAGGTGAAAAAGGACCTGTGACCCGAACGCTTGAGATCGAGAACAGCGGCGAGAAAAATGTCACTTATGATCTCTCCTTCGAGAATGCCCTTTCCACGGAGGGAGTGATCGTCCCTGATTTCTGGGATTCAGATGCGGAGGTAAGCTTCAACGTTCCCAGCATCACCATCCCGCGCCATGGTGAGAAGAAAATCAAGGTTACCATTACGCCGGCCACCTATCCAGAGACTGGTCAGTACGGCGGCTATATCATCCTCACACCGCGCGGAGGTGGGCCCGAGACCCGGGTTCCATTTGCCGGCTTCGTGGGTGATTACCAGTCCATTCAGGTGTTGGTGAATCCAGTTGTCTTCCCAACTTTCTCGGTCGCGAATCCGTTCCTAGGCGATCAGTTCAGCGATGATACTGTCACTACCTTCACAATGGCAAACGGCGACCTGCCGTACGTTTGGGTACACCTGGATCACCAGTCGCGCATCTTCAAGATCGAGGCCTTCAATGCTAAGACGAATAAGTCCATTGGCAATGTCCTTCAATTGGAGTACATGATCCGCAACAGCACTACCACTAGCTTTTTTGCGTTTGCCTGGGACGGCACGACCACCAAGGGCCATCGAGTCTATACAGCGCCAACCGGGAAGTATTTTGTCAAAGTTTCCGTTCTTAAGGCGTTGGGCAATGCCGACAACCCCGCTGATTGGGAGACCTGGACCTCCCCGGTCTTCACTATTCAGCGTCCTTAACTTTTGGTTGTTGATTTATGAATTGGGCTGGCGAAAATCTTTCGCCAGCCCAGCGTTTTAATGGGTTAGGGCCTCGGGGTCGGAAAATACTCGCCGCCAGAGCGAACGGCGCAAAGAACAACTCTCTCTTTATCATCCGTATGATACGGATATTGCCTGCCACCGGTTTCGAGAACGATTTTGTATCCCGGGGTTACCACCTGCGCGTACATGACTCCCATTTGCGGACATCCCAGGCTGGCGTCTGGCCAGGTCATGGCTTCGACTGAGATGAGTTGGATCTGCTCAATGTCGATCTGCAGCTTCTGCGCCAGGCTCTTCGTGGCGATCTGGATGAGCTTTTGAGAGCTCGGGTCGGAAGGGGGTGTTTGATTGGGCATGGGAACACCATTGTTACTTTCTGAGGGCAAGGGGGTGTTTGGGATGATCTGTCCTCCCGCTACTGTGACCGACTGTGTGGGTGTAGATGAACCTGTCGCCATCGGATTCCCACCGCAACTGACCATGAGATGAACCCCAGCCATTGCAAGGACAAAAAACAAGATTTTCATGTTCATCCTGCTCCTTTTTGATTGTACTTCACAGACGTTTGTACACACGAAAAAGTTCGACCTGGATGAGGTCTGAGCCCTGAATTCGTGTCCCACGCGGCTGATTTTCGGTGCAGATTTTCTTATAAAATTTTGTTTCTTCTTTTGCTTATTTCTAACACGGCCACAATATCATACAGGCAATCAACATAAACAACCAAGGAGAACTACCATGACCTTCTACGTACAAACTTACCCGTATCGCCGCATGGCCCGCCGCTGGGCCGCTGATCAGGCGCCCGCCCATGCCCACCTGGATGTGAATGTCCGCAGTGAAGAGGACGCCTATATCCTCTCGGCCCTTGTGCCCGGCCTCAAGGCCGAAGACCTGACCATTCAGGTTCTGGATGATGTCGTCCGCATCGAGGGCGAGTACAAGGCTGACGAAGCTGAGTACCTGTTGAACGAACTGCCGCACGGTTCCTTCGCACGGACCTTGCGCCTGCCGGTTTCTATCGAAGCGGACCAGGTCGAAGCAGAGATCACAGACGGCGTGCTGACTCTGCGTCTGCCCAAGGCCGAATCCGCCCGCCCGAAGAAGATCAAAGTTTCCATGAATTAGTGGCGCATTGACCTGTTGAAACGACGAGGTTGCGATAACCTCGTCGTTCTATTTAAGGGAATGATCTGCTGCTCTCAGGCATAATTCTGGACAGGTTATAATTCGGCCATTCTGCATTTCGGAGTTTCCCTGTGCGAGCAAAATATATCCTGTTCGTGATCCTCATCATCGCCGCTCTGAGCGCCTGTGCCAAGTCGACTGCCACAGAAGCGCCAACTGCCATTCCGACCGACACACCCATCCCTACGCCTACATTTACTGCAACCCCAAGCACCTTCCTGGCAATCCTGGTCATCCCCGCAGATATGGATCCGGCCGCCTCTGAACTTTATCAAAAAACGGTCTATGACCTGGCGCAGGCCTCCGGGTATCGCTTTCAGGTGCGGAACGCATTGACGCCACAGGATCTGGCCGACCCCATGTTAAAGATCGTGATTGCCCTGCCGCCAGACCCGGGCATTGTTACGCTGGCGCCCACCGCGCCGCAAGTCCAATTCCTGGCGGTCAATATTTCGGGCATTACCGCGGGTGGGAATGTCAGCGTGCTGGCGGGTGATTCGCAAATGGATATTCCCTCTTTCCTGGCCGGTTACACTGCTGCCATGATCAGCGATGAGTATCATATTGGCATGATCATCCCACAGGGAAATGCCGATGCGCAGAGAGCCTTCCAGGCTTTTTCAAATGGCATGACGTACTACTGCGGCCTGTGCCGCACGTTCTATATCAGCCCGATCACCTATCCCACGTATATTGAAATCCCTGCGGATGAATCCAAGGATCGCTATGGCGGTTACGCCAATGTATTGCTCAACGACAGAAAAGTCTATACCCTGTTTATTTATCCCACCCTGGCAGACCCGGACTTCCTCTCCTATGTGGGGACGACCGGGGCAATGCTGATCGGCACCGATATGCCGGAACAGCGTCCCGGCGGCTGGGTAATGACCATTCAACCGGATACGATCAAGGCGATCCAGAATTCGTGGCCCAATCTTGTGGCCGGGCAGGGCGGGGTCAACGTTCAATCTCCGCTGGGAATTGCAGATGTGGACCCAACACTGCTCAGTCCCGGCAAAGAGCGCCTTGTCCGCGACACATTGGATGCGCTGCTCGCCGGGAGGATTGCTCCGATCACTCCGTAAGTGCAACGTCCCGAAGGCATGTCCCGAGGCAAAGCCGAGGGATCACAACCTTCGGGACGCTTTTACCTGTAGAACCAAAACGACGGGCTCACAGCCCGTCGTTTTGTGATCCGAACCAACTCTGAGGAGGAGGGGAGTATGTTAGCTGTATGCACTGCTTGGCTGCGAGGGAACATCCATCCATTCATTGCGCATCAACCATGCCATCGACTTGACCAGCAGCACCATGGGCGAGAGCGGGGTGGCGAGATGCTCATCGATACCGGCAAGATAATACTCACAAATCTGTTCTTGATGTCGCGACGAAGATAATAGCAGGATCGCGCCGCTCATGACCGCGCGCAGCCGTCGGCAGAGAAGGAGTCGCTCAACGTGAGGCAGGTCCAGGTCAAGGATAAGAAGCGACGGGGACAGCACCCGTGCCGTCTCAACCGCTTTCTTCGCGGATGTTTCCGTCAGCACTGCGCAGTTTCTTTCGCGGAAAAGAGCCTCTATCGTTGCCGCTGAATCGGCATCGTTCGAGAGGATCAGGACAGTGTGTGTTGGGTAAGTGCTCATATGAGTTAATATGTATGTTGCCCGGCGATGCATTAATGGGTCGCTCTGGAGAGTGCCCCCGCGGTACTATAACCCTCGCAAGGTTCAAGCCTCAGGGCTTTCTTAAAGTCGCGGAATTTGGGTAAAAAGTGACCTTTCTTGATATGCTTTTGTGTGAGGCACAAAACACAGCAAGGAAGGTCGAAATGGAATGTACCACAGAAGCGGTCTTTGACGTAGGCAGTTTGTATGCTCAGTTTCAGAAGATGAGAGATGGGCGGAAGCCCAGAGGCATGAGATATCCACTGGTTA
>JAKOVF010000111.1 GCA_029782225.1 Chloroflexota bacterium | reverse complement strand
GTTGCTTCTCGCGGCTGGCTTAATGGATTCAGTAAAAACATTGCCGCATCTAGCGGGTACATTGGCACCAATGATGGTAAATACCCTTGTAGCTATCGCGGTATTGAGTCGCCTTATGATGGTGTATGGCAGTGGGTTGATGGTGTAAACATCAATGACCATCAGGCATGGGTATGTAAGGATGCCGAGCAGTACGCTAGCAACCTGTTTGCGTCTCCATATGAGAAGCTTGGATATGTAAACGCTGACGCCAACGGTTATATCAAGGAAATGGGGTTCGATCCAGATTACCCATTCGCAGAATTTCCTGTAGAACTCGGCGGGACTACGTCTACGTACTATAGCGACTACTACTATCGATCTACGGGTCAACGGGTCGCCCGCGTCGGCGGGCACTGGTACTATGGCTTGTTTGCCGGTCCGTCGTGCTGGCGCTTGGACGCCCTCTCGGTGTACTCGGACGTGACCTTTGGCGGCCGGCTGGTGAGGAGGGGTGTGTCATGAGAGAGACCTACGGAATCATTCAAAACGGGCAACTGGTGAGGGTTAACCCAGGATATCCCGGGGCCAAACCTGTCGTGTACGAGGCTGTGCCCCTGTTTGACCAGGAGACGCAGTACGTCGTGCAGTCCCCACCCGTCGACGCAGGCGACTACATCTACATGGGTGTGGAGGTCCGGGAGATGGAGCAGGTGGACGATGGGGAGAGGGGCGAGGAAATGCCTGTATAGCGCCATGTAGTTACACTTTCTATACTCGTTATGGACACGGAGAGCTTTATGTGGTACCATTGGACACAAATAGGGCGTAAGCCCACATATATGGGCCCCTGGCAACCGCTGGGGGCTCTCCGCATTCTAGGATTATCTTACCAGCGACCGGACGCAGATGGAGCAAGTGGAAGCCCATTATAGGCGGGTGATCCCGTAGCAGTTAATTCACGGAACATAGATTTGGCCGTCTCTCCGAAGACGGCTTTTTTATTGGGGAGGTGAGCTACCATGGCACTCATTCCGAGAGAACGCCAGGTACACGTAAGACTGTTCATTGGTCGACCAGACGGTGAAACGTGGGTGGATGTAGCGCCTTGGCTTGCTCGCGTAACCGTGGAGCGCGGGGACGTCACGAACGTCGGTGTCGGTGGTAATGATGGTGTCGTTCAAATGCTTCGCTTTGACCTCCACAACGACGGAACCATGATGCCCACGTGGCGAGACTCCTTGGCACGAGATGCCTCTTTCGTTGTTGGTGACGCGGGTGACGTGGTGGGCGATAAGGGCGACTCTGCCTCCAAACTGATCAACCTTCTCTTCGGAGCGCAGCATAGATACGAACGGGACTCGTTTTCGCCCCATGACAAGAATAGCGCGTGGAACCTAGATGCCAACGGTGAGTATGTCCCCCTACTTTGGCCGTACCGTGAAGTTGTCTTGGCAGTGGCGTTAACCCCTAAGGGTCAACAACCTACAGTTAACGACTGGACGTTTCTTTTTGAAGGGTTCCTTGGCGAGAACATCGGGGTGCGCCAAAATGGTTCTATTATATCTGTGCAGGCCAAGAGTAAAGCGAAGCTCTTGCAGGACACTCTCATTGAAACCGAGCAGGAGTATGGTAGCAACGATGAGGACGTGTCCATTGAATCGGTGATGCAGGCCATTATTGACAACAATCTTGGTCCCGGTGTCGTTTCGCTGTACTGTCCGGTCCCAAGCCAGGCGTATGTGCGGCCATACGTGGTAAAGGATAAGACCGTTTGGGATGCTCTGCAAGAACTGGCAGGCAAGGTGGGCTGGTTTTTGGGCGACCGCTGGGACCCCCAAACAAAGCAGCACCGGCTCACTTTTATGGAACC
>JAKOVF010000084.1 GCA_029782225.1 Chloroflexota bacterium | reverse complement strand
CATGCGGATGGCCAGCAGACGAATTGCCTCCGAGTAGCCGTGCTGCTTTGGCTCAGGCGTATAGACCCGATGACATTCACCACACCGATAGCGTTGACTTCCGCTTGGATTGAAGCCCGCTTTGTATTGTTTCCAATTCGATTGGCATGTTGGACAGTTCATGCCTCTCATTTTATTCTGTTTTCGATCTTAGGTACTCCCCTTATATCTTAGGTAGGACCCCAACACCCTTAGCATTGTCGCATATTCCCCCAGATGATCGAGCGCGCGGCGGGCCGTTTCTTCCTGTGCCGCGCCGATGAAATCGATGTAGAAGAGATATTCCCATGGGCTGCCCGCCAGTGGGCGCGACTCGATCTTGGTCAGGTCAATATCACGCAGAGCAAAGACACTCAATGCCTTGAACAACGCACCCGGCGCGTTTTTCAACGTGAACACAATCGAAGTTTTGGCCTCGCCCTCGGGCTTCACCGCTTCCCGCGCAATCGCCAGGAAGCGCGTGTAATTCTCAGGGTTATCCTCAATCCCCTCTTCGAGAATCTGCATTCCATAAATTTCAGATGCGCGTCGTGAAGCGATCGCGGCCGTATCTCTTGTGCCCGAAGCCTTGAGCATCTTCACGCTCCCCGCCGTGTCATATACTGCCTCGGGCCCGATGCCTTTTGTCCGCAGATAGGACGCGCACTGCCCCAGCGCCTGCGGATGGCTGATTGCTTTCTTGATCTCAGACCTGTCCACGCCGGGCAGCGCGATCAGGCAATGATGCACACGCAGCAAATACTCGCCCACGATGTGCAGGTCATTGCGCAGGAGCAGGTCATAGTTTTGGTGGATGCTCCCCGCCAGGGAATTCTCGATGGGGATCAGCGCCGACTCACATTCCCGCGCGGCCACTGACTCGAACACCGCGTCAAATGACTCACACGGAACTGCGTCCACGCTTCCGAAATACCCGAAAACTGCTTCCTCTGAATAGGCACCCGGCTCCCCTTGAAATGCGACTCTCATCGACTACCTCATCCCCACCAGAAGGAGATTGCTATCATGACGTAGAGTCCCATTAGGGCAAGACCCTCCAGCCAGTTCGATTCGCCATCGTACACGATGAACGCGCTCAGGATGGCGGCCAATGCCAGGCCAACCACTAATAACGGCGGCAGGACCAGGGTCAATGCCACAGGGGTGAAAAAGAAAGAGAGCAAAACCAGGATCGGGGTCAACGCGAGAGCGACCTGCAGGGAACTGTTCATGATGACACTGATGGCGTAATCCGCTTTGTTTTTCAGCGCAAGCTGAATCCCGACAACGTTCTCTACGGCGTTCCCTGCGATCGCGACGACCACCAGGCCAGCAAACGCCTGCGAGATATGAAGCGTATCAATGGCAGGCTCAAGCGCCTGCACAAACCAGTCAGAGACCAGCGCCGCAGCGACGCCAGCCACAGCCAGCACACCGATCACGCGCGGCAGTGTCCAGAGTTTTTCCTTTTCCTCTGCGTGAAGCCCAGTGTCCGTCAGCGGCCCACCTTGCAAAGACAGTGGAATGCTCGCGGCAAACACGATCAACAGAATAATGGCACTAGCGATGCTAAGCGTCTCTTCATGGGCTTCGGCGGGCGTGTGAAGCGCATGTGCAAGCGTAGGCACCACCAGCGCGGAGACAGCCAGCACCATCATCATGACGATTGCCCGCGGAGACTCAGACATGAATTTCTGCGTCCCGTATTTGATTCCACCCAGAAAAAATGCCAGCCCCAGCACAAACAAACTGTTCGCCAGGATCGAGCCAACCAACGCGGACTGCACTACCGTGACAAGCCCGGCTTGTAAGGCAAAGAAACTGACGAATAATTCGGGCAAATTACCGATCGCAGATTGCAGCACGCCAGTTGCGCCCGGGCCCATGTAATTTCCAAGCTGCTCTGTGGCCTGCCCCACCACACTCGCCAGCGTTGCCAGCGCAACAGCGCTAATGAGAAAGGTCAAAACGGGACTTGCCGAAGTGAATGTGAGAACAGCAGTCACGATACTGGCGACAAGTGCTATGGCGAAGAACGACCATTCGTTTTTGAGCAAGGCACGCATGTTGAGCCTCTTTTACGGACGTATGAATTTAGGGAACATTATACTTTTGGATGGGGTGTGTCCAGGCCAGCTATTGTCGCTCCGCCCATTCAAGGATTTTTCTAAAGCCTGCATCGACGTCTGCATCGGAGGCCGCAATCGTCATACGGACGAATCCCTCACCCTGCGCGCCAAACGCGGACCCGGGCACGAGTCCAACGCCGGCTTCTTCCAGCAGGCGCTCGCAAATTTCCACCGATGGCATTTTCAACGCGCGGAAATCAAGGAAGAAATAAAACGCACCCATGGCTGGCGTCACCTGGACTGGCAACTCTCCCCATTCACGCGCCACATCCAAAACCACCTGGCGACGTTTTGCATAGGCAATGCGCATGTCCGCTGTGGCTTGCTGGATCTGGGGATCGGTCAAAGCAAAGGCCGCAGCTTTTTGGATGAAGGGAGCCACACAGGTAATGGAATTTTGACCTGCCTTCAGGGCATTCTCAATAACCTGGGCAGGCGCTGCCAGATATCCAACGCGCCAGCCGGTCATGGCATAGGATTTGGACAGGCTATGAACCAGGATGGTCCGTTCTTTCGTACCCTCAAAAGCAGCCGCCGAGGTTGGCCTCTCGCCGTAATAGAGATTTTCATATACTTCATCGCTCACTATCCAAAGGTGATGCGAGGCGGCGAAATCCTGTAGCTTTTGCAGATATTCCCGGGTTGGATATGCCCCTGTTGGATTCGATGGATAGTTCAAAACTATCACGCGTGTCCTCGGAGTCAGTGCTTTTTTCCACGCATCAAAAGTGGGAATGAATCCATTTTCTGCCAGGGCAGGGACTCGGATCACATTACCGCGCAGCATGACGATCATGTTCGCATGGGTTGCCC
Source organism: Chloroflexota bacterium (assembly GCA_029782225.1). Classification (GTDB taxonomy): domain Bacteria; phylum Chloroflexota; class Anaerolineae; order Anaerolineales; family Villigracilaceae; genus JAKOVF01. Next base: position 3,262 of record JAKOVF010000084.1, on the reverse strand, counting down.
ACGTGGGGTCGGGGACCAACACATCGTCACCGGGATTCAATATGGATTGCATCGCCAAATAATAGGCGTGGATTCCTCCATGAGTGACCAGCAACTCCGCTTCCGGGTCGTAGGAAACGTGATTGTCGCGTTGCAGTTTGGTAGAGGCCGCACGTCGCAATTCAAGCTGTCCACGGCTCGGAGCGTAATGCGTCAATCCACTCTGCATCGCTTTGAAGGCAACATCCAAAATGAGGGGCGGCGTTGGGAAATCCGGGTCGCCCATTTGCAGGCCGATGACCCTGCGGCCCGTGGCCTGTAACGTCATGATACGGTCCCCCATTGCAACGGTTGGCGACTGACGGATGAGTTCGAATTGATGGTTGAGATCCATGCCGAAATCCTCAATAAAATTTCCGCATTATACACCGCTTGCCAGTGATGTCATTCTCCCTGCACCTCGTTCGGGCTGGGAGCCTATTGGGGCGAAACGGCCGTGCGCAAACACGCCTGAGCGAAGCGAAGAATCTCTCTACGCCGCTGAATCAGATCCTTAGGTCGCAGCGAACGCTCCCTCAGGTTGACACATTCAGAAATCCATATTGACGGCATTGGACGTGAGTGATATAGTTGCGCCCAATATGTACGAGCCTTGCTTCAACACCATGTCCATGACTACTACCTCCCGGCATCCCCGTGAGGATTTTGTGCTTGGACAGAAGTAACCGAAGCTCAGGTTAATCGGGATGCACAACGCCTCACGGTAACGTGGGGCGTTTTTGTTTGCGACAGCCCTCACCCCCGATCCCTCTCCCAATATGGGAGAGGGGAGAAGATAAGGAGAACGCCATGCCAAAGGAAACGCTCGTGATGAAATTCGGTGGGACATCGGTCGGCTCAGCGGATGCATTGACCCGCGCTGTAGAGATCATTCGCCAGGCGCGCGAGGAGTGGCCGCACGTGGTTGTGGTCACTTCCGCCATGTCAGGGGTGACTAATCTCCTGCTGGACAGCGCTGCTCAAGCTGCAGAAGGAAAAGTAGACTCGCTTCCCGATGCGGAAAAATCGCTGCGTGAAAAACATTTTTCCGCGGCTGAGGCTCTGATCAAAGACAACGAGTTGTGCGAAAGGACAAAGCAGGAAATCGACGCGCTCATCCTTTCGCTGATTGACTTTTGCAAAGCGATTGCGGTGCTCGGCGAAGCCAGTCCGCGGGCACTGGATGCAGTGGCATCCCTTGGCGAAAGGATGAGCCTCCGCCTATTGACTGCCGCTGTTGAGAGCGCGGGGATTGAAGCGAAAGCAATCGAATCCACAGAATTCATCATTACCAACGCTCATTTCCAGAATGCTCATCCCGATTTCAAACTCACAACGGAAAAGACGCGAGCGTACTTGAATCCACTTTTGGATGAGGGTATTGTCGCAATCACTACCGGCTTTATCGGCGCAACGCCAGAGGGTGTAATTACCACATTAGGCCGCGGCGGAAGCGACTATACCGCGGGGATCATCGGCGCGGTGTTGCCTGCAGATGATGTCTGGATCTGGACGGATGTGGACGGCGTAATGACCAGCGATCCGCGCGTTGTTAACGGGGCACGGACGTTACCTGAAATGACCTACAGCGAGATTGCCGAACTTGCCTACTACGGAGCAAAGGTCATTCATCCAAAGACAATTCGACCTGTCATTGAAGCCGGTATTGGACTGAGGATTTGCAACACGTTCAATCCATCTCATCCGGGCACGCGGCTAATTCCGAATTCCGCAGGGAATGGAAAAGCGCAGGCCAACGGACATATTGTCAAAGCCGTGACCGCTATCCGCAAGCAGAGACTGGTCACGATTGAAGGGCGCGGGATGCTCGGTGTCCCTGGTGTGGCCGCGCGAGCGTTTTCCGCTGTAGCTTCTACTAAAACCAGCGTGCCATTGATCACGCAGGCATCATCGGAGCAGTCCATTTGCTTTGCGATCCCCAGTGAATCTACAAATGCTGTGTTGGACGCTCTGCACAAAGCCTTTGCCATCGAGTTAATGGAAAGAGACATCGACCGTGTTTGGGCCACAGATGAAATCGCCATCATCACCGCGGTAGGTGTTGGTACACGCAATACACCCGGCGTGGCGGGACAGATCTTTAGCAAGCTCGGAAGCCAGAACATCAACGTCCTTGCCATCGCGCATGGCTCATCAGATGTTTCGATCAGCATGGTAGTGGAGACGAAAGACTCAGATGAAGCCGTGAAAGCGCTGCATGAGTTGATAGTCGCCTAATCCGTCATTGCGAGGGCGATGCTCTTTCGCCCGAAGCAATCTCGGCAGATTTTGAGATTGCTTCGTCGGGCTAGCGCCCTCCTCGCAATGACAGAATATTATGAATATGAAAAGGAGTCCTTATCATGTCCCAAATCCCTGTTGCCGTTCTCGGCGCGACTGGCTCTGTCGGTCAGCGATTTATTTCATTATTGGATCAACATCCGTGGTTCAAGGTTGTTGCCCTGGCTGCTTCGGATCGATCGGTCGGTCAACCCTACCCTCAGGCTGTTCGCTGGGTGTTGAACGACCCCATGCCCGAGTACGCGCGCGAGATGGTCGTCGTCCCTGCACAGCCGGATTGCATGGACGCAAAGATTGTTTTCTCTGCGTTGCCATCCGATCTCGCGAAAGACCTGGAACCTCAATTTGCTCAGGCGGGATTTGCGGTCTGCTCGAACGCCTCATCTTATCGCCGCGCGGAGGATGTACCCCTGCTCCTCCCCGAAGTCAACGCGGAGCATATTCAACTGGTGAAAAACCAGCGTGAGCAGCGCGGCTGGAGTGGATGCATTCTGACCAACCCGAATTGCACAAGCACGGGTCTCACGGTCGCGCTCAAGGCCCTCGACGATGCCTTTGGTGTGAAGAAAGTCTTTGCAGTCTCGATGCAGGCGCTCTCGGGCGCGGGCTATCCCGGCGTCCCTTCGCTGGATATCATGGACAATGTTATTCCCAACATCAATGGCGAGGAAGACAAGGTCGAATGGGAACCGCGCAAAATACTTGGGAAATTGAACGCGCACAAAGTTGAATTGGCAGACATTGGATTCAGCGTGCACACCAACCGCGTTGCAGTGACGGACGGACATACAGTCTGCGCCAGCGTGGAATTGACGCAGCCTTCCGCCCCGGAAACTGCGGAGGCGGTCCTGAGAGAGTATGTCGCGCCTTTATCAGCGCAGGAACTGCCTTCGTCACCGCGACCAGCCATCGAGGTCCGAGACGAAGCGGACAGGCCTCAGCC
>JAKOVF010000083.1 GCA_029782225.1 Chloroflexota bacterium | reverse complement strand
GGTTCCGCAGCCGCATCCTGATCCATTCCAACGAACGAGAAATCCTTCAGAATTTGATCAGCCTCAGACAAATTCTGATCTGGATGCTCTTGGTATGGAGGAGGAATCAGCGTTTCGATCGGCAGTGCGTTGTATGTATCCGCCCCTTCGCGGTATCCGGGCAGGCCGAAGAGCAGGGAAAAGTTGACGTTAATTCCCTCTGCCGTGAGCTGTTGGGCGGCCGCGATGCCTTCTGGAGGGGCCAGCACTTTATCCAATACAGGGTTTCTTTTCATGGGATTGCGTCCGATGCGACAATCGATACGGCTTGATCATTCTTCCATAATCGGCCTTTTAGTTCAGCCGCTTTGAACGGGCCTGGCTCGGCCATCAAATCAGCCGCCTCTTTTATTTTTTTCCACACGTTCCACAGCAAAACGCCGCGTACGCGTCCATCTTCAAGATAATAAACCACGCCTTTCTCGAACGGCTCCTGCCAATCCGCAACCATCTCCAGTTTGCTGCTCAGCTCCCCTACGGCCTCATAACCCAATTCGAATAGATCGGAGTAGAAGAATGGCGTGTGAGTATAGACTTCATCTGCGCCCGCCATGTTACGTCCAGCCTGCCTGCCCATTTTCAAGGCATTATCTTCATGCTCCACGCGGATCAATCTGCCCAATACTTTATGCGGGAACATCGCCACGTCGCCGGCGGAGAAGATATCGGGAGCGGATGTTCGCTGATGATCATCCACGAGAATGCCGTCTTCGACCTTCAGGCCAGCGGATTTCGCCAGTTCAACGTTCGGGCGGACCCCAAGCCCGGCCACAACGCCATCCACTTCGAAAGTGCGCCCGCCTCGGCTCTGGACCTTGAAGCTGCTACCGGTTCTCTCGAGGCCGGTGACCTCGTCTCCGGGCATGAGCTCCACACCCTTGCGGCGATAGAAATCATTCAGGAAATGGGAAAGTTCGGGCGGAAAAATATTCTCCCCGATGGAGCGATCTCGAAATATCATCGTCACCTGTTTGCCAGAGGCACGTAGTGCCGCGGCGATTTCAGAGCCAATGAAACCGGCGCCAATCACAAGAAAGCGCCGGCCCTGTTCGGCCAGGGCGACCAGGCGTTGGTAATCCTGAAGCGTGCGGTAGTAAATGATTCCTTCACCGCCAATCGGCAAACGGACGGGGGAGCTGCCGGTGGCGAGCAAAAGCTTATCGTAGGTATATTCGTCGCCCTGATCGTCGCGCACATATTTTGCGGCCGGGTCCAGTACAGTGACCTGACGGCCGAGGTGAAGATCCACGTTCAATTTACCGGTGCCGAGCCAGATCTTTTCGAACGGGCGGCCTTTCCACATGCCCTTCGAGAGCGGCGGACGGGCATACGGTATATCGGTTTCAGCCCCTATGATGCCAATCGAGCCATACGGGTCGAGTTCACGGATGCCGCGCACCGCGGCGTCAGCGGTCATGCCGCTTCCAACGATCAGGAATTTATAGGGTTTCATGCTCCGCTCCATACGTAACAATAAAGGATCAGGGCTGGATATGCCCCGCACGCAGCCAGCCCCGCTTTTGCCAGAGCGCCACATATTTGGGATCCGGCCAGCTTTCAGAGGGAGTGAAGTCGGAAAACTCAACCGGCAGGATGAGACCGCGCCGGTCGGGTTCCGACCAGCCGAATTCGATCTCGCGGTCGCAGTTCCCGCAATTCAGGAAGAATTCATCGCTTTCCCGGCTGGTCTCGGCTTCGAATATTTCATATTCTTCCGGTTCAGAGGCGGAGTCATCATCCTCGAACTCACCGAAGTCGCCTCTCTGGACTTCATCGTCCGCATTTTCCTCGATCTTTTCCTTGAACTCGTACTGCCAGTGATGATTATCCTTGAG
>JAKOVF010000072.1 GCA_029782225.1 Chloroflexota bacterium | reverse complement strand
CATGATTTCCCAATCGCCCCTTAACGACTCAGAGTATCCGACTATGGCGATAACCTCACCCTCGGGCAGCACCCCTATCGTAGGCGTGATGAACCGCAGGGCACGCTCCACTTCATACTGGACGTCATCCAGAGCCATCCCGTACTTCACCGAAAACAGAAACACCACACCGTACCCGGGGAGATAAGTGTTTAGGACTGTGCTGGCTACCGTACGATCGAGCGCTCCTTTGAACAGCTCCATATCCTGGTGTAGTTCCACCCAGCCGGGGATCGTCTTGGGTTCCGCAGCTACAGACGTTATGGTGCCTAGGAGCATCAAGGCGATAGCGACGGACACTACAAAGCGCTTCATACCGACACCTCCGCATAGTCTGATATTCACTTCCTCTTTGTTCGACCTCTTTTGGTCAATTCCTTCATGTAGGGACGTATTTTTGCGCGTCATTAGCCAGAGGTCGATGGACGTATTGACGGCCGCACTTGGGCCAGTGCAGGAGTGGCTCGATGACCTGCTAGAGGCGCAGGTCCAAGCCCTCAAGGATGAACGCAACACCATCAAGGCCAAAGTGCAGGCGATGGCCGCCCCAAAATCCTGACGCCGCTCCTGCGCGTCGGCGACGTAACTGCGGGCCTGACTCTCGACGGACTGGCTGCCAGGGTGGAGGCAGGCCCTTGGCGTGCTGGAGTGGCGCGGAGATGGGACGGGGAGTGGCAGGCAGGAATCGAGGCGACGTGGAGGTTTTAGCGCGAAGCCCCGGGGGAGAGCAGTCCCCCGGGGCTCCTATGCGGTGTGGTGGTCAGTCTATCCATCGGATTGAGTTATACTTACCTCGTGTCTTTATGCCGTGGGCGATCACGTGATCGGCGTTCCACGCAACCCGAATATCCAGATCGTAAAGCTCGTAAAGTTTACCGAGGTACTCTTTAGTAGGCAACCCCTTGAAATCCTCGGAATGACTGGACGCCCATGCCGCCAGCGCACGAGCGAAGTTCTCGCCTAGCTGCTTCGCGTACTGCTCGCTCGTGGCCGGCGATACAATGAGCACCAGCACGATCTTTCGTCCCTGAACGTCCACCAGAGACTCACGCACTCCGTCATACTGGTTGATGACGTCGTATGCACCATTGATGGCCTCCTCTGGGATCGGCGGTGGACTACCGCAGCCAGCCAGGAGCATAGTGAGAAGAGCAACCAGGACAACATAATGTGCACGCTTCATGGGGACACCTCCGTGTTTTCTGTCCGCGTCCGTTCGGTTCAACGGGCCTGCCATACAATCCTTCGGCAGCTGGACACGACGAGCGTGATTCCTTATAGCACTGGGGTAAAAGGCTTTAAAGCCACGACAATAAGGAGATAAACCAGAGAGTATCGTATGAGCTCGTTTCCCTGTCCATTAGTCTGTCCATTAGTCAACCGCGAATGAGTCTAATGTTCGGAGCCCTTATTTAATCCAACCCCTCTCCGTCGCTCAGATGAGCGTGCTCCCGGAGGGTCAGCACGACCTCTGCGCCCTTGCCGTCCTCCAGTACGCTGCACGATAGGTTGCCGTTCCGATCATCCTCCTCGTTGATGTTGGAGTTGTCTTCCTGTTGTCTTTATCACACATCAGAGGATGGGTGTTGTCAACATCATACACGAAAAAGTTGAGAAAACCGTAAGCGATCTACCTGCGGTGGGAGAAAAAAGATTGGTGCGTGGCGGGTACACGACAAAGGAACGCATCCAGTGTGCGACGCGGATCGGGCCCGAGGCCGACGCGTGCCAGTGGTGGACGCCTCGGTAAAGTCGGCCAGCGGTCGCTGAAAATCGGGGTCATAATACACCCGCAATACACACAGCGGGCTTCAAACCTCGATATTATCGCATCCGACGCGTGAATGGCATTCAAGAGGTCAGGGGTTCGACTCCCCTTGGGTCCACCAACTAAACATACGCTGAGACCGAGGCTTTCGGTCTCTTTTTCGTG
>JAKOVF010000028.1 GCA_029782225.1 Chloroflexota bacterium | reverse complement strand
GCATTTGAGGCCATCCGCAGGGGTCTAGCCGTGTCGGGCATTGAGCACGACGACTGGGACTTCATCGCTAACAAGGTGCTGGACAGCCTCAAGAAAGCGGGTATCGTCAAATGATCAACATCTGCTGGGTAGGTAAGCAGCTTATTCTGTACATTCTGAAGGTCTACTTGGTCATAGGCATCTTGTTCGCAGCGTCTTGTGTAGTGACTGAATGGGGGTGGAAGCGTGCATCGCATGGCCGAAGAAGTAGTAAAGGCCCTGAAAAACCTTGAGCTAGCCCGCCGGCAATTCAATATGGCGGACAAAGAACACATTGATGCTGCCTGTTATGCGCTCAAGGCCGCCGAAGAGCGATATAGCACCGCCCTCAGACTCTATAGAAGAGGGAGGGAACAGTATGAGGGCATGGACCGTTTTCGCCAAGACCAAGGACATGCCGAAAGCCGAATGGCTACGTCTACGGCGGAACGGAATCGGCGGGTCTGACGCAGCTGCCATCATGGGCTTGAGTCCTTGGCGGACAGCAATGGATGTATGGCTAGAAAAGACCGGGGAATTCACCCGGGACGATGAGGACAATGAGGAGAATGAAAAGATGTACTGGGGTACTGTTCTGGAGGCCGTAGTCGCGAAGGAATTCACAAGGCGCACAGGCCTCAAGACCAGGCGTATGAATGCCATGCTCCAGTCTCGCAAATACCCCTTCATGATCGCTAACGTGGACCGATTGGTTGTGGGCCAGCCTGCTGGGCTCGAGTGCAAAACCGCCGGTCTCTACAATGCCGATGACTGGCGCATCGGTATCCCCGAGTATTACTACCCACAGGTACAGCACTATATGGCCGTCACCGGGTACGACACATGGTATGTCGCCGTTCTAATCGGAGGGCAGGAGTACAAGCACTACGAAGTGCCGAGGGATGACGGCTTCATCCGTGAACTTGTCGCAGCGGAAAGTGACTTCTGGCGCAGAGTGACGGAAAAGGTGCCCCCACCGATCGATGGCACCGATGCCTCTACTGAGCTGTTGACACGGCTGTATCCCGAAGCGGAAGAAGGTACAGAAATCGAACTCCCGCTGGATGCGTTAGCCCTCATTAACGAATACGAAGACGCCTGCCGGCAGGAAAAAGAGATACAGCGCGTCAAGAACGAAGCGGCGAACAAACTCAAGGATATGCTGGGTAGTCACGAGCGGGGATTCATCCACGACCGTCAGGTCATCTGGA
>JAKOVF010000026.1 GCA_029782225.1 Chloroflexota bacterium | reverse complement strand
CGAACGCCAAGCCAAACGCCACTTGATGAAACCGGGGATAACTGGTTTGGCTCAGGTTAGCGGAAGAAACGATCTCTCATGGGAAGAGAAGTTTGAGCTTGATGTTTACTATGTAGAGCACTGGTCTTTGGCCCTGGATTTCACCATACTTCTGAAGACCGTATCGCAGGTATTGTCCGGTAGAGGGGTGAGTGCACAGGGTCATGCTACTATGCCGCCGTTTACCGGATCGACGAGTGGTCTGTGAAAGAGGTTACTGAAATGGAACAAAAGCTGATCATAGTAGGTGCAGGGGGTCACGCAAAGGTTGTGCTGGACGTTGTTCTGGCTAACAATCTGCAGGTTTTGGGGTTTCTTGATGACCGTGCAACGGTTGCTCCTGACCCGCGATGTCAACTACTCGGAACCGTCGAGATACTGGAAGATCTACTGGACAGCCACCCGGACTCTCAGGTCTTGATTGCCATTGGTGATAACCGTGTCCGCCGTCACATCGATCAAGACCTGCTTAGGGGTATCCGAGTTGCGCCCGCCGTTGCGCATCCTTTTGGCTCTATCTCAGCTTCCGTTCAACTCGGAACCGGGACAGTTCTAATGCCCGGAGTCGTCGTAAATACTGGCGCACGAGTTGGCAGACACGTGATCTTGAACACCTGTTGCTCAGTTGATCACGATTGCACGATTGGTGACTACGCTCATATATCCCCAGGGGCTCACTTGGCTGGCAACGTTTCCATCGGAGAAGGCTGCCACGTCGGAACTGGCGCTTCGGTGATACCAGGTGTTAGTATTGGGGAGTGGGCAGTGATAGGAGCCGGAGCAGTCGTTACCACCGACATTCCCCCAAGATGCGTGGCGGTGGGAGTCCCCGCCAGAGTGGTGAAAACGATCGAATCGTGATTGAGGGCCGCGCACCTAATACCAGTGGTGAAACGAGGCGTTTACCAATGAAAGTCCATCTCTCGCGTCCTGACCTGACAGACAGAGAAATAACTGCTGTTATCGAGGTTGTGCAGTCTCCCGTGCTCGCCCTGGGCCCGAACCTGACGAGATTCGAGTCAGCCGTCGCTTCTTATGTTGGAGTTCGCCACGCTGTTGCCGTTAACTCAGGCACCAGCGGTCTTCATCTCCTCATCCGAGCTTTCGGTATTGGTGACGGAGACGAAGTCATCACTACACCGTTCAGCTTCATAGCTTCCAGCAACTGCATTCTGTACGAGCGGGCGAAGCCGGTGTGTGTGGACATTGAGTTGGACACAGCCAACATAAACGCGGACCTCATCGAGGACGCCATTACTCCAAGGACAAAAGCCATTCTGCCGGTTGATGCATTCGGCCAGCCGGCGAAGCTGGATATCATAAAAGAGATAGCTGAGCGCCACGGGCTGAAAGTCATAGAGGACTCCTGCGAGTCCCTTGGTTCCGAGTACAAAGGTGTCAAGTGCGGTAATGGAGCCTATGCCGACGGGGCGGTATTCGCCTTCTACCCGAATAAGCAGATAACCACAGGTGAAGGCGGAATGGTCGTGACTGATGACCCAGAGATAGCACGCCTATGCAGGAGTATGGCCAACCAGGGTAGAGGGGAGTCGGGGCTCTGGCTCTCCCATGAGCGTCTTGGTTTCAACTACCGTATGGATGAGATGTCCGCAGCGCTCGGATGGGCTCAGATGCAGAGGATCGAGGAGATCATCGAGAAGCGCCAGCGAGTGGCGGATATGTACTATAAGAGGCTCTCCTCGATATCAGGTGTTTGGTTGCCCAAGGTAGCACCTGAGGTCACCAAGATGAGCTGGTTTGTCTACGTCATCCGTGTCGGGGTTGATGAGCCTAACCATAAGCGCCAGATGGAGATAAGAAACCATGTGATGAAGGTCCTCACCGAGAATGGAGTGGGTTGCCGCCCGTACTTCACCCCGATCCACCTGCAGCCTTTCTACCGGCAGATGTTCGGGTTCAAGGAAGGTGACTTTCCCGTAACGGAGTTCGCCGGGCGGACTAGCATAGCCATCCCCTTCCACAACAACCTCACCTGCGAGGAAGTAGAATATGTCGCGCAGGTGTTGGAGGAAGGCTTAAGGACGGCGTAAGAATTCTGTTCTCCACAGGGCACTGGGAGCACTGCGTGCTTGCAGAGCTTCTAGAAGCCGATTCAGAGCATACGACCTGCCATTGTTCTTCACCATCGGCGTGACTGAACTGGTTGTTGTACAACCTCCATGCGTTCACTTTCATCCTTCTGGCTAGTACTCTACCAAGAACGCACAACAAGATCCTTTAAGGTACCGTCGCGGAATTGACCGAATCAAGTCACGATACACGGTTTTCGGAGGAATCATAACATCTTTGGTCGAACACGAGTAGTGGCGGCCTAGGTGCCTACGATCGCAAAGTAGCCTGTTTGTGTTGACAATCTCACGATTGGCAGTACTCTGGGGGGGTCGGGTGTGAATAGCGCCACAATACACAGGGTTCTAAGACAGAAAGGTGTTGAGTATCTATATCACGCCAACACTGTGACTACAGCGTGCTCCTTTCTACTGTTGGGCGGGCTTGCGTCACGGGACTGCGTCGAATCTCGACAGCTACCACAGACTCCACAACTCACAGACTCTAAAGACAAGGCACTCGGGATATGGGATCGCATTTTTCTGGACGGTGTCGATGTACATGCTCGAGGTGGTATGAGGAACGTATACGGGCCTGTGCTTTTTGTCTTTCCTGTATCGATATTGTACGCTCTTCCTGAAGGATCAGAGGTTGGAGTAACTCGGAAGAACCCCTATTGCTGGACTCCTGGAGAAAGCTATGAGGACCGATACTTCACTTCAGAAAGCGACCTACGCCGTGAATATGCGTATGGGGACTTCGGCAAGCATATTATCCTTCACGTACCAGGAGGCATACTACCATTTAGTGATGCCCACGCTCATATTGTGCTTGATGACCCGGGGTTCTCTTGTTCTGATGGTACCAATGCGTACGATCGAGCAACCGCAAGGCTGAAAGCTGCGGCGAGAGAAGGCAAGGTCAAGCTCACCATCGAAAAGCGCATATGTAGTCCGCGATGTCGGTGCCGGACTGGTCTTCGAAAAAGCTACGACAACGAGGACCTCGATTTCTGGTTCTAGGGAAGATGATGGATGTTCGTCAAGCGGCATAGAGTCACAACCGACCCCCGACTCCGCTCGCTTATACAGAAAGCCGTTCGGCGCGGGTATACGGACGTGGTTGAGGCCGCTTCACACCGTCTATATGAGTACGGTGACAGAACATGGCTGAGATCCAGAGCTGTGGTGATCACCTTCGAGGAGTGTTGGCCACTAGCCAAACACCTCTCACTTGAGCCGGGGCTAGAGAGCAAACTGAGAGTGCTGCAGAAGGTGGCCCAAACCACAAAGCAGAAGGACGCCGCCGGCCTAGGCTCGCTAGCATATGCATTCAGCGAAGGAGAGCGTGGGGTACTAGAATTCGTGCCAGATGTTCGGGCCGTGGAAATCGTGGCAGAGGCTGTGTCACAGCCAAAGGCCTTCTTTGACTGGATCCAGGCTCGTTGCCAGTCAGCCGAAGCACTGCATATCGTTGATATCGCACAGAGGTATCTTCCCGCTGCAACTTGGGGATGGGACAAAGCATGTATTATTGCTGGAGCCTTCCTGGCAGCTACCTGTACAATCCCAGACTGCAGACACAACTCTGTCACAGACGGGGTATTCCCATACTGGGTGGCCCTCGATAAGCACACACCTCAAGGCAAGGCAGCCCTTCGCCAGGTGGCGCAGGAGAATGGGATTTCCTACCGGCAATTGATGTGGAGCAGCTTCTACTACGAAAGCGCCAAGGTCAATGCTATGGAAGAGTCTCCCTGGTGGAGTGCAGAGAAGGCGTGGAGGTTGGCGAACGCGGGGATAGGAATTACCGGTGCAGAAGAGCTGTGGAACACCTATCGAAACAGAGTCTCAGAGCAGCTGAAGTCTGATGCTCAACATCTTCAGGTGCTTATTGAGACGGCCAACTTAGTCCAGCCGCGGCTTGTGTGAGTTCTGCGACCGCATGGCTGCAGCCGACACAGGGTGGCGCATGGAAGGGACAATCGATGGGCTCGTGTCGTCCTACTGTGACTTTGCACATTAACCAGCCCCGTGTTTTGCACAATCCTCTGGCCTGATTTTCCGCCACAATCTGCAAGTTTTCAGATTCCCTCGGATGAGTTCCTCGATGTCTTTCACTTTGCCCTGACCCTTGATTTGCACTTTGCACGCTGGCCAGAGTGGCGTCGTCCGAAGACAGGAAAGGTGGCGCCGGCGGGGCGCCACCGTGATGGGTCTCTTCCGCGTGCGCGACTAAAGGCTGGCGTCGGCCGAGGCCAGACGTACGGTCTCCGCGTCGATGGGATTCTGCTTGAGCTGGGCGCCCAGCAGGAGAGCGGTTCTCGCCAGGTTGTTCACGAGGCGCGGCCAGCCTCCCGAATGGGATGCGATGGCCTCAAGAGCGGGTTCGGTGAAGACTTCCGTGGTCGCGCCGGCCAGGTGAAGTTGGTGGCCGACGTAGCGGAAGACCTCGTCTTTGTCCATGGGCTCCATCTTGTAGTGAACGATGACCCTTTGTGCGAGGGGTTGGGTCTGGTTGAGCCGCAACCTGGTGGTGAGGAAGGGCAGGCCCGCGATGACGAACACGAACGGACTTTTGGAGTCCATGGAGAAGTTGAAGATCATGGCCAGGTCCATGAGAAAGTCAGCCCTGGCCAGGTGCATCTCGTCAAGGATGAAGACCGGCGTAACCCTTTTCTCTGTGTAAAGGTGCTCTACTGCCCTTTGGATCTGGCGGAACAGGTCGCTCTTGCGGTAAAGCGGTCTTCGCCCAGACCCGCGGCGAGGCTCCTGTACATGTCCATGGTGGTGCCGGAAGAGAGTGGCAGGTACATGACCTTGTAGAGAGCGGGGTTCAGCCCGTCGGCGAAGGTGCGCAGGGCGTAGGTCTTGCCCGAGCCGGGCTCCCCGACCAGCGCGCCGAAGCCCCTGGCGTCGACAAGGTACTTGAGCCTGGCCAGGGCTTCCTTGAAGGACTTGGACGGGAAGTGGTCCTGGGGCCGTATGTCCCTGGCGAAGGGTTCTCTTGAGAGTGAGTAAAAGGCCCTGTACATGCTCACTCCTCCGTTCCGCCGGCGATGTCGGAGAGCCTTAGCGCAGGCTTGTCGCGCTTCACTTTGGCGTTGTCTGCGAGGTTGACGGGCCTTACCCTGGCGATCTCGGCGCCGTTCTCACAGATCAGGATCTCGCCAAGGTCGTGGGGTTCAAACCTCACCTCGACGCTCTGACCTATGTACCTGGGAGGCACCTCAAAAAGTCTCTTGCCGATGGTGATTGTGGAGTCGTGCCGGACCTTCCGTGTCTCCCTGCGGAGAAAGAGTGGGTCTAGGGATGCCGGGTCAGTAAGCACCCTTACCTCTCTCGCCTGGGACATGTAGTAGTCGAGGGGGGCCATGCCGATGGCGCTGTGAGTGCGTCCGTTGTAGTCCTTTTCCAGCCAGGCGGCGAAAGCTTGGTTCAGTGCCTCAAGGGACGTGAGGCTCTCGGGCGCGAGCACCGAGTAGAAGCGTTCTTTCACGGTCAAAAAGAAGCGCTCGATCTTGCCCTTTGCCGCGGCATCGTAGGGCTTGGCATGGATTAGCGCGATACCCAGCGACGCGCAGACGAACTGGAACTGCCCTGAGCGATAGATCTTGCCGTTGTCGGTGTAGACCTTCTCGGGGATCCCCCTCCTGCACAAGGCCTCCTTGAACACCATCTTCAGCGAGTCGAATGACTGGTCCTGGCAGAACCCCGCGAAAGGCACCAGCCTGGAGGCGTCGTCCAGGAACGCCAGGAGGTAGGTGGCGGCCTTCTTCCTGCCCAGCCTGAGGTAGGGACCGTACGAGAGGTCCGCCTGCCAGAGGCCGTTCACCTTTTCAAGCGCGAACCTCTTCCTCTCGGGTTCCTTGCGGAGCCTCTTGCCGACCAGGTCCTGTTTCTTCAGGAACCGGTAGACGCTGCAGTAGGAGACGTCCTGTGGCTTCAGCACGTCTTTCTCAACGAGTTGCTGGTAGAACACGGTCACGGGGACCTGGGTGTTTCCTTCCCGCAGTTCGAGGATCCTCTGCCTGGCCTCCAGGGGTATCACTCTGGGTTTCCCCTTGTCGGAACGACGGCGGGGCTTCAGGCCGTCCAGACCCTGCTTGATGTAGACCCCGAGCCAGGTCTGGATGGTCTTGGGGCTGTACTCCATGCTCCCGTAGTAGGGCACCTGATAGACCCTGCCCGACACTTCGGCCAGATAGTCGCCTTTGTCCTCGACGCTCCCGTGCAGTAAGGGCGCGATCAATCCGTACCGGAAGAGAGCTACTTGCTCCCGGTCATGTTCGTCCATGGTTTTTCCCTCCGAACTGGTGGATTTTGTCTCCCCGGCGAAAGCGCCGGGGGATTTGGGCTACTTAGAAGACCCTAATCCACTGGAAAGGACCAAACCACGGAAAAGGTCTGTGGGCAGGCCCTGTATTTACTTGGGCTTCTTAGGCGGGTAAGATCAAATCGCCATGAAACCGCGGTGGTAATGCTTCTGGAAGAGCATCGAGAACATCTCTAACCCGGAAGTCTCGATACTCCCCAGCAGTTTCATGGCCCTTTCTTTCCCGTCTTCAGGCAGGTGCTCCCTCATGTCCAGGTCCCTCAGGAAGGCCAGCACCCTGTTGGCGTTCTTGAGGAAGCGTCGCCAGTGGAACCGGAGGAGTTCCCGGTAACTCTTCACCTTCCCAAGGAGCGACTTCACGACGAACCGTGCCGTGTGCTGGAAGAACGGCAGCAAGAACGAGGGTAGAACCGAGACTGTCCTGAGACATACAGGGCAAAACAGCCGGTGAATCCTCACCACCAGCTCAACCTCCCTAGTCGGCAAGGCGTTCCGTGAGTACCAGCCGTGGCCCAAAAGCCTCGCCCGCGCCCCGCAGACTGGGCAGGTCTCCAAAACCGGCCACTCGACTTCTCGGAATCGTTGGGTGTACTCTTGCGGCGACATGTGGACGTCGACAAGAACCTGCAAACACATCCCCTCCCAAACAAACTGACAAAAGTCTATCACGCTGCCCGGGAAGGAGAATTGCACTCTGCTGTAGGATTTTGAAAACGGAGTGGCCCCGAAGGGCCTACTTAATGTGAGCGTTCACATCCTACCAACCACGAGGACAAGCGCTACTGGATTGAGATGTCTTGCCGCTGTCGGTGGGATTCTGCGTTCACTACTGATGAGTTGGCCTCCGTCATACGGGCGAGGGAGAGGGTCTATTATGAGAAGACTTGACACCGCTTACCTGGACAGAACCACGGACTGGCTAGCGCCATGGGCTACCAAGCACTCCAAGGCGGTTTCCCGGCTTGTAGCCGAACCGACCGGGCTAACCCCATCCCGTACACACTTCCAACGCGACCGCGACCGAATCATCCATGCTCGGGCATTTCGACGCCTTGCGTACAAGACTCAAGTCTACTCAACTGACGAAAGCGATCATACCCGAACTCGTCTCACGCATACCCTTGAGGTCTTCCAGATAGCAAGGGGAATTGGCCGCTTACTTGGACTTAATGAGGACCTCATAGAAGCGATATCGTTCGCTCACGATCTGGGGCACACTCCTTTTGGTCACGCCGGGGAAAAAGCGTTAGACAGAGTATTGAGAAAGAAAGGCGAATTGGGTTTTCTGCACAATCTGCAGGGGCTCAGAGTGGTTGACCTTCTTGAGGACAAGCGGAATGTGAGGCAACTAGGCGGTGACGGACTCAACCTGACATGGGCTGTAAGAGAAGGCATACTAAAACACACGGATGATCGGATTGAGGGGATATATGAATCTCTTGAACCGAAAAGGCCGGGTAGCCTTGAGGCGCAGGTAGTTCGTGTTGCGGACAAGATAGCCTACACTGCCGCTGACTGGGAAGATGCCGACAGGACAGGGGTTTTTGGAGAGATGATTCGAGAAGGTGTCATTACGAACGAGGAACGGCTAGAGTGGCTGCGGAGGTTCAACTCCAATGATGAATGGGGCTACAGTGGGATAATCAACACGCTTGTAAGAGACGTTGTTGCCACAACGCAAGAGAAACTGCGAGATTTGAGGATCAGATCAGAAGAGGATGTGGCCGCCCTTGGTGAACCGATCGTGGCCATCGGGGAGTTTGCCCCGACATTCGACGAACTCAAAACCTGGCTTGCACACAACGTTTATCGAAGTACGAAGGCCAGCATATCAGACTCTGTAGGTGATAGAATCGTCGAATCTCTCTTCGAAGAGTACATGGAAACTCCCGAGACTCTGCCGCTCAAGGTAAGGGCAGCATATGAGAGAGCCGATGGGCAGCGTTGTCCAGATGATGGTTTCCCCCAGACACCTGCTCGCGTTGTCGCAGACTATATTGCGGGTATGACAGACAGATATGCGATCGAGAGTTACCAGAGGTTGTTTCTGTGAGAAGGTAACTCCGAGTTCTCTCCTACCAACCGACCGTATCGAGAGCGGCTGGCGAGACGAGGAGGTCAAGAAGGGATTTGCCATAGATGACATAGCCTCCTGTGATGGTCTGTCTTAGTCCTGCAATGAGAGGCGTAAAGAGGCGTAATCTGGTATTGAGTCACCGTTAGCTCCTCTTTCGGCGAATCCTCGCTCAAATCACGAGTCTCCCAGAGGAGGCCGTGGCCGAGCCGTCTATCCCTGTGACATGGACGCAGGCGCCAAGGGGATTGTGATAGAGAGCTTCGGGCACGGCCACCTGCCTCCGGGTATGGTGGACGGTGTGCGGATGGCGGTTGACCGGGGTGTACCGGTGGTTCTCACGACGCGATGCCTTACAGGATGCGCTCCACAGCCGGGCACCCTGCACAAAGAAGGGTTTATCGCCACGGACCTCAACGGGCCTAAGGCGCGGATAAAGCTGATGCCGGCTCTTTCCATGACGAAGGATTTGGCGGAGATAGCCCGTCTTTTTGCCCAGGTTCCGTAGCAAGAGAGGGAAGAGCACGGGGCCAAGCCCTGGAGGCCATCCTGCTCAGCGATGATAGGATAGCGTTACGGTGTCTGCCCTCCTGGAATCCGCACCACAACCTACGGTAAGATTTGGTCAATGAAAAGGAGGGAATGGAGCATGCATCTAGTGTTCAAGAACGCGAGACTGTTTGACGGTTCCGGGGCGCTGCCGCAGGCTCTTTCGGCGGTCCTCATCGAGAATGACCGGATCGCCGCGGTTGGCCCATCCGACCGGGTGACCGTGCCGGATGGCGCCGAGGTCATAGACTGCGGCGGGAAGTTCCTCATGCCCGGCCTTGTGGATTGCCACGTCCACATAACCGGGACGGGCGATCCGAACATACTGAAGAGCGCAAAACAGACGGTCCCGTACAAGGCGCTCTTGGCATCCGTAAACGCAAGGACCACCTTGGAGGCGGGGTTCACCGCCATACGCGACGCAGGCGCGGGTTTCCTCGTGGACGTCGCGCTAAAGCAAGCAATCAACGAAGGGCTCGTACCAGGGCCACGCATGCAGGTCGCTTGCCACGGCCTGTCCATAACCGGAGGTCACGGCGACACGCGGAACGGGTGGCCACCGGAAATCCAGTTCGCCGGGAGAAGCGTCGTAGACAGTCCCGATGAGGCGAGGAAGGCCGCCCGCGAACAGCTGCGAGATGGGGCCGACCACCTGAAGCTCCATGCTACCGGAGGCGTGATGTCCGAAGGCGACGTACCCACCGCCAGAGGTCTCACGGTTGAGGAGATGCGCGCTGCCATCGAGGAAGCGCATAACGTCGGGAAGAAGACCATGGCCCACGCGCAAGGCTCAAACGGCATCAAGAACGCCATCCTGGCAGGCATTTCTTCGATCGAGCACGGCTTCTATCTGACCGATGAGATCTTCGAACTCATGCTCAAGAAGGATGTGTTCCTGGTGCCCACTCTCTCTGCGGTGCATCACATCGTGGAGAAGGGGACCAAGGCCGGGATCCCGGAGTACGGCGTCAAGAAGGCGATGGAGGCGCAGGAAGCCCACCTCGCCAGCTTCAGGAAAGCATACGCCGCAGGCGTTAAGATCGCCATGGGCACCGATGCGTCCACCCCGTTCAACTACCACGGCAAGAACGCTCTGGAACTCGAGCTCATGGTCAAGGCCGGTATGAGGCCCGTCGACGCTCTTCTCGCGGCAACCCGGATGGGCGCTGAGCTCATGGGATGGGCCGACAGAATGGGCCAGGTTAAGGAAGGATACTGGGCGGACCTCATCCTGGTCGACGGCGATCCTTTGACCAATATTGGGGTGCTCCAGGACATATCGAAAATCAAGTACGTCGTTAAGGGCGGCAAAGTGGTGGTCAGGAGATAGTCCACGAGAGTTTTTCGTTACTGCAAGCCTGGGTCTGGGCTGAGAAGAGTCGTTCGCTCGAGATTCTGTACCTGGCGGAGTGGTAGCTGCAATGACCCTGCGGGCGGTCGGAAAGGAGGTAGAACGGACCGCGGGGAACCATCCCGCATCGGCGCCCGACAGCGTCGGTGAGTCCTGTGGAGGCTATAAGGCAGGGTGATGAGAGCGGCTGCCCATCGCCAAGGTGGCCTTTCTCGGCAGGTCTGCCTGTCTGTATGGGTCCGTAGCTACAGGGACAGACACAGAAGAGTCCGACGTATCTCCTGCAAAGCGTTCCAAGTGAAGGCATAGCGGCAACCTGTCAATTTGACACCTTCCTCCTATCCGTGCCAAGATCTGCTTGTATTTTTCGCTTTGTCGAATGGCTCGAAGCACATCTGCCGGAGGTTGGTTTGCGGTATTGCCAAGCACGGTTGATGAG
>JAKOVF010000022.1 GCA_029782225.1 Chloroflexota bacterium | reverse complement strand
GACGAGTTTTGGGCGCAGTATCCGAAGAAACGCAGCAAAGGTCAAGCCGAAAAAACCTGGGTCAAGTTAAAACCGGACGAGCAGCTTTTTGAGGCCATTATGGCCGGATTGAAGCGGGCCAAGACTTCGGTTGACTGGCAAAAGGACGGTGGACAATACATCCCATATCCTTCAACGTGGCTGAACGCCAAGGGATGGGAGGATGAATACACAACAACGGAGGTGAACAACGATGCAAAGCATCAAAGAAATACTTCAGGGCCTTCCGCCTTTGGCAACAGAACGCCGCAAAGCAATCGGTTTGCGGGCCTCGTCAGAGACGGAGGAACCGGCCGAATCGCTGGACAAGCGGATAGCCCAAATGCAGGCTGAGATAGCACGGCGGCAAGAAATTTTGAAAAAGGCACCAGTAGTGACAAAGGTTATCAAGTCACCGGATGAATGTCCATGGCGAGACGATCCATGGCGGAAGTGCGAGGACTGCCAAAACGGCACACGCGAAAAAAGCCAAATCGAGCCGGAACCGCTCAGGACGGTTTACGACGTTAGCGCGTGCTTCATCGAGATGCGCTACCGGGAACTGATTGAGAAAAGCGGGCTTATGGGTATTGAGTTAAACCATCTGTTCGAGAACGCAATCATCGACGAACATAACCGTGAACTTTTCACCTACCTGATGGAATGGGAACCGTCAATAGGGGGCGGGATTTATATCGCAGCAAAGAAGGATGCAGACAATCCACAGGGCAACGGAACCGGAAAGTCATATGCCCTCCATGCGCTGACTCACCGGTTATGTCGGATGGGTATACCTTGCCTGTATGGGCGCACGGTGGACTTCTTGATGCAGCTCCGGGCGGCTTACGACGAAGGCAGCCAGGAAAGCGAGAGTAGAGTTTTGAGGCGGTACACGCAGGTGCCTGTCCTGTTGTGGGATGACTTGGGCAAGGAAAGCTTCAGGACAGACTGGGGCCCGGAAAAGTTTTATTACGTCATTGACTACCGGGTGAGGACAAACAAGCCGATGATCATCTCGAGCAACTTTGACCTGGGAGAAATCGAGGCCAAATTTGGGCGCGACAACTTTGGCCCAGCTATAGCCAGCCGCTTGGCGGGATTTTGTGAGGTGTGGACCCTGGGAGGACCTGACAGGCGGATCAAGAAGAGATTATAGGAGGGGATGTAGATGTCCGTGTATGCAAGGAATCAACGGTCGCGGAGGTCCCATAAGTGGTCGGAAGTAGAAGAGAAAGTTGCAGCAGATATGCTGCTGAGAGGTTTCAAGTGTCATGAAGTGGCAGCCGTGTTATTCCGCAAACCGTATGAGGTTTATGCCTGGCTCTATAAGCAGCGTGAACGGTTCAAGTGGCAGGGCCCGGACGAAGTTATTTTTGCCCGCATTCTCGGCCGCGAAGTGGCGGTAGCGGCCCACGAGCGACCGCTGCAGGACTTCAAACCGATGTTCGCTGTCAATGTCCAGACCGGCCAGATCACTCTCAACAGGATGAAGGAGGCGCTAGGCTATGACTATTCG
>JAKOVF010000017.1 GCA_029782225.1 Chloroflexota bacterium | reverse complement strand
CCTCGCCATCCCAATTACTCCACATGCTCCGTTCATACTGGCACATCGAGAACAGCTTACATTACCCCCGCGATGTCACCTTGCACGAAGACCAAACCCGTTTCAAAAAACATTCCGCAGGTCACAACATGGCCATCCTGAACAATCTCGTTCTCGCTTTGATCGCCACCTCCGACTTCCCCTTCATTCCTTCTGCTAGACACTTCTTCGCTGCTCACCCTGACAAGGCTCTGGCTCTCTTACTTTGAGAAAGCCCTGCGTATGCTCCTGAAAAACGTCATTGACCTCGCTTTTGTTTGCTCGTACAATACTGACGTGTTATGCGCATCCTTGTCAACCACAATCCTGCCTCCGTTTTCCGGGGGCTTCTTCCGTCCTGACCACGACCCTCCGATCCGCGCGCATGTCCCTTAGCCGTTTCCGTATTCACTAACCCCGGAGGAAAAATCCATGCCTACCCCGATTGTTTCTAAACGAGCCGCAATCTATGCGGATGTACCAGACGAAAAATGGAATGACTGGCGCTGGCAGTTAAGCCACCGCCTGAACACAGCCGAAGACATTGAAAAAGTAATCCCGCTCACGGAAAGCGAGCGCAAAGCCCTGCAAACCCAGGGCCTGTTCCGCGTGGACATTACACCCTACTTCATCTCGCTAATCGATTCCGACGACCCGAACGACCCGGTCCGCAAGCAGATTATCCCGGTCGCGGAGGAACTGAACGCTTTTACCGCCATGATGGAAGACTCACTCGCCGAAGACCGCCATTCTCCCGTGCCCGGCCTTGTCCACCGCTACCCGGACCGTGTGCTGATGCTGGTCACGACCCAGTGCGCATCCTACTGCCGCTACTGCACGCGCTCCCGCATTGTCGGCGACCCCGGTCAGACGTTCAACCGCCAGGAATTCGAGATGCAGATCGAGTACCTCAAGCGCACGCCGCAGGTACGCGACGTGCTGCTTTCCGGCGGCGACCCGCTGGTGCTGGCACCCAAGATCCTTGAAGAACTACTCACCCGTCTGCGCGAGATTCCCCACATCGAGATCGTGCGCATTGGCTCGCGCGTTCCGGTCTTTCTGCCCATGCGCGTGACACAGGAACTCTGTGATATGCTTGCGAAGTTCCATCCACTGTGGCTGAACATCCACGTGAACCACCCCAACGAGATCACCAGGGAACTCGCCGAGGCCTGCGACCGTATGACGCGCGCCGGCATCCCACTCGGCAATCAATCCGTTTTGCTGGCGGGAGTGAATGATTGCGTGCACCTGCAACGCGAACTGGTGCAGAAACTTACCCGTATTCGCGTACGTCCCTATTACCTGTATCAATGTGACCTGGTGGAAGGCGCCGGCCACTTCCGCACGCCGGTCGCAAAAGGCATAGAGATCATCGAAGGCCTGCGTGGACACACTTCCGGTTATGCCGTCCCACAGTTCATCGTGGACGCGCCGGGCGGCGGCGGGAAGATCCCGGTCATGCCGAATTACCTCGTCAGCATGTCGGACCACAAGATCATTGTCCGCAACTACGAGGGCTTTGTTACCACCTACGAAGAGCCGACTCAGTATGCGATGCATGACCCGAAAACCTGCAAGTTCTGCCAGAACAAGCGGCCTGAGCCGGGTCAAAGCGGATTGACCGGCCTGCTCGACGGCGACGAGATGTTCATCAAGCCCGAAGGATTCGACGAACTGCACGACCGCGGCGGCATCCAGCACCGCCTCAAGGATGAAAACAAGTGGAAACCGCTGGGCATCGGTTCAGGCGAATCCACAGATTAGGGTATAAATAAGGCAACCGGTTGTGCGCGGTCCCGCAGGCTCAAGAACATGCCTACATCAAATACCTGCGGGACGCATTCCGTAAAACAACCAGGCTATCTAAGGAGAGTGCAATATGAAAAAATCCGTGGTCATCGTGGCGGCCATCATCCTGTTGTTGACCGCCTGTGTCCCCGCGCAAAGCGGAACAGGAACGCCAGGTTCAGATGTGCAGGGACAAATCGAAACATCTGTGGCACTGACCGTTGAGGCGCAGGGTCAGATCGGCACCTCGGTTGCCCTGACAGTGGCCGCGCAGGATCCGACTGAGACCGCCACAGCGACCTTCACACCGACAGCCTTGATTCCCACTATTACACCTCTGGTCTCCACGGTCACACCGTTGCCTCCGCCATCGGGAGGTGGGACAAGCGGTGGAGTCCCACCCAAAGCGGACTATGCCTGTGATGTCATCCACCAGCGACCCTTCGACAACACCGAGTTCAACCCCGGCGAAGAGTTCGATATCAAGTGGACCATCCTGAACACAGGGACCAAGTCATGGTATCAAGGCTTCGACCTCAAGTATTTGAGCGGACCGAACATGACGACCACGGGCGTCACACGCCTCCAGCTTCCCGCCATGGCTCCTGGCGACCAGTATGATATTGTCTTCGATGCGAAGGCCCCCATGAAGAAAGGTTCTCATGTCATGACCTGGCTGGTGGACGGACCGACCTGCTATCCTTATGTGGCGATCATCGTGAAATAACAACTTCCAGCGGGAGATATCATGATTGGGCGAAACCTTCGAATGTTTGCGCTGCTCGCAGCAGTTGCAGTGATGCTTGCCTGTGTGCCAACCCTGGCGTCGCCGGCCGTGCCGCCCACTCTTGATCCCCTGTCCCTGAATACGGTCATTGCCCAGACCGCGGCCGTGGCGGCCACTCAGACTGCTGTCTTTGCGCCTCCGACTCTCACCTTCACACCAAGCCCTGCTCCCACGAAAACCCCGACTGAGGTGCTGTCCCCTACACCAACTTTTATCTTTGTGCTGCCAACTGCTACCGTCCCTACTTCCACGCCCACACCGGGTGAGTCTGGTGCGAAGTTCGATTGCCGAATTGTGGCGCAAAGCCCTCCAAATAATACCGCCTTTGGAGTCAATGTGCCCTTCGATACCACCTGGCGCATTTCCAACATAGGAACACAAAATTGGAACGGCAACAACACTGACTACCACTTTGTAAGCGGAGACAGGATTCACCTGCAAGGAGTCTATGATTTGCCGAGATCGGTCCCGGTTGGCGGTCAGGTGGATATTCGAGTTAGTATGCAGGCTCCAGGCACCGCTGGCACCTACACCACCACATGGAGATTGCGCATGGGCAAAAATGACTTCTGTTCCATGACATTAACGATTGTGGTCCAGTGATCGGTAAAGAATAATGACAAAAAATCCTCTGAGTTTCTCAGAGGATTTTTGATTGCTCGATAAATGCGAACTCACGAAGCGGGAGGCAGTGGTTCATTCGGGCTGGAAGGTGTTGAGGCTTCGGGCTTTTTGCGCAGCGTAAAAAATCCAACCACAACGGGAATAAGAATAAGGATCAAGGACAGACAAACAAGTGCAAAGCCCACCGATGGGGAAAGCGATGCATTGTTGAAGGTCCCATTCCCGGTTGCGGTGATCCCGCCAAATAAACAGAGAAACAGACCTGGGCAACCGCAGAGCAGAACAGCTGCGACGGTGGCGATGATGCCGGTATTCTTGTTATTCATGATTTCTACTCCTCACAAAGATTTTTGCCAGTATACATTCGAGAGATTCGAGACGCAAGCAAAACTTGCGTCCCATTGGTACTAAAACCGGAGTGCGGACTGAAATCCGCACTCCGAAATTCAACAGCTAACTCCTCAGTTTCGCGCCGAGCTCACGTTCCAGCCTCTTGACGATCTTGTTGCGGATCGCGGCGGCCTCGGCGTCTGTCATCGTTTTGTCAGATTGATACGTGAGATTGTACGCCAGGGACTTTTTCCCAAGCCCCACCTGATCGCCTCGATACACGTCGAACAGGTGGACGTCGGTCACGGTCTTGCCGCCTGTTTGTCTGATCAATGCTTCGACAGTGGATGCAGTGACTGAATCATCCACAATGACGGCAATATCCTCGAAGATCGGCGGAATCTCAGGAACCTGCTTCACTTCGTAAATCGGATTCAAGCTGCGCAGGAGGTCCAGATCGAATTCTCCCACAATGACCGGGGCATCTCCGAATTCAAACTCTTCCTTCACCAGCGGATGCAGTTCACCGAAAGCACCAACAACCTTTCCGTTGACTTTGACTTCAGCAGCCTTGCCCGGGTGCAGGTAATTTACGGATTCAGTTTCAGAGTAGATAACGTCTATAAAACGGAGGCCGCTCAAGAGGAGCTCGAGGCGTCCTTTCATATCATAGAAGTCGAAGGCGGGCGAGTCCTTCACATCCCAGGATGAAGCCTGCCGCGCGCCAGTCATCACGACCGCAAGTTTGCGTGGCTCCTTTGGGAGGTCATTTCCGTTTGGCTCGAAGATGGGCCCAATCTCAAACATCGCCAGAGACTCGGCGCGCGCGTTCTTCTCCACCACTTCAAGCACGGAGGTGAGCAGACTGCGGCGCAAGACACTTCGCTCCGGCGCGATCGGGTTCGCAATGTGGACATGGTCCAATGTAAGGCCGGACCCAACGAGACGCGCTTCGCGTTCGGGAGAGGTCATGCGATACGTGACAACCTCCTGCAAGCCGAGCGCGACCAGTAGATCACGCAGATGTTCCTCCCACTCGAAAACAGGATTGCCGATCTGGGGCGGCAGCGCATCGGCCATCGTAGTAGAAGGGATACGGTCATACCCGTAACTGCGCGCCACCTCTTCAAGCACATCGGTCAGGCCGACGATGCCCTCGCCAATGTCCATGCGGTGCGGCGGCGTTTTTGCCTTGACCTGGTTTCCATCGACTGTGCATTTGAATTCGAGGCGGGTAAGCAACTCCGCGATTTCCTTTGTCTTGAGATCGATGCCGAGCAGGCGCTTCACATCCCTGGGCGTGACAGTGACGGTAGGATCCTTTGGCTTCAGCGGATACTCATCCACCAGATCCGGAGCAACCGTGCCGCCGGACCATGCTGCCATGTATTGAAGCCCGCGTTTGACTCCTTGCTCGGCCAGTGCGGGATGCACACCACGCGAGAAGCGGAAGGAGGCCTCAGACGGCAGGCCATGCTGCTTTGCCGTGCGCCGGATGTTGATGAAATTCCAGGCCGCGCCCTCCAGCAGGATATTGGTTGTACTCCGCCCGCGTTCACTGATCTTGCCATTGTGCAATTTACCCGGTTCCAAATCCTTCAATTCGATGCCCTGGACATCGAGCACTTCCCTTGAAGCATCGTAGACTTCGCTCTCCGCGCCGCCCATCACACCAGCCAGTGAAAGTGGACCTTTCTCGTCGCATACAAGGACATTCATTGGCGTGAGTTTTCGATCAACACCATCCAATGTAGTGAGCTTCTCGCCATCATTTGCAGGGCGGGTGATGATCTTGACCTTGTTTTTCCCGGCCCGTTCCTTGAGCACATCGTAATCGAACGCGTGCAACGGCTCGCCAAGTTCGAGCATGGCGTAATTCGTCGCGTCCACGATATTGTTGATGGGACGCATCCCTGCCAGCTTGAGCCTGCGCTGGATTTGGTAAGGACTTGGTTTGATCTCTACATCCCGGATCAATCCCAGCACAAAGCGTGGATTCAGTTCCGGATTTGTGATCTGGATTTCAACTAAATCTTTTACAGAATCGCCGGATGTTTTGTACTTGATGACCGGCTTCTTCAGCTCGCGCCCGGTCAGGGCAGCCAGTTCGCGCGCGACGCCGATCACGTTCGCGTTGCGCGCCATATTCGGAACAATGCTGAGATCAAGCACCGCGTCGCCCATGTAATCGGCAAGCGGCATTCCCACCGGTGCATCCTCATCGAGCAGGATGATACCTTCATGCTCTTCGGTGATGCCCAATTCCTTTTCAGAACAGACCATCGAGTAGGAATCGACGCCGCGGATCTTGGCGCGTTTGAGCGTCGTAAGGACAAGTCCTTCCGCGTGACCGTCGAAAATAGTTGCGCCTTCCCTGGCATAGGCCACCTTGAGAGGCTTTGGCAGTTTGCCTGTCCCTTTGAGATGGAAGATGTTGGGCGCGCCCGTCAGCACGACCTGTTCCTGCTGCCCGTCATACAGGTCGAGCAGGGTGAGCCGGTCCGCGTTGGGATGCGGCTTTACCTCGCGGATTTCCGCCACGACGATCTTGTCGCGGTCCCAGCCGATACCGCTGGTTTTGAATTCATGTGGTTCGCCTTCGCCATACGTTGGCATGGGCAGACCGGCATAGTGAATTTCGTCAACTTCGAGGCCCGCCAGGGTTAACTTCCGTGCAATATCTTCGACGGAGAGGCCGTCGAGGTCGATGAAATCTCGTAACCAGGATAGAGGTATTTTCATTTTTCACCTTTGAAGAGCCTAACCACAAAGTACACAACAGACACTACGGGAAAAGGCTTCAAAATCATCTCTGCCTCCACACCTTTGTGCCCTTTGTGGTGAGAGATCTAAAACTGCTCCAAAAACCTCACATCGTTACCCCAGAAGTAACGGATGTCGTTGATCTTGTTTTTCAACATGAGCTGACGCTCGGGCCCCATGCCCCAGGCGTAGCCGGAATAGCGCGTGGGGTCATACCCGCCGTTCTGCAAAACGACCGGATGCACCATGCCGCATCCGAGAATTTCCAGCCAGCCCGAATTCTTACAGACTGCACATCCCTTGCCCCCGCAGACAAAACATTCCACATCCATCTCAGCCGATGGCTCTGTGAATGGGAAGTAGGAGGCGCGGAAACGCGTGCGCGCGTTTTGCCCGAACATACGATGGGCAAAATCGATCAACGTGCCTTTGAGGTCAGTAAACGTAATTCCTTTGCCAACTGCGAGCCCTTCCACTTGATTGAACTGGATCTCCGAGCGGGCCGTGATCTGCTCATAACGGAAGCACATTCCGGGCAGGGCAATGCGGATGGACGGCGGATCCTTCGGATTCAGAGCGGCGTACTCACGCATGGCGCGGATTTGTCCCGGCGAAGTATGGGTCCGCATCAGGATCGGGTTATCGCCGCGGTCAGCTGCTTCGACATAGAACGAATCCTGCATCTCGCGCGCGGGATGATGCGGTGGGAAGTTAAGCAACTGGAAATTCATTTCGTCGCTCTCCACCTCCGGCGATGTGTAAACCTGGAAGCCCATTTCAGCCAAAATGTCCAGCACACGGCGCAGTTGCTGTGTGGACGGGTGCAGCCGTCCGATGTTGAATGCGCGCCCGGGTAAAGTTACATCCAGTTTCTGCTCTTCGAGAGACTTCGCCAGCGCGTCATTCTTGACCGCCTCCGCCCGTTCCGCCAAAGCAGCTTCGAGCGCCACCTTGACACGGTTCGCAGCCGCCCCGACGGCGGGTCGCTCTTCCTTCGAGAGTTTCCCAAGCCCGGCAAACACCATCATCAGCGGCGAACTGCGGCCAATGTTCGCCACGCGCCATGCGTCCAGCGCGGCCTGATCCGTAACAGATCGCAAGTCTTCCAGAGCAGTTTTTTCGATCTCACCTAATTTGTCTAACATACAACCTCCAAATATCCGACCACGGACGATGGACGACGGACCGTGAGTCGTCAGTGGTCTATTATCCAAACAAAAACCTCCCGTCCACAAATGGGACGGGAGGGAATTCCCGTGGTACCACCCAGATTGCCGCACAAGCGGCCTCTTTATGTCTGACTTTCGATATTGGATATTTGTGCTTCGAATACCGAATATCGAGTATCGACAACCCTTATAACGGAGGGAAGGCGTCCCGAACTACTGACATTCACTGTGTGATGTGTTAACTCGGGAGGCTCAAGAGGGAACTTCAACTGGGTTCAGACGAGTGCAACTCTCAACACTTGCGTTGCACATCTCTGGCGGCTTCTGCCAGTCTACTTTCCTCTGTCACAGCCTTTGGATTTAATTGTCAGTGCTTCACAAAAGCTAGAAGGATTCCTCTCCCAGTTATTTTGTGATTTACCGATAGGGCAATTATCGGCGAAAACGGAACCATGTCAAGGCACAATTTGCTCCTTGCCCCAGGGATGGCGCCTCAAGCGGATCGATGCTCCATCCAATGCTATAATGCTTCAATTATTGCCAGACCAACCGGAGGAGAAATGATCGTTGTTTCAGATATGATGGGTACTCTGACTACTGGTTCGCCATTTTTAGGACTCGTAGACTGGGTAAAACATAATCAAAGCAAGCTTCGTGCAAACTTCTATATGGCTGCAGCGACGCCGGCATATTTGCTCGCCAAGAATGGATTAGTTGACTGGCAGGCCTGGGGACAAAAATTAATGATAAACAGCCTTGCTTATATCAAGGATGCGACCCCTGAGAAATTAAGCCAGGCTTCGAAGTGGGTAGTCGATCACAATTTATGGGAAAAGCGCCGCGAAGATGTGGTGCTGCGTCTGCTTGCGCACCGGGAAGATGGCGCGGATGTTTATATTGCGAGCAGTGTGGTCGAGCCGTTCATTGAACCATTCGCCAAGCGTATCGGCGCTCAGGCCATTGGTACACCGGTCAAAATCGTCAATGGACGCGTGCAAATGGTGGACGGATTGACAGCCAGTGAAAAGAAGATCCAACAGGTGCTGAGTCGTCTCGGTGTGGATCGCGTGGATGTGGCGTATGGCGATACGATCATGGATCTCCCACTGCTTGAACATGCAAATCGCCCGGTGGCCGTATACCCGGATAAAAAGCTGAAAGCTATGGCGCTGGAACGCGGCTGGGAAATTATCGGTGATACACCGAAGTATGGATAAGATTAACCAGTATTCCTCAATCCCGCAGCGATCCCATTGATCGTCAACGCCATGACTTCGCGCAGGGCATTGGCTTCCTCGCCTTCGGGGTCAGATAAGGAGCGCAGGCGGCGCAGGGTTTCGACCTGAATATAGTTCAACGGATCCACGTATGGGTTGCGCAGGTGGACAGCCTGTTGAGTGGACGGTTCGAGTTCAAGCAAAGTCTGGTGGCCGCTGATCGCCAGCACGGATTCCCGGGTGCGCTCATATTCAGAGCGGATCAGGTTGAAGATTTCCGCCGCCAGGTTTTTCTCGGCGACAAGATCAACATAGAGGGCGGAAATTTCCATGTCCGCCTTCAACAGGGACATCTCGGTATTGTTCAACATGGTCTTGAAGAATGGCCAGCCATTGTACATTTCCCGTAGAAGCGACAGATCATCAATAGACGCAAGACCCATGCCGAGACTGTACCAACCCGGCAAATTGAAGCGGCTCTGCATCCATGAGAAGACCCAAGGAATGGCGCGGATCTGGGTCACCGCGCCGGATCTTGCACGCGCTGCCGGCCTCGAGCCTATGTGCAGTCGCTTGATCTCATCCAGCGGGGTAGCGGATTCCCAAAACCGAACGAATCCCGGCGTTTCGTAGACAAGCGCACGATAGGTTTGCTCCGCAACTTTCGACATCCGATCCATCGCGTCACGCCACTTTTCCGGGACCGATTGCTCGGTCTGTGGTGCCGAGGCGAGAATCACTGCGCTGACAATCTGTTCAAGATGCCGCCGCGCCAGGTCTGGATTGGAATAACGGGAGGCAATGATCTCGCCCTGTTCCGTGAGTCGGAAACGCCCGTTGATGCTGCCAGCAGGCTGGGCACGGATGGCGCTGTTGGCCGGGCCGCCGCCGCGTGCAATCGTCCCGCCGCGGCCGTGGAAGATGGTCAACCTGACGCTGTGTTCCTGGGCAACGCGCGTGATCTCCTCCTGCGCCTGGTAAAGTGACCAGTTCGCGCGCAGGTAGCCGCCATCCTTGTTGCTGTCAGAGTAGCCGATCATTACCATTTGTTCGTTCTGACCTGTCGCAAGATGTTCCCGGTAGACATCGAGATTGAAGAGATAATCCAAAATATCGGGAGCCTGCGCGAGGTCCTGAATTGACTCGAACAGCGGAGCGATCTGCGGAATGCTTTTGCAGCCTGCCCATTTTGCCAGCAGGAGCACGGTCAGCACATCTGCCGCGGAGTGAGCCATCGAAATGATAAAGGGACCCAGTAACTCAGCACCATAAATTTCCGTGGCGCGTCCGATCAACTGGAACAGGGACCATGTTTCTGCTGTCTCGGCAGTCACGCCGGGATGGCGCGAGAGGGACGGCGCAGGTTCCTGCAATAATCGGCCAAGCAACCTGGTTCGTTCATCCTGAGGAAGATTTCCAAAATCCGATTGGATGTTAAGCGCGCGCAGGATTTCGCTGAGCGCGACATTCAGGCGACTTGAGTCTTCGCGCAGGTCCAGCCGTACGGAATGCAAGCCAAAGATTTCCACTCTGGTTAACGCGGCCTGCACTTCATCCTGTGCAAGCATGGGCGGGAGAGCGGACACGATCAACTCCAGCGGCTGGATCAATTGATTTGCATCCACATGAGCGTGATGCTCATAATCGCCGAGTAGGTGCGCTTTCATATCTTCGCGCGAGGCCTCGGCCAGGTCGTTGGCCAACAATGACACGACGAGACGATAAGCCTCGCTTGCATAGCGCTGCGAAATATAGGAGACGTGAGGAGGGAACGGCCTGCGACTCTCAATCCATTCCATTAAAGAAAGCGGCGGCAGAATGCGGTCCGAGCTTACGCTCAAATGACGTCCCAACTCCTGGAAAGTACGGCGGTGATTTTCCACTGCCAGGCCGCGATGCAAACGCAAAGTTTCGGCAGTCACTTCAGTAGTGACATTAGGATTCCCATCCCGGTCCCCGCCGATCCACGAGGCGAGCTTCAGCCACGGATGATTGACGCGCACGCCGGGATAATATTGCTGGAGCGCTGCATCCAATTCATCGTAAATGGCGGGAATGGTATCCCAGAAAAACTGGTCAACAAAATACAGGCCCGTCCGCACTTCATCGGTCACGGTAAGCCCGTCGCCCCGGTCACGGTCGGTGAGCCATAACGCAGCAATTTCAGCATAAATCGATTTAACGGCAGACTCTCTCTGGCGGCGGGAAAGGGAGTCGCGTTTGAGTAATTTGAGCAAGTGCGCGAGACGTTCCATCTTTGAAAGGACCGTCCTGCGGCGAGCCTCCGTCGGGTGAGCGGTCAAGACCAATTCGATGGATAGATTCTCTAACAGCATGGATAATTGCTCACCCGTCACACCGCGCGCCTTCAGAGCAGCGAGCGTCTCACCTATTGACTCTTTGATTGGCTCAGGGTAACTCTCATCCTCGCGCCTGCGCAGGATCTCGACGCGTTCGTTCTCCTCTGCCAGATTGACGAGATCAAAATAGGCTGCGAACGCGGCGGCGATCACGCGCGCATCCTCCGCCTGCAAGGTGGCGACTTCCTGCTGCAAATCCTGCGCGGCAGATTCATCTCCTGCACGGCGCGCTTTTGCCAGAGCGCGGATCCGTTCCTCGGTCTCAAATAGGGAGGAGGATTCAAGTTCCGAAATGACCTGTCCAAGCAAGTCGCCAAGCAGATGAATGGTCTGTGATAAGTCCATAGATTTTCGCAAGTATAACCTCGTTGAGGTAGGTGTAAGATTGTGGAAGGAGAAAAATCCAATGCCTGCACTTTCAGAGGACACACTCTGGGATGTCCGTGCCTTTGTCTATCATCATTTTACAGAGACGGCTCGCCCGCCTTCGGCGGAGGCGGCTGCTGTCCGCTTCGCTCTTTCAAACGAGGAAGCCGGTTCCGTTTACGAGGAGCTTCATCAGCGCCATGCACTTTTCCTCGAGCCGGGCACACACAGAATCCTGATGGCGAATCCTTTTTCAGGGGTTGAGACAGCGTTCAAAGTCCGTGCGAACGGCAGGACATACTTTGCGAACTGCGCCTGGGACTCGCTCGGCATCCCGGCCGCGCTGCACGCAGACGCGGGAGTGGAGGCCGTATGCGCTCAAAGCGGGGAGCAGATCCAATTAACGGTAACCGGCGGAGAGGTCCATGCCATGGACGCGCTGGTGCATTTCCTGCTTCCGTTTCGTGAGTGGTACAACGATCTAGTTTTTACTTGAACGAACATGCTCTTCTTCCGGTCGGAGGAATTCTTGAATCAATGGCTGGGTGTTCATCGAGTGGAACGGGGTGCGGCTTTGTCCATCCCGCAGTTATGGCAGCTTTCACAGCACTGGTATCAGGACCGGCTCTCTCCTGATTTTCACGGCAGAACAGTGGAACAAGTTCAATCGATCTTCGCCGGACTGGGTCTGACCTCCGATTTCTGGAGATCATCGGTTGGCTGATTGTGGTACGATACGCAAATCACTTATAAGTGACATGCGGCGCTTTCAGAATTGCCGGTGACAAAGGCGTAATAGAACAACTTTCCACGTAGTTATAATCTTTAGAGGAGTTTCCCGTCACCTTTGGAAAATTTAGTACATCGTTGATATTCTTCTAAATGTACAAATATTTCCGGGCAAATACTCCGTTAAAATATAAGCTGCAATGAACAGAAGACTTTCTTATGCAATTCGGAATGACAGGATGTTTTGGGTATCTCTGGGGATTGTCCTGGTGTGTGCCATGGGGGCGCTTGACTACGTAACCGGGCCGGAACTCTCTCTATCCTTCTTCTACCTCGTACCAATCACAATCATCACACTGGGCACGGACTGGAGATACGGGATATTGGCTGCAATTGCCTGCGCGGGCATCTGGTTGACCGTGGATATCTATGATGGCGTAACCTATACCCATCCGCTCGTTCCCTACTGGAACGCTCTGATCCGATTGGGCTTCTTTCTGATTGTGGTTTTCTTCATACGGGTCAACGATAAACTGCAGAGCGAAGTTGTCATGGCCCGTACCGACTTCGTGACCGGGGTGTACAACACACGTTATTTCCATGAACTGGCTCAGACGGAAATCGAACGGTCTGCCCGCTACAACCATGAACTGACGATTGTTTTCATTGATATTGATAACTTTAAAACCGTAAATGACATGTTCGGCCATCTCGAAGGGGACAGGGCCCTGTCCACCGTCGCTGCCAGACTGCGGGATAGCCTGAGGAAAACGGACATCATCGCGCGCGTAGGCGGGGACGAGTTTGCCATCCTGATGCCTGAAACGGGCGCCGACGTGGTGCAGATCATCATGACCAAGCTCCAGAATAATCTTTTGACTGAAATGCGGCGCCACAAATGGCCGATCACCCTTAGCATTGGTGCCCTCACCTTTAACAAGGTGCCGGACTCAGCCGATGAGATGCTCAACATGGCCGACCAGCTCATGTACACTGTGAAGAACAACGGCAAGAACGATATTCATTATGCGGTGTATCCCGGGTATGAAGTTTCCGGCCGTCGATTTGATCAGCGCAATCTATCGTTATTCAAATAGATTCGATTTCATTGCTATCATCAGCTGTTCATCTTTGGATCAAAATCTGCGTGAGGCCAGGATTGCCAGCCTGCTGTTTGTCGTGTTTTGGCTAGCCGCCCGCTATATTTCCTCCATACTATGAATCAACGAAATCCTGAGCCCTTCTCCGAAGATACTGCCCGCTCTCTACTTGAGATGCTGTTCCCGGGAAGTGAACTGATTGCAATCACGGTCCCAATGGGAAGTTTCTCCAATTTCACACACATTGTTGAAGCGCGCTCGGAGGATAGGAATCCCCTCCAGGTCGTGGTGCGCCGCTATAAGGTTTTTGGCGATTACGATCGTGGTGAAAAAGCCCGCAGGGAATTCAAAACCTTCGAATTGCTGAACCAGTATAAGGTCCCGGCGCCTGAAGCGCTATATCTGGATATGAAGGGAGAAGTTCTGGGGATCCCAGGCATCGTCACAGGCTTTGTGCCCGGAAGTCTCATGATGGATACTCCGCCCGACCCAATGGATTGGGCGCGCAAACTGGCGCGGACACTGGCTCATATCCATTCCATCCCGTGCGGTGAGGAGGTACAGGAATTCCTGTTGAAAGGAAATTCCGAAGCAAGCTGGTTCTTGCGAGCCGATGCCCCACCGAGCTACATGCAGGCATATCCCGGCGGAGCAGAGTTGTGGTATCTGCTGCAGGCGTTATATCCAAATTTAGAGCCCGTTCTCCCGACACTCCTCCATATAGATTACTGGTCTGGAAATATCCTGTGGCATGAGAATGAAATCTCCGCAGTGATCGATTGGGAGGAAGCGGCCTACGGTGACCCCGCGATTGATGTTGGCTATGCGCGCATGAACATGTGCCTGATGGGCTTGCCCAACGCGGCCGATGAATTCCTCAACGTATATGAAGCTGAAATGGGAGGCAAAGTGGAAAACCTCGGCGTCTGGGAACTGGCTGCATGCGTTCGGCCGATGATCGACCCCGAAGACTGGTTGGTGGTGGGAATGGATGGATTGCATACAGATCTCTTTCTGCAATTCATTGCAGATGCAAAAGAAAGGAGTTGAACGTGATGCAAAAATTCTTTGAAGAATATCTGAGCATTCTGGAAAACTGTCACAATGACATCATTAAGGCGATGGAGGGGCTTTCATTCGATGCGCTCGATTGGCAGCCCGGCCCTGACATGAACTCGATCACAGTCATGGTCTATCACCTGACCGGCGCTGAGCGCTATTGGATCGGCGATGTGGTCGATCAGTCTCCTTCCGGGCGTGATCGGGATGGGGAATTCAAAGTGAGCAATGTTGGACAGGATGCCCTGAAGGCCCGTCTTGATGAAAATGTCGATTATGCGCGCAAAGTGGCGGAGAAGCTGTCGCTGACAGACCTGGCCGAAACGCGCATTTCTCCTCGAAGTGGAAAAACAGTTACGGTGGCATGGGCGTTTCTGCACGCCCTGGAACATTCCATGCTCCACCTGGGACACATCGAAATGACCCGTCAACTACGGGAAGCCTCGAGAGCAAAATAAGCGATATCCAAAGTAGAATAAAGAGGCCAGCTCTGTTCGAGCTGGCCTCTTTATTTCAGTCGTGCAAAACAGACTTTAGTTTCCCACTCGAGCTACGGCTTTGGCGTTGCTGTGCTGGTTGCCGGCAGCGACGTGTTGAATGCAACCATAACCACATCCGTGCCGTTCTTGACCGGTTCATCGGGACCCGGAAATTCAAACTTGCCGATCGTGCCCGCATCGATGTGGAGCATTGCATACAGCTTTGGAGTGACTTTGGTGGGATCAATTTTTACCCTGATCGCAATGGTTTTGCCTGCCTTGACCGCCGCGTCACCAATCACTTCCCCGGGTTGGCCGTTCTGGTCGGCATGGATCGCAATCCAGCCATTCTGGGTCGCGTTGACAGTTTGGATCAGGATTGAATCATTGTCGATCGTCTGATCGAGCACAAAGATTGAATTCGCCGGCAGTGGTGTGCTTGTCCCGCCACCGGTCACAGGGACGCCAACCGTTGGCGTCGCAGCCGCCTTGGTGGGCGACACGGCAGCCTTCGTAGCCGTCGGCGCGGCTGTGGGCGGCCTGGAAGTGGGCGGGATCACCGTCGTTGGGACAACCCGGGTTGCTGGCACAGCGGTTGCCGGGGCACATGCTGCCAGCATCAGGGTGAGCGCCAACAGGGCGCTCATAAGGATTTTGGTTCTCATTCTTTCTCTCCTTCTTGGGCCTGAAATTGGCTTCGACATCCTCCATATATCAGATACGCTGGAAGGAGTGAATTTGGATGGGTTGCTTGAAAAACTGATATGGAGTCCATGGACACCCCCGGAGAAACGAGGCAAGAATCTCAGTACGCCACGTTGAAAACCTGTGTGCCGGTTGGCAGGTCACTGCCACCCTCTGGCTCGACAGTCACTTCAATGCCAACGAATTCGACGAAAGTACGGGAGGTAGTAAGCGCCGCAGATGTAAAAGGCCTATCGGTCTCGGGGCGAAATATTCCTGCGCTGGTCTCCTGTCCCTGCGGGTCAATGAGCCAGATTTGATAAACACGATGGTCCGGCAGAGCCGGCAGGTTCCATGTAAGGAGATAAGCCAGGTTCTTCCCCCGGTCCAGAAGCAGATTTGCAGAGAATGTATCGCTCGCAACGGGATGTACCTCCGTGCTGGCAGCCAGCATCCCCAGGATTGTCTGGTTATTTTCGAGTTGACCGGCTAACTGCGTTTGCTTCTGGCGCAGGTCATGGATTTGCACGAAAGCAAGGATATTTGTACCGATGAGCAGCAAAATCGCCGCCACGCGGGCAACCCGCCCAAATGAGAATATCCACCCCTCCCACCATCGGATAGGTTTACGTGAATCGTGCAGGCGCGCTTGCAGTTTTCTTTTCACTGTCACAGGTGGAAGGCGCTGAGGCAGGCCCACCATCAGTCCCTGGCTGATATGCTGATACGCCTCCAATTCCGCCCGGCACTTTTGACAGGTCTTTAGATGGGCACGTAATTCAGGGATTTCTTCCCAGTCCAAAGCTCCCAGCGCGTAGGCGGGAATTTTCAGGGTGAAAGGATCGTTCTCTATTTCATTCATCTCTCTGTAATCTTTAATACGTCATTTATCTCGGGATTGGATGTCATCCATCGCCATCTTTTAGCCATTCCCGACGCAGACGCTCCATCCCATCGCGCAGGCGGCTCTTGACCGTGCCAAGCGGCAGGCCCAGAGTTTCCGCAATTTCGCTCTGGCTCAAGCCCTGATAGTAGGCCAGCTCAATGACTTTCCTCTGTCCCTCCGGCAATGCCCCCACCGCCATTTGTAGAGTGCGCCAGCGGGCCTCGTCTGAGGTACTGTTGGGTTCAGGAATGGACTGCCAGAGGAGATCGGGATCCGCCGCGTCATATTGAGCGGGCTGCCGCGATTCCAGGCGCAGGCGATCCAGCGCGGTGTGGCGGGCAATGGTCAGGAGCCAGATCAGGAAGGAGCCGCGTTCTGCCAGATACTGGCGCGCCCGGCGCCACAGTTTGAGAAAGGTATCCTGCAGGACTTCTTCAGCCTGCATTGGGTCGTTCAAAATCCGCAAAGCCAATGTGTAGACGCGGCTGGAATACCGGTCGTACAGTGTGAGCAAGGCATGCTCGTCACCCTGCGCCACCTGCAAAATCAGTTGGATATCGTCGGGATCTGCTATGAGATTGATTGTAACGAATTCGACACAGGCTCGGAAACACTCTATGCTTCTTTTAAGAATTCAAGGATCTGTTTATGGACTATCTCAGACTGCAGTGCGCCGCGGTGACCGAGTCCCTGTGTCTCGATCAATTTCGCGCTCTTCCAGACTTGCACGACTGAGCGACTGTCTTCTATGGGCGTGACGTTGTCGCCGGCGTCATGGAACATCAGCGCAGGGATGGGAATGCGCGGCGCCAGAGATTCATTGGTGATCGACTCCAGAACATCCCGGCCAAAGTTTACGTCAAACATGGCGCGCAGACCAACCATGATCGAGTCGGGCAACTGCGCCAGGGCCTGAAAACGCGGCAGAGAATCTAGAAGCCGATTGAACGCGCCCAGATACACCAGTCGCGCGGGAGACGGGAAATCCCGCTCGACCAGCGCGTACGATGTGATCAATGTCCCAAAGGAATGAGCGATGATCGCGTCAAAACTCCCTTCGCGCTGTGCGATCAGATTCATCGTGGGAGCAATCTCCAGGAGGTTGGTCATCTCCCCATCCGACTCACCGTGCGCAGGCTGATCATATGACACCACGCGATACCCGGCCTTGAGCAGCGGATTAACGAAGCCGGTCATCTGGGCGCGACTTCCGCCCCAGCCATGCATGAGCAGGATCGCAGGACCCGCGTCGCCCCAGGTTGTGACCGTCAACTCACCGCCTTCAAATGGGACCCGATAACTGTTCCCGTTTTCCAGAATTGCCTGCTCTATTGATTTCACCTCGTACTTTGCTGGGCTGAAAAATGCCTGATAAACCTTTTTCACGATTGCCTGCGATTCAAGTGTTGCCGGTAAAGTACTCATGATTTTTCTCCTTTAAGATACTTACTAAGTAGTAAGTTTTGATGATAAAAAAAATTAAGCGAGCAAATCCGCTTTATGCTGTTTCACCACATCATGGAACTTGCTGGTTCCCAGGGCACGTGCCATCTGCAGAGCACCCTGTAAACTGGAGAGGATCAGCGCGGCTTTGCTGGCCGGCTCGCCGCCAAAGCGAAAGACGCCGGCATCTCTGCCCTCTTTCAAAGCGGCTTCCAGCCAGGTGAGCAGTTCACTCGTCAATGCTTCTGTCTCCTGGCGCAGCGACGCAGGCAGGGAATTGAATTCGGTTTCCAGCGAGCCGGCCAGGCAAACCTTGCCGTTATCGGCGCGGGTGTTGGTGTAGATGCTAAAGAACCAGTCCAGCTTTTCCTCAGGCGATAAATCTTTTACACGCGAGTTATTGATCCATAACTGGAAGCGGTCACGATATCGTTTGATGACCGCGCATCCCAATTCCTCCTTGGTTGGAAAATGATAATGGATGGCCGCATTCTTCACCTTCAATTCACCGGCGATATGAGCATAGCTGAAACCGTTGTAGCCCTTCTCCTGCACCAGGGATTCAGCCAGATCCATGATCGCTCTGCGGGTATTTGTATTTCTGGCCATCGTTAGCTGATTTTACTTACTAGTTAGTAAGTTGTCAACCTCTGGCTGTGATCATCTGCAATCAGGATCTGAAAGAATGGCTGATAGAGTAGCCGGGAAATCAAAAATCGACTTTGAAGATGCGTTGTCCGGTGGGCTGGTCACTGCCGCCGGCCGGCTCAACCGTGACGCCAATCCCTGTGAAATTGGAAAGCATTTGCTGTGAGGAGATAACCCGTGTGACATAAGACTGTCCGCGTTCTGGCAGGAACAGGCCAGCACTAACACGTCCACCGTCGGGTTTGACCAGCCACATTTGATACACCTGGTTGGTTGTCAGCATCGGAAGATCTTCGAGAACCAGCACCGCTTGATTTTGATTCTTGTTGAGCAAAAGCGTGCCTGAGACACTGCCCGCGTTAATCGGGAGCGTCTGCACATCACTGGAAGATAACATTCCCAGGGCTACCTGGGCATCCTGCACTTGATTTAACAAAGCAGCCTGTTGACCTCGGATCTGCTGCAATTGCACAAAGGAAATGAGATTCAAGGCCAGCAGAGCGAGGATTGCCAGTCCAATTGCCAACTGACCAAGAGGCCAACCTATTCGCGGGCGTGATGTCTTTTGTGCGCCGGGAAGTCGGCTTTGCAGGTTCTTTCTCAATGCTGCAGAGGGCCGCTTTGGTGGGACAGCCATCAGCAGGGATTGGCTCAGGGCCCGGTACCCGGCCAATTCGGTCCGACACGAAGCGCATGTCTCCAGATGAGCTTCCAGCGCGGCAGCCTCATCCGCGTCTAATGCACCCATCACATAGGCGGGAATGTCTTCAATAAAGGGAGCATGTTCATCGCGGGCCATATGCTTTTACTCCAAGTAGGAATACGTCACCAATAATAGATTTGGATTTATACCCGAACAACTTTAAACTGACGGGTAAAAGCGGCGAATTTCAGCCGCTTTTACCCTACATCTACATGTTGTTCGGGCATTAGGTTTCATTCCAAACGTCTCGCAATTTCTCCATCGCGGCACGTAAGCGGGTCTTGACCGTACCCACCGGCCAGCCCAGCACTTCGGCGATTTCACTGCGACTCAATCCCTGGTAGTAGGCCAGCTCAACGACCTTGCGCAGATCGGGAGGAAGAGATTGCACTGTAAAGTAGAGACTACGCCAGCGCGCCTCATCGGCCTTGGTTGCACCATCGGGCAGGTTTGGCCAGCTATCTTCGGGATCATTGGAATCAGACAACAGCGGGCGGCGAGATTCAAGCCTCAGACGGTCGAGGGCCACACGCCGGGCGATGGTCAGTAACCACGGGAGAAAAGAGCCACGCTCGGCAAGGTACTGGCGGGAACGACTCCAGAGCTTGAGAAACGTATCCTGCGCAGCTTCCTCCGCCAGCATGGAGTCGCCGAGGATGTGTAAAGTAAGCCCAAGCACGCGGTTGACGTAGCGATCATAGAGCGCAAGGAAGGCTCGTTCGTCCCCATCTGCGACTCGTGCGACCAGTTCCGCATCACCAGGAGTTGACACACTTTGATTGTACCGAATTAAAGCGGTAATAGGCAAACTGCCGCTCCCAACCGGTGACACGATCGTAAATCCGCGAATCAGCGACCCGGCGTATTAAGAAATGACAGGTTACCGGTAGCTTTATCTGACCAACTAATACCCGAACAACTTTAAACTGACGGGTAAAAGTGGCTGAAATTCGCCGCTTTTACCTTACATCTTCATGTTGTTCGGGCACAAAGGAGAAATAAGATGAAAAGGTTCTTTCTCGTCAGCACGGCTGTGATGCTCTTTCTCAGCACCTTCCTCTTTGTCGGAGCGGTCTCGAACGCCTCCGCCAAGGGATCAAAAGTTTTGGAATTCAGCAGCATGGTCGGCGTGCCGCGGCCGTACACGGGCGCGACGAACGCCATCCGTGGTGTGCCCGGCGGCGGACTTCCGTGGGTCATCTCCTCTGCTGAAGGTGAGTTGAAGGCCAACGGCAAGCTTGAAGTCCATGTGTCCGGTTTGGTGATCGACCCCAATGACCCGACGGCCATCTCACGCGGCGTTGCAGGGACAAATCCCAGCCCGACCTTTAAAGTAATTGTGAGCTGCTTGAGCAAGGATGCGAACGGCAATCCAACTACGGTCAATGTTTCGACGGATGCCTTTGAGGCAGATGCAGCCGGGAATTCAGAAATTGAAGCACAGGTCAGTCTCCCATCGCCCTGCATCGCCCCCATTATTTTTGTGGCGAGCCCGGCTGGAGCCTGGTTCGCGGCAACGGGTTTTTAGACTTCCCATCATTGAACGGAGCGGCGAGTGGAGATTTCCACTCGCCGTTTTGTATTTTCGGAACGAAACAGTCCTCTTTGCGTATTAGAATTAGATAGAGTTTCAATGCTGCCCGTGAAAACAGCAATCCGTATCTTGCTCATTGGATTATTTACCCTGACGGCCTGTTCTTCGGCCATGCCGGTCACTGCAGCAGTTTCTCCGCAGCCCATCGCCACAGCGACCAAAGTCCTGCCCACGCCATCTACTCCTGGGAATTCAATCCTCTGGCGGGATTTGCAGGTGACCATGGAACAGGTTGAGATCACGGAGAACTTTGTGACCGAATTCGGCTCCACAAGAAACCCGCCCGCCGGAGATAAGTTCATGTGGGTGCATGTTCAGCTAAAAAATCTCGGGCAGAAAGAGATCGACACCCCTCTCCCCGAACACTTCAGCGTACTGTATGCAGCTTCCGAACTCAAGCCGACCTATGGCTATCGCAAGGGATATGCAGAATACTTCTCTCTAGAAACGCCGCTCTTTCCCAATGATGCAGCAGATGCCTGGCTGCGGTTCGACATTCCTATCACGGCTGAGTTGAAAGACCTGCGGTTTGTCTTTATCCCTGAAAGCTCACAGGTGGGTACAACTTTTTCATCGCCAGAATATCCGTATTCAAATAAGGCAACTTTTGTGTGGAAGTGTGGGCCGTAGATATGGCGGGAAATCAAAAGGCAGACCGGTGGTCCGCCCCGATAAATCTACACTTTTTCTCGATTGAACTGTGTTTCGTAGAGTTGAGAATACAATCCTCCCATCGCGAGTAACTCGTCGTGTGTGCCCTGCTCAACAATTCTTCCCCGATCCATCACTAGAATTAGATCAGCGGCAAGTATGGTGCTCAGGCGATGAGCAATGACAATGCTCGTCCGCCCGGCCATGACGCGCTTCAGGGCGTCCTGGATCAGGGATTCGGATTCGCTGTCGAGGTGGCTGGTGGCTTCATCGAGGACAAGGATGCGTGGGTCTTTCAAAATCACGCGGGCCAGGGCAAT
>JAKOVF010000015.1 GCA_029782225.1 Chloroflexota bacterium | reverse complement strand
GGAAGAAAACCCGGACGTGCGCATCGAAGTTGTGGATACGCGGACCGCAGCTCTGAGCCAGGGTTGGATGGTTATTGAAGCCGCTCGTGCTGCTCTCTCCGGCTTTTCACTGGACCGCATTACCGCGCGGGTGAAAAGGATGATCCCCATCTCCCACATGATCCAGACCGCGGATACGTTGAAATATCTTTACATGGGCGGGCGCATTGGCAAGGCACAGCATTTGATGGGCAGCATGCTCAATATCAAGCCCTTGATCGGCGTGGAGGATGGGGTGATTGTTCCGCTGGGCAAGGCGCACAGCCGGGGGCAGGCTTATCAAATGATGGCCGATATGGTAGCTGAAACCGTCGGCAAAG
Organism: Chloroflexota bacterium; assembly: GCA_029782225.1. GTDB lineage: Bacteria > Chloroflexota > Anaerolineae > Anaerolineales > Villigracilaceae > JAKOVF01. Next base: position 11,705 of record JAKOVF010000015.1, on the reverse strand, counting down.
GAAAAGCCAGGATCGCCTATGTGCACGTCGGTGCACAACGCGAACTGGAAAAGATCAAAAAGCTGGTTGAGTCAAAAGTGGAAATTGTTGAATCCTTGCTTGCAGAGCTCTCGCCGGCGCTGGCTGTCCACACGGGGCCCGGCATGGCCGGTTTGTGTTACTACAAGATCGAAGAATAGATTTCGCCTGTCTAATTCATCTGCAAATTGTTTTGTTCCTCCGGGTGGGCAACAACAGGAGGCTGGGCTTTTATCAGGTACAATCCTCAAATCATCTGGAGGAACAATGACTGATCCACAACCTACCCATGGTCTCTGGGCAGATTTGAGTCACCCGAATCTGCCGGCTGACAACTCCGATTTCTCGGTGATCGGCATCCCCTATGATGGCGCGGCCTGTGCGCGGACGGGCGCGGCGCTTGCCCCGGAGCGCATACGGTTTTGGTCGCGACATCTGACTCCGTTTAGTGAAGACCGCACACGCCTCAATGGCCTCCGTGTCGCAGATTTGGGTGATATCCCGGTCACCGATCAGGTGTCGGACTTCAAGCGGATTCGTCAAAGAGTAGCGACCCTGCCCAATATCCCCGTCGTGCTCGGCGGCGACCATTCAATTACCATTCCGGTTTTTCAGGGTCAGTTTGAACGTTATGAGAATCAGCGCCTCGGTGTATTGTGGCTGGATGCGCATCCTGATCTATGTGATGTCTTTACTGGTTCGAAATTATCGCACGCCTGCGTCCTGCGCCGCGGGCTGGAAGCTGGTATCCATCCGGAGGATGTTTGTCTTGTGGGTCTGCGTTCGTGGGAGGATCAGGAAATTGACCTGGTCGAAAACGGCGGCTTGAACGTTTACACCGCGGCGGATGTCGCCGAGCAGGGCATCAAGAACATCGCCGCCGGCGTGCGCCACAGGTTGAACAACTGTGACATTGTTCATATCTCACTCGATATCGACTGCCTGGATCCGGCTTATGCACCGGGCACGGGCATTCCCGAGGCAGGCGGACTGACTTCGCGTGAGGTCATCACACTCATCAAATCTCTGCAGGGACTGCCACTCGCAGGCCTCGATGTGGTGGAGGTCTCTCCGCCGATTGACCCCACCGAATCAACCGTCTTCGCGGCGCTGCGAATCATTATGGAATTCATCGCGGTCATTGCCCGTGAGAGACAAACTAACGGATAGGAGTGCAGACCTTTCGTCTGCTTTTGCATTATGGATATTGATCTGGATTCACTGCAAGTCAATCATCAAGAATCGAAGGATCGCTTTGAGATTCGCGTGGATAAGCACGTAGCCGAACTCACTTACGTCCGACACGGAAATGTCATTTTGTTCACGCACACCGGCGTCCCGCCGGCGCTGGAAGGCAACGGGCTGGGAAGCAGGCTTGTGAAGGCCGGCCTCGATTATGCGCGCGCCAATAAGCTCAGAGTCCAGTCCACGTGCTGGTTTGTGACCCGGTATATGAAGCAGCATCCCGAATACAACGACCTCCTCAAATAAAGCATGGATCTCGTCACGCGGCTGGATGAACTCGCCGCACAATCCCCCGACAAACCGGCCTTCATTTTTTCAAACAGCCCGGACCATTGGGAGACTGTAACTTACTCTCAGCTTGCTGACTTAACTGCCCGTCTCACGCGCGGACTTTTGGCCTGCGGCCTGACCCCCGGCATGCGCGCCGCCTTGATGACTCCGCCCTCGGTCGAGTTCTTTGCCCTGGCGTTTGCACTGCTCAAGGCGGGTATTGTCCCTGTCATCATCGACCCTGCCATTGGCTTCCGAAAAGTAACGGAATGCATTAACGAAGCACAGCCTGAAATCTTCCTCGGCAACTCGCTCACACATGCTCTTCGTCTGGTTTTCGGCTGGGGAAAAGACTCGGTCAAGCATAATCTTTCCATCCGCCGCCTCCTACAAATTACCAATTACCAACCACCAGACTCGCCACTCATCACTCATTGCTCATCACTCACCCCGGCCGCCATCATCTACACGAGCGGAAGTACTGGCCTCCCGAAAGGCGCACTGTATACCCACAGCAATTTCGCCGCGCAAATGGATATGCTCGTTCAGACTTTCAACATCCAGCCGGATGAGATTGATCTGCCTCCTTTTCCTTTATACGCGTTGATCGATGTACTGGTAGGCGTGACATCCGTGATTCCCGATATCCGCTTTCCTGTGCCCGGCAAAGTGGATGCGGCGCGGACTCTTTCTGCCATTCAAAAATTTGGCGTGACCAATACGTTCGCCTCGCCGGTTGTATTGGATCGGTTGGCAGAATACGGCGTGCCGAGGAAGGTAAAACTACCCAGCCTGAAGCGAGTGATTACGGCAGGTGCACCGGCTCCTTTCCGCGTGGAGGAAAGGTTCAAGGAATTACTGCTGGAGGATGCCTGTCTTTTTGGGATATATGGCGCGACGGAAGTTTTGCCTATCACAGTTATCGAAAGCCGCGAGGTGCTTGGAGAGACGCGGCATAAGTCCGCGCAAGGGGCGGGGATCTGTGTTGGCCGGCCGGTGGATGGATCAAAAGTCCGTGTGATCGGTATCAGCGACTCCCCGATCGATGCGTGGCAGGATTCTCTCGAAGTGCGGATCAATCAAATTGGGGAGATCACAGTCAAAGGTCCCGCGGTGACTCGGGTTTACATCCGCAGAGAAGATGACAATCGCCTGGCGAAGATCAGGGAGGGAGATGAGATTGTACATCGTACCGGCGATGTTGGCTACTTCGATGAGCAGGGCCGCCTGTGGTACTGTGGGCGCGAATCTCAAAGGGTGCAGACCGATGATGGCACGTTGTTCACCGAACAGATCGAAGGGATTTTCAACGCGCATCCGCTGGTCTATCGCACCGCCCTGGTCGGGGTGGATAAGGAGCCTCTTTTATGGGTTGAACTTGAGCCTCATGCCCGGAATGCAAACAGGGAAAAGATAAAAAGTGAATTGATCCAGCTTGCTCACTTTTATCCGCGGGCGGGGAAGATCGGCACCTTTTTGTTCATGAAAAAATTCCCGACGGACGTCAGGCATAACTCGAAGATCATTCGTGAAGAATTAGCGCGAAGGGTTAAAACAAATCCGCAAAATCGGTGAACGCTGTGGATAGATCATGAAAGCCCTCATCACCGGCGCAACAGGTTTTCTGGGTGGCAAATTAGTCCGACGGCTTCACGGCATGGGTTGGGAGACCACCGCCTTGGGACGAAATCCATCTGCACTCAGGCAAATTGAGGCAGAAGGCATAAGAACGATTCGCACCAATCTGGAAGATCAAAACGCCATCATCGACGCCTGTAAGGGACAGGAGATCGTTTTTCATTGCGGCGCGCTTTCATCTCCGTGGGGCAGGGCCCAAGACTTCTATGACGCCAACGTCGTAGGTACCGAAAATGTCATCCGCGGCTGCATGGATTCAAATGTAGGACGACTGGTCCATGTTTCGACGCCGAGCATTTATTTCCGCTTCGCGCCCCGCTTGAACGTCCGCGAAGATGCAGAACTGCCGGAGCCGGTCAATGAATATGCGCGCACGAAGAGACTGGCGGAAGGAAGAATGGATCAGGCCCATTCTGATGGATTGCCGGTGATCACCATCCGCCCGCGGGCGATTTTCGGGCCGGGGGATAGATCCATTTTGCCGCGGCTGATCCAAAGGCTGGAAACCGGTCGAATGAGAATTATCGGGGACGGCAAAAATGTCACCGATCTCACCTATGTCGAAAATGTGGTGGATGCGCTGATTCTGTGCGCCGAGTCGTCTCCCAGCACATTAGGCAGGAAATATAACATCACCAATGGCGAGCCAGTCCTGCTGTGGCCGATGATTGAACGCGTCTGCAAGGCGCTGAATCTCAAATATCCGACACAAAAAATCCCATATCCGATTGCCCACAATTTGGCCGGGATGCTCGAATGGGTTTATGGTTTGCTGCCGGATCAGCCGGAGCCGCCCTTCACGCATTATTCTGTATTTGTCATTGCACAGAGCGCGACTCTCGATATTTCTGCGGCACGTCGCGAGCTAGCATATCATCCGCGTGTTTCAATCGAGGACGGGTTTGAAGAATTCATCGCCTCCATACTTCACAAATAAGGCGCAACCTCGGAGCAAAAACTTTTAGTTTTGTAATGTCGGGGTTAACCAGTCATATTTGTGTTATTCTTTGGATTCTCATCGAAAAGGGACATCGTATGCAAAAAAACTATATTTATGAAATGATCATTGCCAGCGTACGCGTCTATTCGTTCCTGTTCCTGCGTATGGATGTTCAATGGCACAAGCGTCCCCCGTCGGGACCAAAGCTGTGGATCGCCAACCATCCGAGCGCATCCGATCCTTTCCTGATCCATACACTTTCAGAGCGCCATTTGGCGGTCCTGCTCAGTAACAATTCGTTTAAATTTCCTGTCCTTGGTTTCTTTGTTCGTCACGCCGGGCAAATCCAGGTGGTTCCAGGCCAGGGGGAGCAGATTCTTGAAAGAGCGAGGGATCTGCTCAAAGCTGGTTGTTCCGTGGGGGTCTTTCCCGAAGGCACATTCAGCCCACCGCAGGGTGGCTATCAGCAGCCCCGGAACGGAGCGGCTCGTCTGGCGCTCAGCACCGGCATGCCCGTCATGCCCGTTGGTATTTATCTGCCGCGCGAGAAGCTCGTGAAGGCCTCATCCAAAGTGGAGGGAAAGCCGGCGATTGGATACTGGTACCTGCATGGTCCCTATGCTGTCACTGTAGGCAAGCCAATGGTTTTCGAGGGGGATCCACAGAATAAGGATCATGTCGAATCTACAACCCGCAGTATGATGCAGAGGATTCGCTCGCTAGCCCAGGAGAGCCAGCAGCGTTTGCAGCAACTCGTGCCGGCCGCGGTTTCGGCTTGAAGATGATCTTTTTCAAATTTTTATTCCGGGGTGGCAACGCTCAGTCAGTACGTTGCTTGTTTTTTCACGAAGGGTAATCTGAACAGGAAAGGAGGTGAGAAATGTGAAAAGGCGTTTGAGGGGTCAGGGTCTGGTCGAGTATGCGCTTATTATTGTGTTAGTCGCAATTGTCGTATTTGCAGCACTGCTGATATTAGGACCCGTTTTAGGAAATGTATTTAGCAATATCAATAGCAGTGTAGCCGGAGCATCCATTCACTGAAACAAAAATCCCCGCCGCGGCGGGGATTTTTGTTATCTAATTACCGGCCTTTAGGCAGCGGCCTTCGCATCGCTTCTCCGCAGGAAGAACTTCGTGACCTCTTCCGCCGCGGCGGGGATCAGGGCGAGCCCGACCACGATGGCCCATTCCCGGGGACTGAGGAAATGTGTATTGAAAATAGGCTGCAGGAAGGGTACGGCGGTTACGATCAGGAGCAGGGCAATTGAAAGGCCGACTGCATATTGCATCCACCGGTTGGAAAAGATACCGATCTTGAAAAGGGATGCGCGTTCCGAACGCACCGTATAGGCACGGAATAGCTCACATAGCGAGAGCGTCACGAAAGCCATTGTCTCTGCGGTTTGAACGTCCACACCGCGCCAGTCATGCTGGATCAGGTAGGCCAGAACATTCGCACCCGGGGGAATGCTGGCTCCTGCTTCGAGATGCCAGATCAAACCGAGAGCAAATGCTCCCAACACGGCACCGGTCTGAGCGATGGTTTGCACCAGGATGCCGACGCCCATCGAACGATTTACGATGGCTTCATTCTTCGCGCGCGGCTTTCGGCTCATGATGTCCGGATCACCCTTTTCCATGGCGAGTGCCAGAGCGGGAGCGCCATCGGTGATCAAGTTAAGCCAGAGCAATTGAATGGCTGTGAGGGGAGCGGGCAATCCGGCCAGCGTGGCAAGGAAGATGATCATGATCTCAGCCACATTAGACGAGAGCAGGAAGAACACGAACTTGCGAATATTACTGTAAATGATGCGGCCCTGTTCTACCGCAGCGACGATGCTGGCGTAGTTGTCATCGGTGAGGACCATATCGGCGGTTTCCTTGGCCACATCCGTGCCGGTGATACCCATTGCCACACCAATATCCGCGCGTTTGATGGCCGGCGCATCGTTAACGCCGTCACCGGTCATTGCGACGATTTCATCGTTGGCCTGTAACGCATCCACGATGCGCATCTTATGCTCAGGGGAGACGCGAGCAAACACATCGGTGACTTCGATCTCGTTCTTCAACTGCTCATTGGACATGTGGTCCAGCTCGGCTCCGGTGCGGACCTTGTGGCCGGGCTGCAAAAGCCCGATGGTTTCCGCGATCGCCTTGGCAGTGTTCGGGTAATCGCCGGTGATCATCACTGTGCGGATGCCGGCATGACGCGCCTTTTCGAGTGCTGGCCTGACCTCCGCCCGAGCGGGATCGATCATCCCCATCAACCCCACGAATACGAGTTCCTGTTCGAGTTCCTCTGCTTTTATTTCATCAGGGTTATTGGGAACATCTTTCACCACCCGGTAAGCCACTCCCAGCACGCGCAGAGCTTTCTCGGTCATTTCATCATTGGCCTTGAGTATTCGCTGATGTGCCTCGGGTGTCAGCGGACGAGGTTTATCGTCCATGTCCTGATACCGTGTGCATAGTTCCAACACCACATCCGGCGCGCCTTTGACGGTGATCACATCCCAGTTTTTATGCTTATCATCTGTAAATGGGGAGGGGTCGTGCCTCAGGGGTGTTTTCACATCATGGATCGTGATCATGCGTTTGCGCTCAGAGTCGAACGGCACCTCATTCTCGCGCGGGTATGCCTCTTTGATGTCCACATGGATCGCGCCGGCCTTTGCCGCTGCAACGACCAGTGCGCCCTCGGTGGGATCGCCGACAATCCGATATGTTTTGTTGTCTTCTTCCTCGCCGGTGATTTCGATTTCCGCATCGTTGTTCAGAAGACCAAGCCACAGGGCAGTCAATGCGCCAGGATAATCCCTGATGTTTACAGCGCTGCCATTGATCGAAAAATCTCCTCTTGGTACATAGCCCGTCCCACTGACCTTGATGAACTGACCATCCACCCATAATCGCGTAACTGTCATCTCGTTCTGGGTCAGCGTGCCGGTTTTATCAGAACAAATCGTGGTGGCTGAACCCAGTGTCTCAACCGAAGACAACTTTCGGATGAGGGCGTGGCGCTGAATCATCTCGCGCATTCCGAGGGCTAGGCTGATTGTCACCACAGCAGGCAGCCCTTCCGGGACAGCGGCAATTGCCAGGCTGACTGCAATAATGAAGACTTCGGTGATCTCCGATGCGTATTCCCGAATGTACGCAAGCGGACCTGTGAACAGCCCGCCAATGTCCGTGTAATTGATCAGCGCAACGATAAAGACGATTGCGACAAGGAGCAGCGAACCCACGGAGAGAGACTTGCCAAGCTGATCCAGCCGGCGCTGCAACGGAGTCTCTTCAGTTTCCACATTCTGCAGCATGGATGCGATCAGACCCAGCTGAGTGTGCATTCCGGTACTGGTAACCACTCCGCGTCCGCGCCCATAAGCGACCAGCGTTCCCATGAAAGCCGAGTTCTTGCGGTCTCCCAATGGGATATTTTTTTCCAGCACGGTGACCGCGTTCTTCTGTACGGGCAGAGACTCACCGGTAAGCGAAGCCTCCTCCACCCGCAGGTTCACCGCTTCCAGCAGGCGAATATCGGCCGGGACGAAATTTCCGGCCTCCAAAAAAACAATATCGCCGGGCACCAGGTTGTACGCGGGCGTTAACTGTCTGTGCCCGTCACGTAAAACCTGCGCATCCGGCGATGCCAGTTTTTTCAATGCGGCCAATGCCTCTTCCGCCCGCTGCTCCTGAACGAGGCCGAGCACCGCATTCAAAACAACAATTGCCATAATGGCGGCGGCTTCCACGTAATCGCCCAGTAAAGCGGAAATCACTGATGCCACGATCAACAGAATGACGACGAAATTGTTGAGCTGTTCCCAGAGCATGTGCAGGAACCCGGGCCTGGCCGCTTCCATCAACTGGTTTTGGCCATACTGCTCCAGTCTCCTGGCGGCTTCCTCGCTGGTCAGTCCATCTTCATGCACTTCAAGATTTCGAAGTACCTCTTCCGGTTTCAGTGCGTGCCATTCATGCTGTTTGATTTCTTCATGCGCCATGCAAAATCTCCTGTCGTGAGATAAGGGCGATGTCCTGCAAAAAACAAGACCACCACACCTTTGTGGTGGTCTTGCCAACGCATTTAAGCGCACGGATTGCCGATGGCCTTTTTTGTTCAGCCAATGGAGTGACGACAATCCATCCTGCGACTGAAAGGAGTGCAGGCGGCTACTCCCCAACCTGAGGTGAGTCTACCTCATTGACAAAACCAATGTCAAGATAACAAACTGCATGGTTTTGTCAGGAGGGCTGCTTAGGAAGGCAGTATAATCGCTTGTGAACAGGATTACAAACGGAGATCGCGTGGCAACCATCAAGACACCGACAACAAAAGAAGACTTCAAGGCATATTATGCCCTTCGCTACAAGGTTTTGCGCGAGCCATGGGGTCACCCGAAGGGGACAGAGAAGGATGATTACGAACCGATCAGCGTACACTTTATGGCTGTGGACGATAATGGGGAAGTCATCGGTGTGGCGAAGCTGTTCGAAAAGGTCCCGGGAGTCGGGCATTTTTCGCACCTGGCAGTTGATCCTCAACACCAGCGGATAGGGATTGGGAGTCTGCTGGTCCAGGCAGTTGAAACGCGTGCCCGCGAACTTGGTTATGCAAGCCTGGGCACGATGTCGCGGGTGACAGCCACGGCATATTTTGAAAAACATGGTTACCAGGTCACGGAGATCCCTGCGCCTCACCTGGGCACTACACACCTGGTGTGGATGGAAAAGAAGCTCTAAGCTGCAGCCCCGTAAATTAAGAACAGGACATGACTGAAGCGGCCATGTCCTGTTTTTCTCCCTTTCATTCTGATTTGCTTCGATTGCGACAAGTGCTCTCTCAGACTGAGATGCAAGTTTTAAGTGGTTCGAGCGGTTGGTAATCGCTTCACGGCCTCGACCGTTAGCCGGAATGTCGATTTCAAGGGGATGAACAACCAGTCGACGAATTCGTTGACAATGCCAATTCCTTGTGCCAGCCAGACCAGCACAAAGCGAAGTTTCTGCAAAAGGGGGGTATGTGCATATGCCAGCGCCAGCGCGATAGTTCCCACCGAGATCCCAAAACGTACAAGGTCAGGGATTTCGATATGCCAGATCTGATCCAGAATCAATTCGATGCCGATGTTGAACACCAGAACATAGGCTGCCTGTTGCAGGATAGGTTCGCGCTCCACGGCATAACTGAAAATCCCTGCGGCAAAGCGCATGGTCAAAATGCCGATTGCCACACCGATCATCACGACCCAGATCTTGTCAGACAGCGAAACAGCGGCCACAACATTGTCGATGCTGAAGATAAGGTCCATTAATTCAACGGTCAAAACAGTCGCCCAGAAGGATTGCACCTTGATGGGGGTAACGTCCTCATTTTCTTCGCTTCCGCCTCCCGCCATATCCTCCAGATTATCAAAAGCCAGGTGGATGAGATATAACGCGCCGACTAATTTGATCCATGAATTGTGAATGAGAAAGCTGGTTAGAAAAAGCATCAGCCCGCGGCCAACATAGGCCCCCAGCAGGCCGACACGCAGGGCAGCCATCCGTTGATTTCCCAGGATTGGATGCAGCCATTTGCCGATCCTTTGGAATGGCCGTGGCCAGACAACATGCTTGTCGGATGGCAGGGGCGTGACCAGAGCGCCGATCACCGCTGCATTATCAATGGATAGGATTCCCTCAAGGAAGATCAATTGCAGAATAATAACGAAGACCGGCCAGATTTCGTTCATAGCGACTCCACTTCAAAGCTCCGCCCGGGCATAAAAAAACCACCACACCTCGTGGTGGTCTTAACAGTGCTCCTGGCGGATTTCAGTGTAACCCGCGCAAAATCCGATGTCAAGAGTGATTTCTATTACTTGATGGGCGGCTCAATTTTTGTCCCGGAGGGTATCTCTGCGTCCTTGGGGATGACTACGATTCCATCGCGCACATACCAATTGATCTGATCCAGCTCGGTGTTTCGCGGGAATGGGCGGATGACCACGTTATCACCGATGCGCGCATTCTTATCCAGAATGGCGCCCTCGATATGGCAATTCGCCCCGATCCCAATCGGCACACTGCGCGGGTTAAGCTCTGCGTCATAATAATCCGCACCCATCACGATACTATCCTTAATGGTCGTGCCTGCAAAGATCTGGCTGCGAATACCGATGATCGAATGCGTGATATCGGATTTCATGATGCGGCAACCCTCAGATAGCATCACATCTTTGAGCTTGCAGTCCTCCACAATAGACCCGGGCAGGAAACGTGTGTCGGTATAGATGGGCAATTTGGGGTCATAAAATGTAAACGGCGAGTTTGCCGTTGAAAGCTCAAGGCTCGTTTCATAGAAGGAACGGATAGTCCCAATATCCTGCCAGTAGCCATCAAAATCAAAACCAAAGACGGGGTGTGTTTTGATCGCAGCAGGGATAATATCACTGCCGAAGTCATCGTGATCCGGGTGACCCCTGAGCAGCTCCAACAAAACCGTAGTATTGAAGAGATAGATTCCCATGGAGCCAAGGAAGGGCCGCTGTTCGTCATCGCGGCTGATAAATTTGTCCTGGATGGCTTTCTCTTTCGGCTTCTCTACAAACGATGAGATCCGACAGTTCTTCTCGCGTTTCAGGATGCCGAAGCGGGATGCATCGGTTCGCGCGACGGGCTGGACTGCCACCGTTATGTCAGCCTTATTGTCCCAGTGGAAGTTTGCCATGGCGGCATAGTCCATACGGTAAAGATGATCGCCTGCCAGGATCAAAACATACTGGGCGTCCGTAGCCTGGATTTCGAATAATTGTTTACGAACGGCATCCGCGGTGCCCTGATACCAGTCCGCGCTTTCGATGGTCTGCTCGGCGGCCCAGACCTGTACCCAGCCGGTGTGGAATGAATCAAAATTGTATGTTCGGCTAATATGCCTGTGCAGCGAAACGGAATTGAACTGGGTCAGGATTGCGATGCGGAAAATCTCAGAGTTTATGCAGTTGCTGATGGGGATGTCTATCAGACGATACTTGCCTGCAATCGGAACAGCCGGCTTCGACCGCATTTGAGTCAGCGGGTACAAACGTGCACCGCGTCCTCCCCCCAGGATGACTGCCAGGATATCGTTCAATGAGGGCATGAAAGCCTCCTGGAAACAAGGATGGTTACTGCTTTGAAGAAATCATCTTCTTAATGCGATCGATGATATAAACGACGGGATAAGCTAACAGAATCAGCAGGTCTATTATGGCAAATATGATATACAGCTTCATGGGGCACCTCTCAATCTATGCTCGATTTCATTGTAAACTTTGCAATAGGGTGAGTCAATAGTGGCAAAGATGAGGAACAGGGCTTTCTCAAAGTAAGAGAGCCAGAGCCTTGTCAGGGTGAGCAGCGAAGAAGCGTCTAGCAGAAGGAATGAAGGGGAAGTCGGAGGTGGCGATCAAAGCGAGAACGAGATTGTTCAGGATGGCCATGTTGTGACCTGCGGAATGTTTTTTGAAACGGGTTTGGTCTTCGTGCAAGGTGACATCGCGGGGGTAATGTAAGCTGTTCTCGATGTGCCAGTATGAACGGAGCATGTGGAGTAATTGGGATGGCGAGG
>JAKOVF010000009.1 GCA_029782225.1 Chloroflexota bacterium | reverse complement strand
CCTATGAACCTCCTGCCTAAGAGCAAGGCAGCTATGCCGGTTGTGCCGGCTCCACAAAACGGGTCGAGTATGGTCTGTTCTGGTTCGGTGAAGCGCTGAATGATGTCAGTCATTCCACTTTCCGATTGCCCCCACCAGTGAAAGCGCTTGTCGTTGTCATTGACTGCGCTCCTAGTCACGTCGCCTATCCAGGCACCGTTGTATTCACCATTGACGAACCAAAGTAAAGGCTTCCAGAACGTGTTTACCTTGCGTTGCCAAAGTTGTACGGCCTGACCGCCAGGCGTCAGATATGCTGCTGTCCAGTGGTAGGCTAGATGTGGCGTCAGGAGATTGATCACGTCAGGCAGATAGGATTGCCCGATCATGACCAACAGCGAACCTCCCGGCATCAATACTCGCTTTGCCACCGCTCCCAAGTCGCCATAGAGTGGCAAAAATTCACGAGGATAGGGAGGGTCGGTGATGATTACGTCTATCGACTCGTCTGGTATCTCATCGCACTTCTGGCGGAAGTCTCCGCAGAGCAGCCGATAGCGATGACCATTCAACGCTTCATTTGGAGGGTATTCTTTGGGTTGATATGACTTTCCACGTTCCAGTGCCTTTGCCAGCTTCAGAGCTCCAGTGGTCGTCAATTCCTTGCCACGTTCCTTGGTGTCTGCAATGTACGACTCCATATCTTCTTCGGGCATACTGGCGACGATCTGCCAACGGTGTGCATCCTGCCTGGTCACGTCGGCGGCGTGGAGTGCTTCAGCGTAGTCAGAACTTCGTCCAATGTTGGACAAAGTTAGGTCGGTGCGCTCGCCTTGCCCCCGTTCCAACTGTGCCAGCATCTCGCCGGCCTTGCGCTCGGCGCGGAGCTTGATCTCGGCGGCGTAGTTCTGTGCTTCCAGGCCCATCTTGGCAGCTCTGGCATAGGTGGCGGCTGCCTGAGCCAAATCGTGAATCTGCTTGACCTCATCCAGGTTCTTTGCCATCGCCAGTGCCCTTACAGCGTTATCGAGTTGGGCGAGGGAGGTTAAATCAGTGGTCATATTTGGTATGCAGACATCCCAAAGGGGATTGACGATGGGTGTATGATGGTGGTTGGGCGGGCCATCGTTGACGGCAGTGACCCGCCCAACCGGGGCGGAGGGGATTGCGATAGAATGGGCGGACCATTGCCGCCTGACGTACTCGCCACGTCTCATTACTCACTGAGGAGCAGATGAGCAGTTTCATGGTCGCCATTGGCGCCTTCCTGCGCGCCCTGGAAGCGGAACA
>JAKOVF010000411.1 GCA_029782225.1 Chloroflexota bacterium | reverse complement strand
TTCCGCATGAGTATCACGCGCGCCCAGTCGCTTTCACTGGGCGTGCTTGCCCTGGGGATGCTCTTCCTTTTGGAAGGAAGGCATAAATGGCTGGCGGTTCTCTCTTTCCTGTACGTCTGGATGTACGATGCCTTTCCCCTGATTCTGGTCCTGGCCTTTTTATATTTTCTTTCCGTGCTGATCATCGAACGCCGCTTTGACTTGCGACCCGTCATCTATGCAGGCGCGGGTGTCGCACTTGGGATGATCGTCAATCCCTACTTTCCACATAACATCACCTTCTTCATCAATCACGTGATGCCAAAGTTGACCGACGCCACGGCAACCAGCGTCGGCAACGAGTGGTATCCCTATGATACGGGTCAGTTATTGCAGAATTCATTGCCGTCACTGATCGTACTTGCGCTGGGTGTGCTTGCGCTTGGGCTTTCCGGCCGCAAGATGACGGTCGGGGCGGGCTTTTCGCTCCTCACCGCTCTCCTGACGGCGCGCATGCTTTTCGGGGCCAGGCGTTTCATTGAGTATTTCCCGGCCTTTGCACTGATTTTCGCCGCCTTTGCATCTGCGCCTCTTCTCCGCGAACTTGAATCTGCTCCCGTTGATCGGGCAGAATCCAGCCCGCGACGCGCCTGGCTGAGGTATCTGCCTGTGGCGCTGATGATGCTATTCGTGGCCGGGACCGCTTACAGGTCCATGCCGGAGGCGGCGACTCAGGTAGCCGGCTCTGATACGTACACAATGTTCCGGGGAGCGTCTAACTGGCTAGCGCAAAACACACCGGATGGCGCACGAGTCTTCCAAACGGATTGGGATGATTTCCCGCGGTTGTTCTTTTATAACACGCACAATACCTATCTCGTTGGCCTCGATCCAACCTACATGCAGCTTTACAATCCACAGCTTTATGACCTGTGGGTGAACATCACGCGTGGAAGGGTGGAGAATTTGTCACAGGTCATTCCCCAACAGTTTGGCTCGCGGTATGTGGTCACAGATTTGCAGCATGGTGACTTCATCCGCCAGGCCAGGGCCGACCCCCGAATGAAAATGGTCTATCAGGATAATCAGGCTGCGGTTTACGAAATTATCACCCCGTAGAACCCTGTAGATATTCCAGGACCCCCAACCCTGCTGCGCGCCCGGTGGCAAAACAGGCGGTGAGTAGATAGCCTCCCGTGGGCGCTTCCCAGTCCAGCATTTCCCCCGCGCAGAATACGCCGGGTATTTTGCGCAGCATCAGGTTTTCGTCCAGCTCCTCAAATGCAACCCCGCCCGCACTGCTGATGGCTTCATCCAGCGGGCGCGGCGAGATCAGCGGAATGGCTAAGCCTTTGATGGCTCTTGCCAGGACTTCATTCTTTTCGAAATCTTCCTTCGCGACGAACTCCCGCAGCAATCCAAACTTCACGCCACGGATCGCCAGCACTCGTTCCAGATGACTCGACATTGTCTTTGACCTGCGCGGGCGTGCAAGCCTGTCCATCACTTGCGCTTCTGAGAAATTGGGGACAAGGTCAAGTTGAATCACTGCCCTGCCATGCGCTTCAATTGCATCTCGCAACTGCGCCGACGCGGCATAGATCAGGCTTCCCTCGACACCGGTCTCAGTAATGATAAATTCACCCTGCTGTTTGAACGAATCCCCAAACGACAAGATAACTGATTTCAGCGGCTGACCGTCATACCGTTTCCGAAAAAACTCCGACCATGCCACATTGAATCCACAATTGGATGGTTTCAACGCTTCCACCCGCACCCCGCCCTGCCTCAGCCAATGGACCCAAGCGCCATCCGAGCCGAGTCGCCGCCAACTCCCGCCTCCGAGAGCCAGCACCGCTGCGTGGGCGCGGACCGGTCTCTCACCTTCGCTGGTCTCAAATTTCAAGGCGCCATCATCGTTCCATCCCAGCCAGCGGTGACGAAGATGAAAGCGGACTCCACCCTCCTGCAGGCGATTTAGCCATGCTCTCAAAATGGGGCTGGCTTTCATACCGATAGGAAAGACACGCCCTGAGGTTCCTACGAATGTTTCAAAGCCGAGATCATGAACCCAGGTGCGCAGCTCATCAGGCCCAAACTGTTTCAAGAAAGGCTCGAGCTGTGCTCTGCGTGTGCCGTACCGCGAAATAAATCTTTCGAAGGCTTCCGAGTGGGTGATGTTCAGGCCGCCCGTACCGGCTCGCATGAACTTTCTTCCAAGGGATGGCATCGAATCATAAACATCAATTTGCACAGCGCCTTGAAGTAGGATTTCTGCGGCCATGAGTCCCGCCGGTCCGCCACCGATGATTGCCACAGATTTTGATGTCATCTCTCACCCGGCATATCACACATAAATGATGCAGCCACGTTGTTCAAGTTTTTTAACAGATGCTGGTAATTCTACAGTCTTGTTCCATCGCAAATCCAGTTTTTCCAGCCTGGGCAAATTTCCGATGCTCGCCGGGAGCGATGTCAGCCGGTTGGCGCGCAGGTCGAGATACACAAGTTTCCTGAGCTTACCGATCGAGTCAGGCAGCGATGTAAGTTGATTGAACCGCATGTTCAATTCGGTGAGGGAACTCATATTTCCAATCGAGGCTGGCAGTTGCGAAACTGCATTGTTTTCCAATATCAATTTGCGTAGTTCGGTCAATTGCCCGAGGGATTCTGGGAGAGCGTGAATGCGGTTGCCATTGAGATGGAGTTCGCGCAATTTGCTCAGATTTTTGATCCAGTCAGGAATCTCAGTCAATTGATTATTGTAAAGCCTCAACTCGACCAGCTTAGAGAGCTCGCTAATGAACGCAGGAAAGTGGGGCAACCGGTTATCAGTGATATTCAAATAGATCAGCGACTTCAATTTCTTGAAGGATCCCGGGATTGCAGTCAGGCGGTTGTTGCTCAGATAAAGAAAAACGAGATTGGACAGATTCCCCAGTGATTCTGGCAGAGAATCCAATTCATTGTGACCGAGATCGAGCATGTGAAGCTGTTTGAGCTTTCCCACCTCTTCAGGGATCGATTTCAGATGATTATCTGCAAGATTGAGAACTTCAAGGTTCTTTAGCTTTCCGATTGCAGTGGGGATTCGCGTCAAGTGATTTTTGTAGCAGCTCAGCGACGTCAACTCTGTTCGTTTGAGGATGTCCACGGGTAGCTCTGTGAGGCCCATTCCATCCAGGTTCAGTTCGGTTTGATCAGCGGCGCTATCCATGACTGACATGATAGCATGACTCCGAAGGAAAATACTTCCGGAGAAAAATATCGCCTTTGGGGCTGGAATTCCAACCCTGGTTTGTGCTACAGTAAGGATTGGAAATAGCATGAGGCTTGAAAGGAGATGACCCATGGAAATCGAAATTGGGCATGTAACCCATTATTACAGCCACCTGGGTGTGGCGGTGCTGTCGCTGACCAGCGAACTGCATATCGGCGATACGATCCACATCCTCGGCCATGTGACCGACTTCAGCCAGCCAGTCGGTTCGATGGAAATCGAGCACCACACAGTAAAGTCTGTGAAGGAGGGGGAGAAAGTCGCGATCAAGGTAGTGGAACTCGTGAGGCCCCACGACCTGGTTTACAAGGTGACTGAAGGGATATTCGAGCAGCGCGGCGCCTGAAGTTCGGTACGGGCGCCACGCTGTTTTGAAGGGGGCACTTTTGATTCCCCGGCGGGATTCCTGCGAAAATGGTTTGTGGCTGCGGGAGCCTGGGAAGTGATCGGTATCCAGATGCGCTTTGTACTATGGCGTTGGTGTGGGGGTGACGAGACTTACTTCCAGGCTGTAAGGTTTATCGAACTGTCCCTGTATGCCGGACATATCGATTCGATAGGTCCCGGTCACAGCCAGGATCGCATTCCATGTGAGCGTTGTCGCATTCAGTGGCGGGAGCACAGCTCCATTAGGATCGGTGATGATTACAGCCAGCTCGTTGGTAGGCGCCGTCACTTTGAGGGTCATG
>JAKOVF010000395.1 GCA_029782225.1 Chloroflexota bacterium | reverse complement strand
GAGTAGATACGTGCCCGATTCGATCTGATCGGCGATCGGTTCAAAGATAAGCCGGGCCATCAGTTTGACGGCGTCACGGGGCGTCCAGTGCTCGCCGGCCTCCTCGTTGTTCTCCTCATTGAAGCGGCGCACCAACTCCTCGAAGATGGTGCCCATGGCGTGATTGTCGAGGCCGGGCAGCCGGACGGTGCCGTCGCTGTTAAGGACAGGATAAGGACTCAGGTTGATGGACGGATCGAGGAACTTCTCGATGAGCGTGCCCAGGGCGTCGGCTTTGGCTAGGCGCGGGATCTGGTTGCGGAATTCAAAGTTGTCGATGATCTCTTGGACATTGGGTGAAAAGCCGTCCAGGTAGTCTCGAAAGTCCGCCTCGAGCTGCTGGCGACTGGCGCGCGCGCGAAGGTCGCGCAATGTGAACTTTGACGTGTTGTAGAAAGCTTGGCCTGCCGCCTGGCGCAGCGCGGCATCCTGATTCACGATGCCCGCCTTATCGAGCGACGCTTTCATGTCGAGCACGGCTTGCTTGGTGGGCTCCAAAACTGCGTCGAGCCGTCGGATCACGGTCATGGGCAGAATTACGTCGCGGTACTTACCGCGCACGTAAAGATCGCGCAATACATCATCGGCGATGCCCCAAATGAAGTTGGTGATCCAGTTCAGTTGAGATGCTTCCATTGGTTGCCTTTTCTCCTTATCTCGCAGTAGCGGGCACGGGCGGCCAGCGCTCGATAAGCACGCCGAAGAAGAGATAACCTTGTCTCGAGGCTTTACACTGGAGCCATTCCAGTCACTATTGTCGAGCAAAACCAGCTCGCATTCTGCTTCCCTCACGCTTTCTCCGACAAAACGCGACAGGTTAACAGTCCGCCCGCGTTCGATCAGGCCCAGCACCCGACAGGACCGCTCCAGATTAACCGTAACAAGGGACGCGCACGCATCCTCGGAAGCGGACGTCTTCCTCCTCCTGAATTGCCACCGTTCAAAAGCTCCCCCATGCCCGCACTTAATTGTTATCGGATCATGCCTCGTCTCCAAGATATAGTTTATATTTCCATGCAATTTATGTCTACATTTTCTCCCACGGTTCTTAATCTGACTCGGAGGCTTGCCGCGACCTGGGTGGCCCGGGAAGAACACCCGTTCCCTCTAAATCCTCCCCTTTAGCGCTCAAAGTACCGAGCGACGTACACCGACTCAAACATGGCTGGTAACCGCGACGGTCTGCGAAGCGAAAACGCAAAGAGTCCCAAGGCGGGATGTGTCAAGGCCGGAACGAAATGCCCCAAGACCGTCGGAGCAAAGTTGGTTCTTCCGCACTTTAGGTGCAATCGGAACGCCTATGGCCGGCACCTCCTCCGGTTAGCGTTGGCTGCGTAGCATGTGGCCATTTTCACGAAACCTTAGCGGCACCGATATCCTCATTTTGCCATCGCTAGAAAGCGTCGCTTCAACAGTTCGATCCCAGCTCGGCCGTACATCTGACGTTTCAGGAGCTTCAACCGGTTGATATGACCCTCAACTGGCCCGTTGCTCCAAGGCAAAGTCAATGCGTGAACCACGGCTTCCAG
>JAKOVF010000145.1 GCA_029782225.1 Chloroflexota bacterium | reverse complement strand
TTTTCCAGATGAGGAGTCCTGCTTGCTGTTGGTTACGGCCCGAGCTAAGGCTCAAGAACAGGCATGGAGCCAAAGAAGGTATTTGAACATGGACTTGCTGAAGGAACTGGACCTGGAGGCTGCTAAGGAGGAACTAGCAATCAGCTGACTCCCAAGAGAGGAGCCGTGGGCAAATTACACACAATTCTTGACACTACCAATGGATGTGGCAAGACATCCTATGTTTGGCTTTGGCTGGACTGCTTCGTCCTTACAAGGGGTACATGAACGTTTTCGGGCAAGGTATCGCGGACCATAATTGGTGTGAAACGTTCTCGAACGTTGTGATCATACCCCAGGGTTCCGACGGCATTTTCTCGACCACGGTGCGTGAGAACATCTGCCTTGATCGTAATGTCGAGGATACTACGCTTCACGAATTGCTCAGGCAAGTGATGCTGGACGACTGCATTGCTGCTCTTCCTCGAAGTCTTGATGCGAACCTGACCGAACATCTGAGCACGTTAAGTGGCGGTGAGAAACAAAAACTCCTTCTTGCACGGGCCATTCTAAGGAACCCGAGGTTGCTTCTTCTTGACGAAGCACTGTCCGGCATTGCCGCCGAGGACCTGGACGGCATCTTTGGTTCCTTGCGAAGGAACATTTGCGAACTCGGTGGGCGTGTCCTTGTAGTCTGCCACAACCCCAAAGTACTTGAACATTGTGATCTCATAACTCAGATCGATGGCGCCAATGGCGCTTTCATCCCATCTTTGGAGGAGAACCGGGGCTCCCTGAGGAAGGAGGAGTAGGATGATAGCCAGAGCGCTAAATGGACCAGGCGCTGGTGAGATCACCCCACTTTGCGGGGGGACCAATGGGATTTGCCCAGGAGTGAACGGTGCTTGCCCGGGGATCAATGGTGCTTGCCCGGAGATCAAACGATTCCTGTCAAGGCCGGTCGAAAATTCCTCCACTTTGGCCGGTTGAATTTTCCCCCACCCCAGACTTCACGGCCGGTCGTGAATAGGTGGTTCCGAACAGACCGGCTCGCTTCTTCTCCCTGAGCCGCCAACTCTCGCCTCGGATGTTGATGATGTGGGAGTGATGAAGCAGGCGGTCCAGGATCGCTGTGGCCACTACTGTGTCTCCGAATATCTCACCCCACTC
>JAKOVF010000353.1 GCA_029782225.1 Chloroflexota bacterium | reverse complement strand
CAGTCCCCTTATGAGTCCCTTAGCCAGTTCGGTAGCCACGGCTGCGCGGTTTTCCTTGGGTGTGTTCCACACTTCCAGTACCCCCTTGAGCATCTGGTTTCTGAACGACATCTTCTCCAACTGCGTAGTTCCCTGTTCCGCAGGCCGCTGGAGAAGGGGAACTGCCGTTTCGATCACCGTCACCAGCGTAGTGAAGAAGTTCGACCATGACGCCAGCGTGTTTACTGAATTCCTCGCTTCAGCCAGCGACTTGTGCAGAGCTACTATGGATTCATCCACCAGCAGCATAAGCTGCGTCTGTTCGTCCAACTGTCCTTGCGTGACCCCTCCAGATCCAGGAGGCCTGCTGTCGGGAATGGGTTGTCCTTCAATGCCTGCCATTGTTCAACTCCTTTACGGAAGAGTGGTTCCCAGTATCAGCCCCATCGCACCACTGGAGATGAGGGTATTCAATGCCGTGTTCCCGGCAGTCTGTATTGCCTTCAGCTTTTCAGTGAACTCCACCTTGTCATCATGCCATTTGTCAGCAGCGGCTTGTATCTGTATGGCCTCTTCCTTCAGGTTCTCGATTGCCTGTACGTTCCTGGCATGGTTCATCAGGGACTCTGCAATCCGCTTGTCTCGCTCAGTGATGATCCGAAGTATCTCCTTCTTGCTGATGGGAGTTTTTGAACCATCCGGTTGAACAGAAACCAGCCTCCCATCCTCATCGAATGAGTCAAGGATCCTGGAGATGTCCTGATTGATGATAGCATTCTCCAGCGAATACCTTGAAGCCTCTGTCTGCGACCAGAGTTCGCATGATTTTTTGACGACCGCTGTATGTAGCGTAATCGTCTCATGGAATCGGTCATCCGTAGCCTGGATCTTGTCCAGTTGCTCATGGCATCCGAACAGAAGGACGACTGGAAGAAGAATCAGCCGTTTCATATCACTTTCCTCCCGCACTTCCCATCAGTGCATTTGGGTTTGCTGTACTTCTCCATCCACCTGTAGTCCTGGCTCTGTGGAACAGGTTCCAATAACGGTTCCTCAGTACGCTGTGTCCTGCCGGAAGGAGAGGAACATCCTGCCAGCAGAAGAATCAACACAAGGATCTTCTTCACGATTTGTTCTCCCATATCCTGCTGGCGTAGAATGCCATTGAGACTATCCACGAGATAACCCCTCCAACAATGCCCGCCAGAAGTTTTCCTCCTTTAAGCAACCCCCTTCCTTCAGCGAACTGGAGTTTCATTTCCTGGAGTTCTTCTTTTAAACAATGTATGTCCTTACTGATGCTTGTCTGTGCATCTTTTACCCTCTCAAATTCCGCCAGTACCCGTTCCTTGAACTCCTGAAACACCTGTTCGTCCATTCTTCACCTCATCCCACTTGTTGCATCGCTGTCCTGATTGAATATACCTGATGATTGAATAGTGACACCAGCATTCGCCTGGGAGATCGGAACAGAAATCTCCTTCTTGATACTGTTCACATCGTTTGCAGATTTCAAGTTCCTCTTTGTATCGGGAAGGTTCCCTATTACCTTCCGGTACTGGAGTACTGCTTCCTGAAGGAGAATGTATTCTAATGACAGACTCATTTTTCGGCGTACATCATTGATCTTTTGTCCACATGGGTTCTTCGCACGGGCATTCGAGCCCCGGTGCCCACAACTTCGTATGCAATTCGGCCAGCGGGTTAGTGCTACCGCACCCGCACGCCTGGCAAAACAGGGGGCGGTCAACCGGCGTCTTGATCTTCAGCAGTTCCGCCGCCTTCAAAAACCAGCCCTTATCGGCACGGATCAAATACCCGCATTCGTTGCTTTCACACGCGGCAAGCCGGGCCTTGAACGTGGCCTCGGATACGACGTTGCCGCTAGCCAGATCGACAACCGCTTCCTTGAACTGCTTCACCTTTTCGGGCAGCGTTTTCTTTCGTACCGGCTTCTGTATCGTTGACGGCTGTATCGTTGACGGCTTCGGCGGTTCTACGGCGGGCGTCGGCCATACGAAGTCCGGCCGCTTTCGCCGGATGATTGCCAACGCCTCTTCTAATGGTACTTCCCGTCGTTTCATTGCAGGTCCTCGTTTCATTGCAGCAGGTTCTCGTTAGTGGTCAATACAACTAGCATCGCGCACGGTGCACAGTTCGGATCTTCCGCACAGGTCAATTCCACAGTGATCGGTTCGATGATGTCCCAGAACCGCCCGTTCGCCCCGCACTGCTCTAGCGGGGCCAGCTCGGCACAGCCCACGTAGTGCCTGCAGTGAAGCGTCCCCTCCTCGCTGCAGCACTCATCCTCCAAGTCGATCGACGTGGCGATACACACGCTCACCCGCACGCCATAGCAGGTCGTGACCGCCCCCGCCCCCACCCCCGTCTCGCCCGACCGCCAGCAGTAAATGTCCGCCTGGGCGGACATGAGCAGCACGGCCTCCCCGCAGTCCCTTGTTTCAACAACGTATGAGCGGGTAGCATCTCGCCAGCGGGCAATCCGCGTGGCTTCCACTGGGATGAAGCATGGCACGCATTCGCTGGCGGTGTCAATCTCGCAGCCGGCCGGCTGGGTGCACGACTCCAGAATAACCTCGGTGTACTCGATCAAATCTTGGCAGCATGACGTAGCGGCGTCGGCGGGCGCGTAGTCTCTTATCACCATCTTCAGAGACTTGGCGATATTTACGCCTCGTCGCGGCGTATCCTGCGTCATTCCGTCCGCACAGGACAGCGGGTTGTCTTCCGTGCCCCAACAGGGCACGCAGTACGGCCC
>JAKOVF010000135.1 GCA_029782225.1 Chloroflexota bacterium | reverse complement strand
GGTTAATTCGAGCCGATATAAGCCCGAAGGAAGCGGCCAAGACCGTTGCACATGAGGCCAGGCACTTATGGCAGTTAAAACACTATCGACTACCGATAACGGAAGAAGAACGGGAAGCGGCAGAAAAAGACGCTATGGAATACGAGGAAAAGGCATATAAGGCGGTTTTTGGGAGGTGAGACAATGCCTAGAAAATGCACTATTTGCGAACACCCAAAAGTTGAGGAAATAAACAAGGCCCTGCTTGACAGGAGGAGCCGGTTAGGGTGAAGGCCATAGGCGACAGGACGGCAACCCAGGCTTTCAAACTCCTGCGGCTGGAAGAGGCCTGGAGCAAGACCCGCTTTTATGTCCGGGCGGTTGAGGATTTGCTTGCCTATTTGGACGAGGAGAGGCGCCGGCTGATTGAACTGCGCTACTTTGACGGTTTCCCCATTTGGCGGGTGGCCCAGGAATTAGGTATAGACGAATCCACGTTCCACCGGTACCATACGGCTATTCTTACCCTGCTGGCTAACAGGCTGGGATTGTAGTGCATTAGCGGGAGAAAACCTTCTCGCAGAAGATGGCAGAGGCCGAGGAACTGGAGGCGGTTGAGCGGGAGCGGGCGCGGCGGCGGCAGATTGAATTGGCGGGGAAGCGAAACAGCGACCTTGAGGAAATGTTGCCTCAAGGTGATGGAACGACGCGACGTGCTCCACAAACCCGCGACAAAGTGGCCTCTGCGGTCGGGCTTGGCTCCGGGCGCACGTATGACAAGGCTGCAAAGGTGTGGCAGGCGGCCAAGCAAGGGGACGAGACTGCGAAGAAGCTCATCGAGGAGTTGGATTCGGGCAAGACGACGGTCCATGCGGCTTACAGGGCGCTTGTGAAGGATACCGAAAAACGAGAGCGCAAGCAGGCAGCGGAAGCAGCGGAGCAGCAGATCGCTGCTACCCCCAAACGGACAATTGAGGTACAACCCGGTGATTGGTGGCGGCTTGGCCGTCACCTTTTGTTCTGTGGGGATACGTTGTCGCGAGAGTTCATTGAACGGATGCCGAGCGTTCCGTTCGCCTTTGCGGACCCGCCATATAACGCAGGGGTAGCCGAGTGGGACGAAGGGTTCGAGTGGCGACACGATTGGCTGATTGAGAAGGCCCAGGTCGTTGCAGTCACGCCGGGAATTTCAAGCATTTTCGACTTCGCCCGGATTACAAAGATGCCATACAAGTGGTCGGTTGCCTGTTGGATTGACAACGGAAAGGCTCGGGGTGCGCTCGGATTCGGCAATTGGATTTACGCAGCACTTTTCTCCGATGGGAGCCTGCATCGGAACGCCCAGGACTTTGTGAGGGTCAGCATCAAGACGAACGAGTCGGACAATACCGTTCATAAAGGCCGCAAGCCTTCCGAATTCATCGCATGGCTCATCGGACTCTTTACCAAGCAGGGAGATTCGGTCATTGACCCTTTCCTTGGTTCCGGTACGACCCTCTTGGTCGCGGAGTCAATGGGCCGTATTTGCTATGGCGGCGAGATCAATCCCGAATTCTGCGCTGAGATCATCGCCCGTTGGGAGTCGATGACGGGGCTGCGGGCGGAGGTGATCGCCCGTGGCGCGCACGCTTTACGAACAGGATAATGCAGACTTCTCCCACAGAGCGCATATGCGGGCGAGGGATGTTCTCTACCCTCGCATTTT
>JAKOVF010000348.1 GCA_029782225.1 Chloroflexota bacterium | reverse complement strand
GGCATCCATTTGTACCAGCATGCCCGGCTTCGGTGCCCTGTCCCGGCTTTTCCGGCGGCGCCTTGACTGTTTGCGGGAATGAGGATTGGGGACCCCTCTCTCTTTCAGTATCCTCCTTACCGACCTGGCGGATATATGTATGTCTTGATATTCAGCCAAAAGCTCTGAGATGTGTTGGGCACTTGCGTCCCTGTACAAATTTTGAGCTAGCGCAGCGACCATATCTCTGATATCCTCAGATATGGTGTGTTTGGGTGTGCGGCCTCTGTTGCCATGCATGAGGGCCGCAACACCTTTTTCTTTCATCCCTTTCTTCAACCGTTTCACCTGTCGCTCGCTAAGCCCCAAGAGTTCAGCTGCCAGTTTGATTGTCAGTTTCCCGTCCAGTACTTGTTCCATGACGTAAACTCTTCGTGCTTCTTTTGCGCTCAAGGAAAAGTGTTCTCCTCTCATGGTGACATTTTCTCTGTCCGCTTACAGGGTGACAATATCACTGGCCGATAACATGATGCAATTCGCGGGCTTGACATTACAGCGTAATTGATGATACTATAGTGTTGGTAGATATCCGAGTAAGGACATCAAGGAGGTAACGTTGCATGAAGGGCTTCGTCATCGCAACGAGCGATCAGAATCAGACTGTAGAGACTCACTCTGCAGATAGCAAGCGTACCAACGTAGTAATGGTCCGTGTTGATGACGATCTGCTGCGATATATTGACTTGCTTGTGTTAGGCGGACTATGCCAGAGTCGTTCGGAGGCAGCAGCACTGTTGATGGAAGCGGGAGTAGCTGCCCGTCCGGAGTTGCTTGAGAAGCTAAAAGAAATCAAGGAGCATTTGGATACGATTCGCGACTCCTTCAGGTCCGTACGTTAGCATGGCCGATGCTCTATGCACCCTATGTAGACCGGCTACCTCCTGGAAAGGAGCACGGGTGGCTGGTTCGCTTTATTTCCGTCAGAAGCAGGACACACTTGATAGCTTCAGCATTTGGGCCATTACATGTCGCGGCATGGCGCTTATAGCACTGGGCCGCACCGCGTCGGTGACAAGAGCTGGGTCGATCTCGTAACGCATGTTACAGCCATACCCCGACAGGACACCTGAAACAACAACAACCCGCTCACGACTCTGCGCGTAGGCGCGCAAGGTTTGCTCGTCGCCTCGACCTTGTTCGGCCAGTGCGAGAATAGGTACTCCGTCGTTCCGTCGTTGTTCTAACAAGGCCACTGCTTTTTCAATTGTCAGAACGTACTCGCCTGCATTGGAACAGCTCGGGTCATTAGTGACGTGTAGGTACTCCACCGTTCCCAGCGGGACGTTCGGGTCTGCTGTGTGGGGAAACGGGAGCCTCTCATCCACCGGATGCCTGATTCCGTTCCGATGAATCGCAATCACTCGCCCGAGTACGTTCTCAACCCTAGTAGGCGGGTCGAGTAATAGGCACGCATCTCCCACAAGAGTAAGCCAGTCGCCCGATCGCATCACCAGCCGATGACAAACCAGACTATGAGTCCCCCGTTCTACGAGCAGTATTTGACCTACTCGCATTTCCTTACTTGTCACCGGTACTACCTCAAGAATGTCCCCGCCCCGAATGGTCGGGAGCATGCTGTGGCCACTTGCGCGGCATTCAAATCGGCCGGCCTGTGCGCTCGATCACCCGGCGGATTAAACTAGAGTACGACATCACCGTAACCTCCCGATACGTCGCCAGATCCAGTGATCCTGAATCTTCGCGTTGGGGTTGGTGCGGACAAAGCGCCTTTCGAGGGTCTCCGTGGTTTCTGGGATCACCAAAATCGCATCGACGGGACACACTACTATACACTGGCTTTCCCCAAAAAAGCCGTAGCATTCAGTACACAGGTCTTGAGCGACGACAGGATGCGGGTCGCCAGGGAATATGGCCATGTTCGGGCACTCCCACTCACAGGCCCCGCAGTTAATGCACCGGTTCGTAATGACGACCGACACAGCTGGTCCTCCCCCTTCGCGAAGTGCCTCTATTCATCTACTACCTCAAGCAGCCCGGTTCTTATCAACTCGTCTATGAAGTCGGTGACGTCTCTCTGGACTCGGTCAGGACTGACATTCGGATAGGCCTCACAGACCCGCTTGACTACTTCCTCGACGGATCTGCCCGTAGCAGTCTCCCAGATAAGACGGCCGACCTCGTTCGTCCGGAAAAATGCGCCAGCCCTCGTGTGACAAAAAACTGTGGCACCGTCGACCTCGTCCCAGATGACGTCCTCGTTGCGACGCAGCTTTCTCATACCTGGACCTCCCGGCATCTACCAGTTAGGTAATGTTGCCACTAACAGATTCAGATAGTAGACAAAAATGGCTCTGCCTATCGATCGGCAGGTCACCTGTCGAAACCCAGGCCTGTACCTCGAAAGAACGCCGGAGAAAGGAGCAAAACAAGAGGCTCCACCTGGTACACTCTCCGGTGAACGAATAGTGAACGCCCCGACAGCCGCCACCGCAGTGGTACTTAATGATGCAATTTTCGCAAGGACGCATGGTATGTACTGTCAGACAAGCAGTGTCACGGATCACTCGGTCCGTCTTGATGATCTCTGCTAGGGGTTTCTCTCGTATGTTGCTCGCGCGGAACTCGGGATATTGTAGCAATCTGCAAGGATACACCCATCCTTCGGGATCGACAGAGACTTCGCTGAAACCCGCTCCACAGCGTTCTCGTCGGCTCTTCTTGGTAGAGTAAGATCCCTCGGTCACCACTTTGCACGTTTCCTTGAGGCGCTCACTGGCACGAAAGATCCTTTCGTTTAGAGCCATAAACTCGTCCGGTGTCAGTTGGGCATCGTGTGCCGTTGCACCACGCCCCATTGGAAACATTGGCATTATCCGATGTCGATCGACTCTATACTTGCCCATGAAACGCAACAGTTCTTCGATATCCTGTAGTCCAAATCGAGAAAGAACTGAGTTGATATCAACACTCACGCCTGCTTCCATTAGCAGCTCGAGAGCCCTCACCGCTTTCTTCCACGAACCCTTCCCTCGGTGATAGTCATTGTAGACCTCGAGTCCGTGGTCCAAACTGACCGTGACCCTATCGAACACCTCCGCGACCTGCTTTACGTTCTTCGGGGTGATGTAGTATCCATTGGTTATAACGTTTGTGCGGAGACCCCGGCTTCGCGAGTAAGAAGCGAGTTCAAAGAGATCCCCCCGTAGGAACGGCTCACCCCCCCGTAATAACGAGAACCTTAGCGCCCGTTTCGACGACTTGGTCGACAAGGTTCTTTGCCTCTGCGGTAGTCAACTCATGGGACCGTGCGACCGTCGACTCCTGGTAACAGTAGGTGCATCGGAGGTTACAGGCCTGTGTAGCAATCCAATACACCGCGATAGGGGAACGAGGGCCGGGTGGACCTGGACGGATCACGGGCTCCCGTTCCAAATAGAGAAGAAACCTCAGTACGCACCATTTCAGAATCTGGTCCAGCCGTTCGGTGGCACCTCCTGATGTGTACCCAAAGCGCCGGGCCAAATGCTGCGCCAGCCCCGTACGCTCCCGGCCAGCTCGGAGCCATCGGAGCACCTCAGCGGTATCCTCCGCAAGCCGTTCCCATGTGTTCAGATCGGGGTTGTAACCAAGCGTTTGTCGTCCGCGCTGGATCAACGACAGCCGGCTTGGGACGACAACTCGTTCGAGCATCCGTGCGCCCCCCTTACGTGGTATGAAGAATTCGCCAACGGTTCAGCACCACGGCCGCCGGAGCCAGGATAAGCACTCCAACGGCCACTCGACCCAGTGGAATAAGGATTCCTCCTTCCATCAGCAGCACAGCCCGTACAAGCTCTACGCACCACGTAAGCGGATTGATCTGTGCCAACACCTGCAGCCATCTTGGAACGGATTCAATGGGATAGAAAACTGAACTCGCATAAGTCAACGTAGGGTTGACGATATTCGCGACAACGATGAAGGTTCGAATGTTGGTGATCCCTGCCATGATACATGCGATCATACTGGAAATCAGCATTGCTCCCAAAAACAGTAAGGGAAGGAGTATGACCGTGCGCGTACCGATGTCCGAGGACACTATGCCGGGAACTAGCAGGAACGCGCCATGGATAAGCACGAGAGTCTGCATGACGGCTACGCTGGCCGCAAAGACTAACTTGGCTAAAACATAAGCTCCAACGCGCACGGGACAAGAGAGCAGTTCGTTCAACATTCCACCGATACGCTCATTGAAGATCCCCTGCACTACACCATTGACCGCCGAGAAAAGGGAAAGGGTGGCATATCCCGGAAGAAAGAAGAGCAGGTAGTCACGTTCCACTATTCCCGATCGTGCCATTCCCACTCCAAATAGAAAGAAATACAGTAGAGGGGTAACAAGAGCGAGGAGAGCACTGAACGGCTGTTTCAAGTAAAGACGCACTTCTCTATAAATAACTCCCTTAACATCCGTCAAGACGTACCATCCCCCGGTTGAACAGTAGAATTGCCTTCTCTAAACTAGCCCTCTCAGTTCTGACCGCATCAACTTGGCAGCCAGCTTGGTATAACGCCAGCAAGATTCTCGGTAAGCACTTTTCTGCTGCATCCACGTGAAACACCAACCACTCCTCCTCCTGGTACACTCCGATTAATCCCGGCAGAGTAAGTTGCGGAACCTCCCCCGAGATACGAACGTAGATGCGTTCGCCAGTGAGGCGCCTAGCGAGCACGTCGGGGGCGTCGTTTGCAACGATTCGTCCGCCATTAAGCAGTAAGACTCGATCGGCTACCTCTTCAATCTCCCTCATGTCATGACTTGTCCAAAGTACAGTCATTCCCGTCTCTCGCGCACGAGTTCGGATCATTTCAAGGACCCGCAGGCGCCACCGAGAATCCAGACTAGTGGCCGGCTCGTCAAGCAACAGCACCTCCGGTCGGTGCACCAGGGCACGGGCAATCTGCACCCGACGCTGTTCGCCACCTGATAACGTACGAATTGGTCGCTCTATGTGGTCGTTCAACTCGAACTCTTCGAGAAGGTGAGCAATGGCGACCCGTTTGGGCTGGCCAACAAGGCCGTGTAGTGCTGCGTAGATAGCGAGGTTATCATATACAGAGAGTTCCCAATCGAACTGTCTGTTTTGATGAACCACCCCGACGCGTTTTTTCACTTCCAGTGGATATCGCACGGGATCAAGGTCACCGACGTTGACATGACCCGTGGCAGGTTTTCTCAGGCCCAGGAGCAGGCACACAAGAGTGGTCTTCCCTGCCCCGTTTGGCCCGACGAGACCAACGATTTGTCCTCTCTGGATCGAGAACGTGACCTCGTTCAGAACGGTCTTCGAACCGTAGGCGAAACTTAGGTTTTCCACAGCGATCATCAGCAGGAGCCTCTCCTTCCAAGACTCATTAACCACTGACTCGGGGCACGAGCCAAATCAGCGCCCGCAGGAATACGGCTCCTGCCCCCGAGCCCTACCACCGTTAATTCGCGTTCTCTCCGCTTCCGGGGCTGACCCTTCCCCTGCCAACCCCCAGTGCTTCGTCTAACAGATACACGTATCCAGCCGTCTTTCTATCGAAGTAATACCTCCGGTAATACTCTACATCTCCGACCAACGTAGCAATGGTGCCTTTCCGGATGTCTTTCACCACGTAACGGCTCTGGTCACGCAGCTCGAAAACGATTTGGTCCAGAACCCTCAGGGTTTCCTGCATTACCTCTATGAAAGCCACCCGAACCTTCCAAAACATCGCTAACTCCGGGTCCCTGAAGGAAATCCCGATTGTCTGGCGAATATCATTCATTGCGAGAAGCCCCCTTTGTGTTTGCGTACAACCTTAGCACTTTCGGGGTCTATGGCTTCTCGCCCTTTTTTGATTCTACAGACCCACAGAGATTTTACTGATACGCAACCTCACAATCGGGCCCGAACATTTTCGCAAGATTAGTCCAGGCATCCCGATTGTTCTTGAGCCGAAAATGCTTCTCCCTTGCTTCGTGAGAAGTCCATTCGCAGCCGTGGATATAGTCCTTGTGTATGTCAAGCCCTATGTATCTAGTCATCAACGCCACCGCCTTGTCACTGCCTTCGGCACCATGAGGTTGCATACCCTTGTCCGGGCTCCGCGGATTCATCATCCGCAGCCATATGGGCTTTGCGCAGGAGGGGGCCGACTAAACACCATTACGAGCTTTCCGGATAAAGTAAATTGGCGGCGCACCCTCCATCCTGCACTGGTGCCTCTGCTGATACCGACCATCAGAGATACGATCCCCTTTCCCACGAACCCTCGGCTGCTGGTGGGCTGGTGGGCAGGCGCCGGCTTGGCGTCAATCATACCAACACGAAGATACCGGACGGTACTCAAGATGAAAAAAGGATTCTTCCTTAATGGCGTAGAATACCGATAGCGCCACATGTTCCCATAGTTGTAAAAGGAGGTAACTCGTAATGGAGTATGAGAAGCCCATACTAGAGCCCTACTCCATAGAGGACGTTTCCCTCTGCGCCTGCGGTTGTGCCTGCAGCGGTAATGCCGGCGCCGGTGGCGGAAGCGGAGAGAACGCGAATTAACGGTGGTAGGGCTCGGGGGCAGGAGCCGTATTCCTGCGGGCGCTGATTTGGCTCGTGCCCCGAGTCAGTGGTTAATGAGTCTTGGAAGGAGAGGCTCCTGCTGCTGTGGAAAACCTAAGTTTCGCCTACGGTTCGAAGACCGTTCTGAACGAGGTCACGTTCTCGATCCAGAGAGGACAAATCGTTGGTCTCGTCGGGCCAAACGGGGCAGGGAAGACCACTCTTGTGTGC
>JAKOVF010000344.1 GCA_029782225.1 Chloroflexota bacterium | reverse complement strand
GAAGAAAAACTCGGCGACTTGCTTGCAAGCATCGCGCACTTCATCAACCGTATCATCAAATTTGTTGTTCGCAAAGAGAATTACTTGAGCGAAACGCGTGCGCACACATTTGCGCATGAAGTTTCGGATGGCTTCGCTGGCCTCACTGAGCAACCCTCAAGTCTTGTGCGCCCGGTGCTCTGGGGGATCCTCAATAAGGTTTTGCTGATGGGTATCCTGATTTGTTCCTTCCTGGCGTTTGGCGTCCCGTTTTCAGCCGGCACCATCATCGCAGGTTTTTCCATTGCCTACCTTTTCTTTATCGTCTCCCCTACGCCCTCGGGCATCGGTGTCGTTGAAGGTATCATGCCCCTGGCACTCAGTTCACTGCGCGTGGATTGGAGCCAGGCGGTTGTCATCACTCTCGCTTATCGTACCGTTACGTTTTGGGTGCCTTTCGGCATCGGCGCGTGGGCCTTCCGCTCCCTGCATGCGCGCGGGGAAAAACCGTCCGTGAATGCAGCACCGTGATTTGAACGCGATCCAACTTTTACTTGACTTCTGGAAACGCGACGCGGATACGGGTCCAAACATCTCTGCCTGGAAGACGACGCCTGCGCGTCCCGCGCAAACGCATCCCTTTCCGACCGATCTGCCTGCTCCACTTCGAGAAGCATTATCCACCCGCGGTATCCACCAGCTTTACTCGCACCAACTTTCCGCCTGGGAGCATGTGCGCGCGGGCAGGAATATCATCCTTGCCACCGGCACCGCCAGCGGGAAAACGCTTGCTTACAATCTCCCTGTCATCGCTGCCATCCTTCAAGACCCCGAGGCGCGGGCATTGTATCTATTCCCGACGAAAGCACTTTCACAAGATC
Source organism: Chloroflexota bacterium (assembly GCA_029782225.1). Classification (GTDB taxonomy): domain Bacteria; phylum Chloroflexota; class Anaerolineae; order Anaerolineales; family Villigracilaceae; genus JAKOVF01. Next base: position 17,795 of record JAKOVF010000344.1, on the reverse strand, counting down.
AGTTAGCAGTCATCCGGGATCAGTTATCAGTTTTGCGCTCACTGACCACTGGCATTTACGACGGCGATACCCCTCAATCTCATCGCCCATCCATTCGGAACAGTGCGCGCATTGTGCTCACGAATCCGGATATGCTGCACACCGGTATCCTTCCCCATCATTCCAACTGGAGCGACTTCTTCAGCAACCTGAAATTTATCGTCATAGACGAGACTCATACCTATCGCGGTGTCTTTGGCTCGCACGTTGCCAACGTCATTCGCAGGCTCAAGCGCGTGGCGCAATTTTACGGTGCCAGGCCGCAGTTCATCATGGCCTCGGCGACGATTGGCAACCCGCAGGAACTCGCCGAAAACCTGATCGAAGAGCCCGTTGAGCTGATCGACAACGACGGCTCATCGCGCGGCGAGCGTCATTTCATTGTCTATAATCCGCCTGTCACCGATCCCGCGCTGGGACTGAGAAAGAGCAGCATTCTCGAAAGCATCAGGCTGGCGCAGGATTTGCTTAGCCGAAATATTCAAAGTGTAGTATTCGCCCGAACACGTAGAACGGTTGAAATCATTTTGACTTACCTGCAAGAGTTCCCCTCTTCCAGTGGGAGAGGGGCTAGGGGTGAGGGGGGCATTCGCGGCTATCGCTCCGGCTATCTCCCTCACCAGCGCCGCGAGATCGAGCAGGGATTGCGCGATGGAAGTGTGAAAACAGTCGTTGCCACGAATGCCCTCGAACTCGGAATCGACATCGGTGGGCTTGGCGCAGCGATCCTCGTCGGGTATCCCGGCACCATCGCCAGTGCGCGCCAGCAGGCAGGTCGGGCGGGACGCGGGGATGCGCCGGCCGCGTCCATCATGGTTGCCTCGCCGAGTCCGCTCGATCAATTCCTCGCACACCATCCTGAATACTTCTTCGGCAGTTCACCGGAGCAGGCCCTCGTCAATCCAAATCATCTGCTGATTCTGCTTGAGCACATCCGCTGCGCAATGTTTGAGCTGCCGTTCGAAAAAGGCGAGGGGTTTGGCAGTCTTTCCTATGAACTCGTCGAAGAGTATCTGAACTTCCTGGTCGAGAATCAGGAGTCGCATTTTTCGCGTGAGAAATATTACTGGATGAAGGATCAATACCCCGCCGCAAATATCTCGCTTCGCTCTGCCTCGCCGCAAAGTGTTGTTTTGCAGGCGACGGCAGACGACGGACGACCGACCGCGATCGGCACCGTGGATGGTGAGAGCGCCGCATGGATGGTCCACCCCGGTGCCATCTACATGCACGAGGCCCAGCAATATTTTGTGCAGGAGCTCAGCCTTGAAAATCACGTGGCCCAGCTTGTGCCGGTTGGACTTGATTATTACACCGAGCCGCAGCGAAGTTCCGAGATTGAGATTCTTTCTGCCAATGCTCAAGACGCCGTCCCCGGTGCTGATAAGAGTTACGGGGAAATCCAGGTCACTACGCAGGTCGTCGGCTTCCGTAAAATTCGCTGGTTCACTTATGAGACATTGGGACAGGAACCTCTGGATATGCCTCCCTCCCAACTGCAGACGACTGGCTACTGGCTTTCCCTTTCAGAGGAAACAGTCTCGCAACTGCGCGATGCCGGCGTGTGGTCGAACAGCCCCAATGACTATGGCCCTGACTGGCCGCGCATCCGCGACCTCGTGCGTGCCCGCGATCAGTATCGCTGTCAGGTTTGTGGCGCGCCTGAGAGCAACGGACGTCAGCACGATGTCCATCACAAAATTCCGTTTCGCGCATTTATTCGCGATGGAGTAATTGACCGTGCTGCCGCGAATCGACTTGAAAACCTCACAACGCTCTGCCACAACTGCCATCAAAAAGTGGAGCAAAACGTCCGCATCCGCAGTGGATTGGCCGGGCTGGGATTCGTCCTTGGGAACCTTGCCCCTCTCTTCCTTATGTGCGACCCGCGCGATTTGGGCATTTACACAGATCCCGCCTGGGGCGCCGCGAATAAACAGCCTTCGGTTGTCCTGTATGATCTCGTCCCTGCGGGAATCGGCTTCAGCCAGAAGCTATTTGAAATCCACGATGAATTGATCACACGCGCGCTGGAACTCGTGAGCGAATGTCCTTGTGAGGATGGGTGTCCCTCCTGCGTGGGTCCCGGTGGCGAAAACGGGCTTGGAGGAAAGGCAGAGACGAAGGCCATCCTTGTGCAGCTATCAGGAAAATGAAACGATTCTTGTCATCAATGTCACATATAATCGTTTCATAGACCAATGGCAGACCTGATGACGGTCCCTCCTTCCACGACCACGAATCTGCGCCTGAGTGGTGCGAGACTGCCATTTGCCCGCGCCGCCTTTGTCCTGCTTGCGGTCGCCGCGGTTACTTTCTTTGCAATGGGGGTCCCCCTTGAGTATCAGAGTTATATCAAGTCTATTACTCCAGAAACCCAAACTGCACTACAACAACTAAACCTGAGCACCGGATTTTACGCTGCCTATCAATCGTCGCTGGTCGTGCTGCTGGCAGTGGGCTTCGGCATTGCCGGCCTGATCATTTTTTGGAACAAATCGAACGACTGGTTAGGCTTACTGGTTGCGTTCACGTTGATCGGGCAGGGTGTCAATGCCTTTGGTCCGCTGCAGCAGATGGGACGAATCCCGGAATTCGCGATCCCTGTCCATTTTGTGGTGAGCATGGTGCTGATGGGACTTCCGCTTTCCTGCTATCTCTTCCCGGATGGAAGAATCCAAAAGCGCTGGATGCTTTATGTGGCAGGAATCTGGTTCGTCTGGCTGATGCTCTCAACCTTCTGGGTGTCATTTCCGGTCAATCTTTTCAAGCGCGGCGGGAGCGCGACGCTGGTCTACCTGCTCTCCCTGCTGGCTGTGTTGAGCACCGGCATTTACGCACAGATCTACCGCTATCGTCATGCGGAAAGCACCATCAAAAAGAAACAGCTCAAATGGATCGTGTTCGGCGTGGCGGTTGGCATTCTGACCGGCATTGGCGTGAACCTCTTTCTCACATTCTTCCAGCTTACAAGACCTGCGGCAGGCACCTATTTGATCGTCGACATGTTCACCCAGACGCTCTCCGTCGTGGCACAGTTCACAGTTCCCCTGGCAGTGCTTTTTTCCATTCAGAAACATCGTTTATATGATATTGACCTGGTCATCAACCGCTCGATTATTTACGGTCTGTTGACCCTCTCTTTGGCGATTGTCTTTGGAGTTATTCTTTGGGGATTGCAGACGGCCTTTGAACTGATCACGCATCAGCGCAATACACCGACCGTTGGCATCATCGCTGCGACCATTGCGGTGACCAGCCTGTTTCAGCCGACTCGTAAGATGCTGCGCCGCTTTATCAATCGCAAGGTCTATCGCATCGAATTTGACTTCGATGAGGTCGCCCGGCGGAACGTCCAATTTGCGCAGGCGGCCAAATCTCCGGCTCATGCTTTTTCCACTTTGGGCGGGTATAAGAATCCGGAATTGATCGGGCGCGGAGGCATGGGCGAAATCTACAAAGCCCGGCACCCTAATCTAAATCGCACGGTGGCCATTAAGATCCTGTCCGCCTTTTTCAAAGGGGATGATGGTTTCCATAAACGCTTCACGCGCGAGGCCAAGGCGATGGCGCAATTGCGTCATCCCAATATCATCACGATCCATGACTTTGGGGAGCAGGATGGAATTCCCTATATCGTGATGGAATATTTGACCGGCAAGCCGCTGTCTCAGATTCTGAGCGAACGCGGCCGCCTCTCTCTGGACGAGGCTCTGCCTCTGCTTCAGGACCTGGCTTCTGCCCTGGACTATGCCCACGCACAGGGAATCATTCACCGCGACATCAAACCCTCAAATGTCATTGTGGAGCCGATCACCACTGTCACCGGCGGACGCACACAGCGCGCGATCCTGATGGATTTCGGCATCGCCCGCCTGACGCATGAGGGGACGAGATTGACCATGAGCGGCGATGTCATTGGCACTGCCGGCTACATTTCACCCGAGCAGATCCGCGGTGACCTGGAGATCGATCAGCGCGCAGACCTGTATAGCGTGGGTGTGATGGTCTACGAGATGCTGACCGGGAGAAAACCCTTCGAATATGAAAATACCTGGGGCTTGATCCGTGCCCATTTGGAGGAGCCGCCGCCCGACCCGAGGCAGATCGTGTCGATTCCAGATGTTGCTGCACGGGCGATGATGAGAGCTTTGGCTAAGAAGCCGGAGAAACGGTTTTCGACAGTGGGGGAGTTTGTGAATGAATTGAGTAAAGGGGTGTAGGTTTCGTGTCATAATCGGGGGGATGAAGACGAAAACCATCCTTCCACTTTTTGTGATATTACTGACTATCCTTGCGTGCAGCACAGTCGCATTTCCTGCGCCGCAATCGACGGCGGTACCGGCCATTCCTACTCTTCCGCCGACTGATGTGCCAACTCAAGCTCTCCCCCTCAGCCAAACCGTCGCGCTGACGTCTGTCCCTTTCAGCGAAGAAGGACAGACGCCTCCCTACAAGATCACGGCTCAAATCCCAGATTTGACCGGCAGCAATGATCCGCGCGTATCGGCTTTCAACACTCTACTCCACGACCTCGTCATGCTTGAAATTGACGGGTTCAAGAAGGACATCCTGCAAAATGCCAGCAACCCGCCCATCACTGCCGGCAGTTCCTTCGATATTCAGTCTTCGCTCGTCGGGCAGCAGGGGGATTTCTGGAGCATCAAACTGGAAGCAATGGGTTATTCCGATGGCGCGGCGCATCCCTATCACTACACGGTCCCGGTAAACTACGATCTCAATCAGGGGCGCGAGATCACTCTGGATGAAGTCTTCCTTCCAAATTTGAATTATCTTCAAAAGGTTGCGGATTATTGCAAAGCTGAGCTTTCCAAACGCGATATCGGCTTTGAAATGTTTAGCCAGGGCGCAGATCCAACTCCGGAGAATTACCAACGTTGGAACCTCTCCAAGGATGGTCTGGTCATCACCTTTGATGAATATCAAGTCGCAGCTTACGCAGCAGGCCCGCAGGTTGTGGTGATTCCCTTTTCTGAACTACAAGGGTTGATCAATTCGCAGGGACCGACAACTCCGTTCCTGCCCTAACTCCAAAAACTCCGCCCGCAATTTAGTTGCGGGCGGAACTATTTAACGATCAGGCTACTCAACTATTGAGTTATCCTTCCCTCATCCATCTTTTCACCGCTTCATGTGGATGCTTGTATTTCTTCATTTCATCCAATAATTTTTGGGGGTCTGAGTCACAGCAGATGACCTTTCGATGCTCAGGAAAAACAAAGCCTTCTGCCACCGCGTGGTCTATCGCGGCGAAAAGCGGATTGTAGTATTCACGTACATTAAGTAAACCGACCGGTTTCTCATGCGCGCCGGTCTGCGCCCAGGTGATGGTCTCGAACAACTCGTCCCAGGTGCCGAAGCCGCCGGGCAGGGCAACATATCCATCGGCGAGTTCATGCATGCGCGCCTTGCGAGCGTGCATATCGCTCACAACATCCATGCGCGTGAGACCGGTGTGTGCCAGAGGACCGGTATTCATCGAAGGGATGATCACACCGATCACCTCACCTCCCGCTTCCAACGCTCCGTCTGCAACCGCACCCATGAGTCCGGTCTTGCCGCCGCCGAAAATGAGCTGGATGCCTCTCTCAGCCAGGATTCTGCCCATTTGACGCGCGGCAGTCATATAGTCCGCGTGAACCGAATCGGAAGATCCACAATAAACACAAATTGATTTCATATCCTGTTCATCTCTTGGTCACAAAATGGAGACCTTCGCGGTCCTGGGGCAATAAATGTACCACAAAAAATCCAACGTCCCGCAGGTTGGTTTGCACCATCTGACCGCATCGAGAAAACCTGCGGGACGCTTTATGCACGTTAGAATTGTATTAGTCCGCCTTTTGGGCGCTTGACTCTGACCTCTCGCGGTGATAACAATGGTTTCATGGACTATAAGGATTATTACAAAGTACTTGGCGTGGACCGCAAGGCCCGTGCGGATGACATTCGCAAAGCCTATCGCAAACTGGCGATGCAATATCATCCGGACCGCAACCCCGGAGATAAAAAGGCCGAGGAACGCTTTAAGGAAATCAATGAGGCCTACCAGGTCTTGAGTGATCCACAAAAACGCACGCGTTACGATCAGCTGGGAAGTGCCTATTCAGACTTCCGATCCAGTGGCGGACGGCCGAGCGATTTCAACTGGAACGATTGGTTCGGTGGCAATCCGAGCGGCGGGACACGTGTCGACTACGGCGATGTCGAGGACTTGTTCGGCGGCGCCGGTGGCTTCTCCGATTTCTTTCGCACCATCTTTGGCGAGGCCGCCCGCTCAAGTGGACGCGCTGCCGCGCCGCAGGGCTATCAGCAGCCGATTCAGATCGAGCTGCAGGAGGCCTACAGCGGAACGACGCGCGAGATCCAGACCAATGGTCGCAAGTTCCAGGTGCGGATCCCGCCCGGAGTGAAGACCGGCTCCAAAGTCCGTGTGGCGGGCGGAGGTCCGGAGGGGCTCGATTTATATCTTATCGTTGAGATTGCCGAGGATAGTCGCTTCCAGCAGGAGGAGTCTGACCTGCATACAACCGCGACCGTGAATGTGTTTACGGCCATTCTGGGTGGCGAAGCGGATGTGGAAACCCTCGCTGGAAAGGTCAAGTTGAACATTCCTGCGGGCACACAGCCGGATCAGGTCTTTCGACTGGCGGGGCGCGGCATGCCCCACCTCAAATCGCCGAATACCAAAGGCGACCTTTATGTGAAGCTGAAGGTTCAAATTCCACGTTACCTCTCGTCCAAACAGAGGGAATTGATCGAAGAGGCTTCCCGCATCAAGTTCTAGTCATTTGTCATACGTATGGACTTTAGAAATTCAGGAGAACCATGAAAATAAAATTGATCGGTATTGTTGGAGCCCTTGTTCTGGCCAGCCTGGCATGTCAATCTACAACGAAGCTGGTGGCGATTACGCCGGTACCAACCCTGGAAACGCTGCCGGCGGTGGCAAACTCATCCAGCCCTCTGGTACAGGACGACCAGCTTGTTGCTTTGTACGAGCACGTCAGCCCGGGGATTGTTGCCATTCAGGTCACTAGTGACGTGGGTGGCGCGCTCGGCTCCGGCTTTGTCTATGATGGGGAGGGCCATATTGTCACGAACTACCATGTGATTGAGGGTGCGAAGACAGTTGAAGTGGACTTTATGTCCGGTTTCAAAACCTATGGGAAGGTCATCGGTTCTGACACGGACTCGGACCTGGCCATCATTAAAGTAGATGCTCCAGCCGAAGAGCTTCATCCGCTTCCGCTCGGCGATTCATCGACTCTCAAGGTGGGGCAGACGGTCATTGCGATTGGCAACCCCTTTGGCTTGAACGGCACGATGACCGAGGGGATCGTCTCTGCGCTTGGCCGCACCCTTGACTCAGCACACCAGACACCGGATAGCAGCGGTAGTGGAGGCACAACCTTCTTTACGGCGGGCGATATCATTCAGACAGACGCGGCGATCAACCCCGGGAATTCCGGCGGTCCGCTGTTCAATTTGAATGGTGAGATCATCGGCGTCAATCGCGCCATCCGTACCACGAACTTCACGGATACGGGTGAGCCGGTCAATTCAGGAATCGGTTTTGCTGTTTCCATCAATGTGGTGAAACGTGTTGCGCCGACCCTGATCGAGAAGGGAAAATATGATTATCCCTATCTCGGCATTACCTCAATGGATGACTTGAGCCTGGGGCTGATTGACGAACTGGGCCTTAAATCATTCACCGGCGCATACGTCAGAGATGTGGCCAAAGGCGGGCCGGCAGACCGGGCCGGGATCAAGGCGGGTGACAAGCCCACCAGCATTCCCAACCTGAACGCGGGCGGTGACCTGATCATAGCAATTGATGGTCAGCCTGTGCGCCGCTTTGATGAATTACTGGCTTATCTGATTACGAACAAGTCCCCCGGTGATACGGTGGTGTTAACTGTGATGCGCGGTGACCAGAAGGTGGATGTCACCGTGACACTGGATAAGAGGCCGTAAAAAGTGTAGGTCACGCTCGAAGCGTGACCTACTTTATTCATTAACCAAACCGTTCTTCTCGCCACACATCCGCGCGGTTGTGATAACCGGCCTGTTCCCAGAAACCGCGTCGATCACGCGGCATGAACTCCAGAGACCGCAGCCACTTTGCGCCTTTCCAGAAATAGGGCGTCTCTAAATTGCCGCGTCCGGGGATATAACCTACCACGCCGCGCAGAGGATAGCCGTGATCAGGGGTGATCGGTTCGCCGTTCAAATGCGTTGCCAGCAGGAAGTTATCCTGTAGCGCGACTTCCAGCGGCAGGTTGACCGTGAAGCCATATTCCGCATGTTGCATCAAATGGGTGGCGGTTGGCCTGGGCTTGATGAAACCACCCTCGACGAGGGCCTTGAGCGACACACCCTCCCAAACCGTATCGAACTTGCTCCAGCGCGTCACACAATGGATATCCATTTTGATCTTTGCCCGCGGGAGCTTGTTGAACTCGTCCCATGACCAGCGTTTTTCCTCCTCCACTTCGCCCGACACGCGGAAGTCCCAGGTGGCGGGATTGAAGTTGGGAACCGGGCCGTAATGTAAAACGGGGAATTTCAATGTCAAGGACTGACCGGGTGGAAGGCGCCCTTCATTGCGGACGCGCTCTTCCTCCTTGCGGCGGTCCTGACCTTCAAATGTAAACATGGGTTCCTCGCTTTCTAAAAATTTCGACAATAACTGCATGGCATAGACTCTGCCTTACCGGGCAATGTTACGTGCCAAATATTACAGATTTCTTAATTGGGCCGAGTATAGACGGAATCGAAGGACAGGTCAATTTGCAGATTCCATTATCTTTACAAATCCGTGTTGAGCATTGCGATTCCATACTGCCCGGACTGCCCTCCAATGAAAAGCTCTTATAATAGGCCAGTCTTAATCCCGATGTCAGGAGGATCCATGAAGAAACCCACTTATCAACAACGCCTTCAATACTGGTTCGACAACTTCATGTCACGCGGTACGCCCGCAATGCTTTTTGGCCTTTTCATTATCTCGGCCTTGATTATTTTCGTTGCGGCAGCCCTTGTCAAACTGACTGGTACGGCACCGAATGGTGAGTCCTTCTTCACGGTCGCCTGGATGGGACTGCTGCGCACGTTGGATTCCGGCACGATGGGCGGGGATACAGGCAGTCCTTTTTTCCTGTTCATGATGCTTGTAGTGACTTTCGGCGGCGTGTTTGTCGTCAGCGCATTGATCGGCATTCTCAATAACGGCCTTGAAGATAAGCTGGAGGAGCTCCGCAAGGGACGCTCGATGGTCCTTGAAAACGACCATACGCTCATCCTCGGCTGGAACCCGCAGATCTTCAATATCATTTCGGAACTTGTCACTGCCAATGAAAGCCGCAAAAGCGGCGCGGTCATTGTCGTGTTGGCCGACCAGGATAAGGTCGAGATGGAAGATGCGATCCGCGAGCGGATTTCCGACTCAAAGAACACGAAGATCATCTGTCGTTCGGGGAGTCCGCTTGACCTGACCGATCTGGAGATTGCCGGTCCGCACAGCGCGCGCTCGATCATTGTCCTGCCGGAAGGTTCGGACCCCGACACGCATGTCATCAAATCCGTGCTGGCGATTACCAACAATCCAAAACGCCGTGAAACACCTTATCACATTGTCACGCAGATCCGGGAGCCGAAGAATCTGGAGGTGGTCAAGATGGTGGGCACCAGGGATGTGGTCCAGCCGATCCTGACCAATGACCTTATTGCCCGGGTCGTTGCCCAGACCTCGCGCCAGAGCGGCCTGTCGCTGGTATACACCGAATTGATGAACTTCGGCGGCGACGAGATCTACTTCAGACAGGAGCCATCGCTTTCCGGCAAAACGTTTGGTGAGGCGCTCTTTGCTTATGAGACTTGCTCTGTGATGGGAATTCGCAAAGCCGATGGCACGATCGCGATGAACCCGCCGATGGACACACGCATCGAGCCGGGTGACCAGATCTTTGCGCTGGCCGAGGACGATAACAAGATGCTCCTCTCAAAGCAGACCCGCCTCTCTCTGGACGAGAGTCTGATCCAGCATACTGAAAAAGTGACCCGGGCCCGGCCGGAGAAAGCCCTGCTCCTCGGTTGGAATCGCTCTGGTGCAACGATCATCCGCGAGTTGGATCATTATGTTGCCAAAGGCTCGCAGGTGACGGTGGTTTCGGATATTTACAATCTAGATAAGCAGATCAAACTCGCGAATGGCAAGCTCGCCAATCAGAAACTGACCGTGCTCGAAGGGGATATCCGTGACCGTGACCTGCTGGAAAGCCTGAACGCGCAGGATTATGACCATGTGATCGTGCTGGCTTACAGTCATCTTGAGCAGCAGGAAGCGGACGCGATCACCCTCGTCACTTTGCTGCATCTGCGCGACATGGCGGAACGGGATGAAACGCCCTTCTCCATCGTCAGCGAAATGCTCGACCTGCGCAACCGTGAGCTGGCCGAAGCCGCCAACGTGGACGATTTCATCGTCAGCGAACATCTCATCAGCTTGATGATGGCCCAGCTTTCGGAGAACGCCGAGTTGATGGATGTCTTCACCGATATCTTCGACCCCGAAGGCTCAGAGATCTATCTCAAGCCGATGGCAGATTACGTCTGTCCCGGCCAGCCGGTCGATTTCTATACGGTGGTCGAGGCTGCCCGCCGACGCGGAGAGACAGCGCTGGGCTACCGCATAATGAGCGAAAGCCATAGCGCGGAGAAAGGGTATGGTGTTCGCACCAACCCGGGAAAATCAGAGAAGGTCAGTTTCGCTCCTGAAGATAAGATCATTGTGATCGCAGAAGAATAGGAACGAACGCCTGTCTACACACTTATATTAGGCCGCCAGATTATTCCGGCGGCTTAATGTGTCTGATACCGTAAGCAGTGATGTACGTAAATAACACAGAGATGTGAGAATCGCCACTCACATCACCAGAAAAGGAGAATGAATGGGCGGCTTACTTTTGCTTGTTGGTGCGATGCTTTTGGGAGTACTCTTGCTGATTGTGCTTTCCGGCATCCGCATCATTCCGAACAACCGTATCGGAATCGTCGAGAAACGTTTTAGCGGAAAAGGCTCGGTGAAATCGGGCCTGATCGCCAGGAATGGGGAAGCGGGTTACCAGCCGCAGGTTTTGCGCGGTGGCTGGCATTACCTGATGCCCTTCCAGTATGTGGTCCATATGGCTCCGCTGGTGACCATCCCGCAGGGAAAGATCGGTTATATCTTTGCGCGTGACGGGGTCCAGTTGGAGCCGACTCAGGTGTTGGCTTCCAATGTCTCGTCCAGCGACTTTCAGGATGTGGAAGCCTTCCTGAAAAACGGCGGACAACGCGGTCCGCAGCGCAGAATCCTGCGTGAAGGCACCTATGCCTTCAACCTGGTCCAGTTCGTTGTCATCACCGAAGAGCGCATTTACTCCCTGCCTCTCAGCCGCGAGGATAGTGACGTGATCCAGCGCATGGCCGGCGTCATTTCTGAGCGCGGCGGTTTCTACCCGGTCATTCTCAAGGACACAGACGATAAGATCGGCATCGTCACTGTGCACGATGGCCCGTCACTCGCCCAGGGTGAGATCATTGCTCCCGTCGTGGGCGATAATTCCAAAGACTCTGAGACCTATCACAACAAGTTCCAGGATCCCGATAAATTCTTGAAAGCAGGCGGTTTCCGCGGCAGGCAGTTGCAGGTTCTGGTCGAAGGTACCTACTATGTCAACCGTTTGTTCGCCACGGTCGAAATGATCCAGAAGACGGTCATTGAAGTCGGGAATGTCGGTGTGGTCGTCTCCTATACAGGGGAAGCAGGCGAAGACCTTTCCGGAGCGGAATATCGGCATGGTGAGCTTGTCACACGTGGCAAGCGCGGTGTGTGGGAAGAGGCGCTCCTGCCGGGCAAGTATGCATTCAACACATATGCCGGCAAAGTGGTGTCTGTGCCTACCACTAACTTCATCCTCAAATGGATCAGCAGTCAGACGGGCTCGCATCATTTCGATGAGAACCTCACCGAAGTCTCGCTCATTACCAAGGATGCGTTCGAGCCGTCCCTGCCTCTCTCTGTGGTCGTCCACATTGACTACAAAAAGGCTCCACTCGTCATCCAGCGCTTTGGGGATATCAAACGCCTCGTCGAGCAGACGCTCGACCCGATGGTCGCTGCGTACTTCAAGAACATCGGTCAGACACGTACGTTGATCCAGTTGCTGCAGGAACGGAGTGACATCCAGAAAATTGCAAGTGAGGAGATGAAGGTCAAGTTCGAACATTACAACCTGGAATTGGAGGAAGTGCTGATCGGCACACCATCCTCCCCCGCCAATGATGTTCAGATCGAAACCATTCTCATGCAGTTGCGCTCACGACAGATTGCCACCGAGCAAGTTGAAACCTATGGACGGCAGGAACAGGCCGCCATCAAGGAACGCGAACTGCGCGAGGCTGAGGCTCGCTCCCAGATGCAGACCGGTATCACACAGGCCGAGTTGAACATTGACATTCAGACCAGCCAGGGTAAAGCCGATTACCAGCGTTCCATCCAGCAGGCCGCGCAGATCCGTGCGCTGGCCGAGGCCGAGGCGGAGAAGATCGCTCGCATCGGTATCGCCCAAGCCATTGCCACCGAAGAGCAGGTGCGCGCGTACGGCGGTCCACAATTCCAGGTGACGCAGCAGGTGCTTACTCGCTTTGCCGAGGCGATCCAGCAAGCCGGCGTGGATGTGGTCCCGCGCGTGATCGTTGGCGGCGATAAGGAAAATGGCACAGGCAGCATCATGGAAGCTCTGCTAGCCATGCTGCTCTCGGATCGTTTTGGCGCACTCAGCCAGAGCGCCAGTGGCACAGCACTCTCGGAGGAAGCTGAAAAACTTCGCTCCGAGATTCGCCAGAAGTTACAAGGTCCAGGCGAGACGAAGAAGTAAGTTGAATGAACGAGCGTCCCGAAGGTTTCCAAACCTTCGGGACGTTTTGATTCGCGCTGAGCGTAGTCGAAGCGCGGGTCACATGGAAACGTAGAATTCATCTGCAAGCCTGTCCTTCGACTGCGCTCAGGACGAGGTAATTTCAATCCCCTCTTTTTCCATTGCCTCACGCAATCTCCTCGCATTCTCCGCCGCGTGGATGTTGTCGCCGTGCAGGCACAGGGTGTCAACCCGCACCTGCTTATCTCCAAACTGAATTCCATCCTTTGCAAGCCTGATCGCGTTTCGTGCAACTTCCTCCGGCGATTCGATCACCGCGCCCGGCAAGCTGCGTGACATCAACGAACCATCCGGATTGTATGCGCGGTCCGGGAAGCCTTCGTTTGCCACGCGTAAGCCAACCTCCAGCCCCGCATCGACCAGGCTTGAGCCTGCCAGCCCGACGAGGATTAAATCGCCGCTGAATCTTTTTACTGCGCGTGCGATGGCCTCGGCGAGGCTTAGATCTTTGGCTGCCTGGTTGTATAAAGCGCCATGTGGTTTGACATGTCGGAGTTTCAGCCCCTCAGTTCTTGCGAACACAGACAGCGCACCGATCTGATAAAGCACCAATGCTTCCGTTTCTTCGGGCGAAAGCTTCATCTCGCGGCGGCCGAATCCCTGTAAATCTGGCCAGCCCGGATGTGCGCCAATGGACACGCCATGCTGTCTCGCCAATCTCACTGTGGCCTGCATCACATTCGCATCCCCGGCGTGGAATCCGCAGGCGATGTTCGCAGAGGTGATGAATGGCATGATCGCCGCGTCATCACCGAGTTTGTACCGGCCAAACGATTCGCCGAGGTCGCAGTTCAGGTCGATTTTCATTGATTGTCTCCAGATTTATGTCATTCTGACCAAAGAATCTCTGTCAGGAGGCGCGAGAGAATGACGGCTCGCAATGACGGAAGGTTATTGTGCAAAATTTGAGTCATCCTCAACCTTCTCAATTCCATTGTTTACATTTTGTAGCATCTTTCGATAACGTGACTGCGCCTCTTCCACGGTTGTCAGTTTGAATCTGACGCAACCCGTGCGCGGACTTACCTGTGCCAGCACTGGCAGATCAGCGGCGACTACATTTGCAATTTTGGGATAGCCGCCTGTAGTTCCGCAATCTGCCATCATGACGATGGGCTGTCCATTGGCAGGGACTTGAATGCTGCCCATCGTCATTCCCTCCGAGAGTAAATCTGCACCGCGCAAGTGTGCCACCGACTGGCCTTCCAATCGGTATCCCATGCGATCTGAGGCTGTACTGACAGAGTAAGCACAGCTATAAAAGGTGTTCAATCCCTCTTCGCTAAACCAGTCACCTTGTGGACCCTGGACTACTTCAATGACTGGCTTTTGGCTGTAGGAGGGTCTTTTTATCTCGGAAAGCTTACGTGCAGCCAGGGCATTCAATTCCCTGGCAGGTTTCCCGGTCTTCAGGAAATCCCCGGTTTCCAGTTTTTTCCCCAATCTCGCACGCAGATAAGCCGAACGCGAGCCAAGCACGGATTCCGTTTCAAATCCCCCTGCCGCGGCGAGATATGCCCAATTACCATTTCCCTGTTTCAGTACGTTCACAATCCATCCAGCACGAACGTAAAACGATGTCCATAGTGGAAATGTCCACACATAGGTGGATGTGACGAACCCGGCTCCGGTCACTGCGATCACACAATCGCGTTGTGTGCGAAGTGTTACTTCGCCGAAGCCGATTTCCAGCGCGGCCGCGGTGGGATGATTTCCCACCAGGGCATTTGCGGCGCGGTAGGCGTACCAGTCCATGGGCCCCGAGACCGGGACACCGGACTTCTGCCAGCCGCGCCGGCCCGCATCTTGCACGGTCAGTAACCCACCTGCGTCGAGAATTTCAAGCATCGAAATCCTCGACTGAGATAAACTGCACTTCGTCACCTGGCCTGAACAAAAACGGCTCGTCTCGAGATGGATCGAATAATTTTAGCGGCGTCCATCCGATCAATTGCCAGCCGCCCGGAGAATCAAGCGGATAGATTCCGGTCTGATCCCCGGCGATGGCAACGGTTCCAGTTTTGACGAGAGTACGCGGCGTTTGCAACCTTGGCACTCGCAGTTTTTCGTCGAGCGTGCCCATATATGGAAAGCCCGGTGTGAATCCCATCATATACACTCTGTACGTGCGGCCTGTGTGCAGCTGGATGACATCAGCGGGGGAGATGCCTTTCGACGCGGCGACCGGCTCGAGATCCGGACCGGAAGCGCCACCGTATCGCACCGGGACCTCGATCTGGCGCGGCCTGCTTTGAGTCGACGCATCCACCCGATCCATTTGTTCGCGAATCCAGGAGGTGATCTCTGAATAGGTCAAAATCGCGGGATCGTAATGTACAACCAGGGTCGCATAGGCAGGGACAGTTTCAGACATGCCAGCGAGAGGGGCAGATTCGATCAACGTCGACAGTGCGTGCACGCGTTGATTGATGGCGAGGTCAATCTCCTCGCCCAGTTGAATGAGAACGGCTGAATCGCCGAGGGGAACGATTTTTGGCTCCATATGGTTTATGTCACTCTCCCGAAGGACATCGGGACGATGTGAGCGTAGCGAAGAGTTTCTCCTCCACGTTGGGAGATCCTTCGCTTTGCTCAGGATGACATGAATAGAATTAGGTTGTTCTGCGTAAATATAATAGCAAAGGCAAGAACCGGAAAGGAAAGTCTCACGGTGGCGGTCGTTCTGGAAGCCAGTGAAACAACATTGATCCACAAAGCTCAGAGTGGTGACCGAAACGCATTCGGCGAATTGGTCCGTATCCATGCTCAGGGCGTGCTGAACGTCATCTACCGTATGTGCGGCAATATTCAGCTTGCAGAAGACGCGGCGCAGGAGACATTTATCAAGGCATGGCTGGACTTTGGTTCCTTTCGCCCGCAGGCATCTCTTCGCAACTGGCTGTACCGAATTGCGATCAACGCGGCCATTGACATGCTCCGTAAAGACAAGCGCATCTTGCCCGGCGCCATGGAAGATTTTCACCTGACAGACCCGCAGGCTGGCCCGGAGGCCCGTTACTTGCAGAGCGAGCGAACCGCCATAGTACAAAAAGCGACCCTGTCGCTGCCGGAGACGAGTCGCGCGGTGCTGGTGCTGCGAGAGTACGAAGGACTTTCCTACCATGAAATTGCTGATGCCCTGGATATCCCGATTGGAACCGTCATGTCACGTTTGAATCATGCCCGCAGTTTATTGAGAAGCAAGTTGGAAGGACAGCTACTCCTGCTGACGGAGGCCGAAAATGTCTGAACATGTTACTGAATGGCTGAATGCTTATCTGGATGGCGAACTGCGGGGCAGACGGCTTCATCATGTGCAACAGCACATTGCTGAATGCCAGAGTTGCCGGGCAGAACTGGAATCTCTGCAGAAGATCTCAAAGTTGTTGCACGAAGTTCCAGCGCCTGAATTCCCTTCCACTGAGAAGTTCACAGCCCAGTTGAACCTGCGTCTCCCGCGCAAATCGTCTCAGCCGATAAAGCGCAAAGTACAGGAAGTGGGCTGGTGGATGATACCCGTCAGTCTGTTCTTCGTGTGGGTTTTTATCACTACGGCTACCTTGGTCCGCGGTGTGGTTTCCACGGCGAGCGAAGTTGGCCTCTTGAAGGGCGCTCCGACCTGGCTGGCTGATGGTACGTCCAGCGGAGCCATTTGGTCAGACAGGTTGGGAGAATTTGGAATGCTGAGCGGTAACAGCCTGAAGTGGGCTCAGGAGGCCGAGTCCTTTACGAGAAATACCCTGCCCTTGGTCATCTGGCAGGTTGCGATTGCCTTGTTATATGTGAGTTGGATTGTGCTCTGGTGGGCGCGCAGGCGTCAGGGACACGGCCGATCCCTCGAAGGCTGAAGCGGACCCACTTTCAAATACGAATGTTCAGGAAAGAAGGAAAAAATGGACCCCATCAAAATTCTACGACGAGCCTGGCAAATCCTTTGGAGCTACCGGGCATTATGGGTCTTTGGTTTGATCCTGGCGCTGGCGGGAGCCGGAGCGAGTGGGAGAGGCTCGAATAATGGCAACAGCGTACAGTATGAGACGAACTCTCAAAATACACAACCGCTGCCCCAGGACATACATGAAAGCTTTACACAGGCCATCCAGGAAATGCAAAGGCTCTTACACGAGGGCCTGGCCAAAGCAGGAATCCCACCGCAGCAATTGACCGCCTTGATCTGGGTTGCCGTTGTCTTTGTGCTGTTCAGCCTGATACTGGGGATCATCGTTGCCATTGCCCGTTACGTGTCCGAAACTGCCGTCATCCGCATGGTGGACGAGTATGAAGGCAGCGGCTCGAAAATGACCATCCGTCAGGGCTTTCGCCTGGGCTGGTCCCGTACTTCATGGCGATTGTTCCTGATCAACCTGTTGGTCAACCTGCCCCTCATTCTCCTGGTAGTATTTCTTCTGGGACTCGGGATCGCGGTCTTTGTGACCCTCACTCATAACAGTGGACATCTTTCGTTCATCGCTATCGCCAGTTTCGTTGGCACCCTGTTCCTGGGAATCTTTGTTGTCGTCATTCTCAGCATATTCCTGCGGTTGCTGCGGAACTTCTTCTGGCGAGTCAGCGTGCTGGAGGATGCGGGTGTAGGCGAATCATTGCGCCGCGGCTTCCAGATGGCGCGTGAAAATTGGAAGAGCGTCGGCGTGATGTGGCTGGTAATGATCGGACTGTCAATTGCCTGGGCCGTCGTATCCATCCTCGCTGCCATCATCACCCTGCCAGTGGTTCTGGTCACAGGTGCGC
>JAKOVF010000311.1 GCA_029782225.1 Chloroflexota bacterium | reverse complement strand
GGACAGTACCAACTTCTCGTTGCAGATGCCTGCGCCGGCATGCACACGCTCATTTCGCTTGAAGCGCTTGGGCTGCTTTACCTCAATATCGTTAAGCATGATTCATTGTTCAGGAATATCACGCTTGCGATTTTGATCGTTCCCATTTCGTTCACTGCGAATGTGATACGAGTGATTGCACTAACCCTGATTACTTACTATTTCGGCGATGAGGTCGGGCAGGGATTCCTGCATGGTTTTGCTGGGATGGTGTTATTTGTTGTCGCGTTGACGTTGATTATGAGTGTCGATTCTGGGCTGCAATATTTCGTCAAACAAAAAATGGTGTCTAAGAATTAACAACATGAGTAGAAATTACGTTCTGCTTATCCTCATGCTGCTTTCAGCGATTTTGGGCTTTATGTTGAAGCCAACTGATCATATTGCGGTCCATGGGCCCAAGATCGATCTTGAAAAAATGATTCCAGAAAATTTCGGGGAATGGAAAATCGATAAATCTGTGGCTCCCATCCAAGTGGATCCGCAGCGTCTCAAGTTACTTAAAACAATCTACAGTCAGACGCTATCAAGAACCTACGTCAATACTCATGGGGAGTTTGTGATGTTATCAATCGCCTATGGGGGCGATCAAAGCGACTCAATGCAGGTGCATAAACCAGAAATCTGTTATCCAGCGCAAGGGTTCCAGATGCTGGATATTCAGATCGGATCGTTAAGTACGGGATATGGAGATATCCCCGTGAAGAGGATGCTGGCAAGAATGGGTAATCGGCTTGAGCCCATTACCTACTGGATTACGATTGGTGACACGGTGGCGGTTAACAGCCTTAAGTGGAAGCTTGCCCAATTGAAATACGGTCTGACTGGGAAGGTGCCGGATGGTTTGATTTTTCGGGTATCAAGTATCGGAGCGCCTTCGGATGCATATCCAATACAAGATGAATTTGTAAAAACATTACTCAAATCAGTTAATACGAATCAGAGAGAAAGACTGATTGGTAAAGCCACGTTGTAGTACAAAGAGGAAAATCTAATAAATGAGCAAAGTAGCATTGATTACCGGCATTACAGGTCAGGATGGCGCGTATCTGGCCGAGTTTCTGCTGAAGAAGGGCTACGTGGTGCACGGGATCAAGCGTCGTGCCTCGCTGTTCAACACGGATCGCATCGACCACCTGTATCAGGATCCGCATGTCAGCAACCGCAACTTCGTGCTGCATTACGGTGACCTGACCGACTCCACCAACCTGATCCGCATCATCCAGCAGGTGCAGCCGGACGAGATCTACAACCTTGCCGCCATGAGTCACGTCGCGGTCAGCTTCGAGACCCCGGAATATACGGCGAATGCCGACGGCATTGGCACCCTGCGCATCCTGGAAGCCATCCGTATTCTCGGCCTTGAGAAGAAGACCCGCTTCTACCAGGCCTCCACTTCTGAACTCTACGGCCTGGTACAGGAAATCCCGCAGAAGGAAACTACCCCGTTCTACCCGCGCAGCCCTTATGCTGTCGCCAAGCTCTATGGGTACTGGATCACCGTCAACTACCGTGAGGCCTATGGCATCTACGCCTGCAACGGCATCCTGTTCAACCACGAATCCCCGATCCGTGGCGAAACCTTCGTGACGCGCAAGATTACCCGTGCCTTGTCCCGCATCAAGCTCAACCTGCAGGACTGCCTGTACCTCGGCAACCTCGATGCGCTACGCGACTGGGGCCACGCCCGCGACTACGTCGAAATGCAATGGCTGATGCTGCAGCAGGAGCAACCGGAAGACTTCGTCATCGCCACCGGCGTCCAGTACAGCGTGCGCGACTTCGTCAATGCGGCCGCCAAGGAACTTGGCATCGCCATCCGCTGGGAAGGGCAGGGCGTC
>JAKOVF010000292.1 GCA_029782225.1 Chloroflexota bacterium | reverse complement strand
CAGTCGGCGCTCGTCGATCTCCAGCACGTCGCGCGAAGCGTCGGACTGCTGGATCAGGAGCTGCTGATTGATCGGGCGGATGTCCTGGTAGCGGGCCTCGTGTGTCTCGCCGTACCAGCGGCGCAAGATATCGCTCGTCATCACGGAGGCGCGCTGGTTCAGCAGCGGCCAGATCGTCTTCTCCTTGAACATGTTGTCGGATGAAGTCGAATTCGCCTCAGTGGCGTTCTTGTCGAACATGCCAGGGAGGCCGCCCAGGATGAGGATGATTTCCTCTTTCGTGAACGTGCGACCAGCCAGAAAATCCATGTCCTTCGCCGACCAGCCCAACATGGACACGACCATGTCATAGGCATTTGTCACGACCGTCTTGCGATTGATCGCAGCATATTCGTTGACCAATGCCTCTTTGACCGCATCTACGTCTGTTTGGTCGATAGGCTGGCCAGGCAGGCCGCTCGACAGACTGATCACTGCCGACGGCATGACGTTATCCTGCCCGAAGAATTGCCCATTCCAGTACGCCATTGCGGTGTCGGCGTCGGCGGGCAGGATGGCAGCCACGAGAGGGGAGAGGCCGCGGAACACGTCAAAGGGATTCGGATACTTCTCGTGGTACATGTGCTCGGAGGGGATGCGATAGGTGATCCCGTTGGCCGTGTATTCGTAATAGTCGATGAACCGCTGTGCATCTCCTGGAACAGGGTTGACGGCGTTCGAGGGCAGGGGCCACAGCTCGGCCAGATTCCCGTCTTCATCGGGCGCCAGGAATATGTAGCACTCGCCCATCAGGTCGAGCCACCAGTCCAGGTACTGGCTCATAAATGCGTAGTTCATCCACGGATTGGGGTTGCGCAGGATGCCGAGGAACGGATGCCCCTTGACGACGGTGCCCGTGTCGTCCAGGCCTTCGGGGTTATCCACCACGTACAGGCGCGCCGCGCTCTTCTCCATGGCCTTGCGGTTGATCATCATGTAGATCCAACTGTTTTGCAGGGATCGGGCAGCCGCATCGGATTTGTCGGGGTTATACGTTCCGCCCTTCCAGCGACCTTCCTGCGCCTGGCTGGTCAGGAAGGCGGGTCGGCGCGCACGTCCATGTTCTCCGCCGCTGCGGGCGGTTTCGAAGGCACGCACAGCTCCGCCGACGGCGGAGGCAAACTTCTCGATGAGCGTTGTTTTTGTCTGCATAAAAATCCTTTACGCAACGGCTACGGCCAGGCGTGTCGTGCGGGGGAGTGTGCGGGCCAGCAGGGCCAGGCAGAAAGAAGTGGCGCGGTCGTCGTGCTCGCCTTCAGGGGCTGACAGGCTCGAGCCTTCGATACTTTGGAGTTGCACGAGGGTCGCAAAAGAGTGCACGATCGTAGATCCTTCTCGAAAGGCATCGGCAGCCTGGTCATACATGTAGGACTTTCCGACGCTGGTGGTATGCCAGCCTGGTTTCCGATCGGGGCCGTATATCACGCGCACCTTACTGTTGTCTCTCAGCCAGAGGAGCACAGCGTGCCCATGGTTGTTGCGCTCGATCAGCGCGTCGGCGCTGTTGTACAAGGCGGCCAGGGTGGAGATATGCGCGCCAAACGTGGACGGCTGGTATTTGCCTGCCAGACTGCACACTTCCTCGCCTGTGACCTCTTCCAGGATCGTCAGGGAGCTGTCGTCGCTGGTCGGGTTACCCTCAGCGGGATCTCCGCCCAGCAGATATCGCTTTCCAGGCTCGGGCATGGCGTAGATCTCCAGCCCGGGGATGGCAGGAGCCTTCTCGACGTGCAGCGGGTTCATTTCCTGGTACACGCTGTTCAGCCATTCGGAAGACAGGCGTTTGTCGAGCGTGCGGGCCGCCAGCGCTTCGGTGTCAGTGGCGGGGTACTGCTGGTGCAGGTCGTCCAGGCTGCCCGTGCGGTGCAGGATGTCGGCCTTCTGCGCCTCGTACCAGGCCTGATCACGTGCGGGACGCGCCGACCACGGGAGGAAGATAGGGGTCCATCCGTTCAGTTGCTTCTTCGCGGCGCGGTAGATCTTCTTGAAGTCCGATTCGGGCTTGCTATTGTCGGACCGAGAAAGCAGGATCATGCGGCCGCCGCCGTCGATGGTCGGCTTGACCGCGTTCATAAGCTGGCCCTGGTTGGGGACCAAATCGAACTCGTCGCAGATCACCAGCGTAGCGGTGTAGCTGTCGCCCGCCGACGTTGGGAAGGCGCGCGCGATCGAGCCGTTGGAGAGCTGGAATTCATGCCCCGAGTCCTTGATGATCGAGCGGGCTTTCATCCAGTCGGGCAGGCGGTCATACATGCCATGCAGGCGCTCATTGCCTAGCAGGTAAACAGCCTCATCATCGCGCTTCGAGAAGATCAGCACGGTGGCCACGGGGTGGAAGATCATCAGCCACAACGCGAAACCGAGCACCAGCCAGGTGATGCCCAGTTGCCTTGCCTTGAGTATGACGATCAGCCGTTGCAGTTGCATCTTCTTCAGCGCCTTTGCTTGTTCAGACCATAGTTTGAACGGGATCCAACGTTGCTCCGTGGCGTCGTACACCATGCAGTAGTTGTCGAGGAAATAGAGCGGACTCTCTGCGCAGGCCAGCCACTCGACATAGTGGCTATCCTTCGTCTGCGAGGAGACTGGCTTCATGTTGCTGCGCCTTGGCGCGTGCCTGCGCCAATTCATCTGCGGTGACGTTGAGGTTCACATTGACGGGGATCTCACGGTCGACGAACAATTTGTGAGCCTTGCCGATGGTGATCAGCGCCGACTGCGCGTCATGCAGCTCGATCTTGGGACCTGCGCGGGTATTGGTAATTGAGCGGATCAGGTGTCCACGTTTCTTGACCGCGTCCCAGTTGATCTCAACGACTTTCCGTTCGCCAAGCAGATCGCCGTCTTTGTCGTAGACGGGCTCGGTGCCTTCCTTGACGAAATCGGCGATGTTGACCCTGGCCTGCTCGGACAGGCGCATCAGCACTTCATCCGCGCTCAGCGAGGCCTCATGCAGGCGCGCCTTGATGTAGTCGGAAATTTCAACTTTTTTCAACAGGCGCTCGCCCTGCTGGCCAGGATGGGAATAGGCGGCCTCTTTGGCCGCGGCGGTGGCATTCCACAGGCGCAAATAAGCCTCGACGAAAGCGATCTGCTTATCGTTGAGCTTTTCGGCCAGTTCTTCCGCCGACAGCAGGGGAGAGGTGTTGTCGATCTGATCAGTCATGCGAACGAACCCATCCTTCAGGAATGTGAATCCAGTCTCCGCGGTCCTCGATGATCACCGCATAAAAGCCGATCAAGCCCACGCGGCGGATCTTCTGCGCGTTGTCGCTCGGACCCTGGCGGATCACGCTCAGCGGCCAGACAAAGACCATGCGGTCGGCAGGCGGGTCGGTGTACATCTCTTCGGCTGTACATGGAAAGATTGCATCGTCATCGATAAACCAGTTCCCCATGACGATTTCCCAGGCATCCCCGCATTTCGGCTTTCCGAAGCGGCCTTTTTCTTTAGTCCCGTACCAAACCCATGCACGATGGAACCAGAACGGGTGAGACTGCGGGGTGATCTGTTCGAGATCGCAATCTTCTGGAATTCCAAAGACCCGATATACTGACCCGAATTTTTCAGCCAGCAGATAATTGTTTTTGCCACCATATACGCCTTCGCTTCCGAGGGCGACGTGGGGCCAATCCAGCAGAGTGGCACGCAGATAATTCTTACTCCAGGTCTTTGACCGATCCACGTCGATCTTCCCGCGCCTGTCGTATACGACCTTGCGATAAAGAGCTGCATCCTCTTTGGGGCATAGGTAATACAACCAACCATTGCTGTCATGCAATAGCCAGCGCCTGGCGCCGTATGAATTGACTCTGTGCACAAGAGCGGTATAGTCTGGGCTCAGCCTTTCAGGGTCCGACTGTGACGCCCCGCCCGACGGAGTGCGACGCAATGGCTGTGTGGACCACCAGGAAAACTTCTTGCTGTCCAGTTCTGGATTGCGGAGAACGTAAAAGGGATTGGCTTCGATATAGCCAGTCCCGCCGCCAATGAGGGGATAAGAGAATTGCATGCTGATTACCTCGGGACTACGATCCCGTACGGCTGTCCAGCCGACAGGATCCACTCATTCCAGGAATAGCGCTCGTGGCGATTGGGGAAGGGGTTATAGATCTCGACCCAGCCATTTCCTGCACCGTCTGGAGTGCATTTTGTGAGCACGACCCAATGACCGACGCCCTGTCCTCGCAGCCTGCCAGTCAGCTTGTCAATGCGGCAGGAGGCGATCACATAGTTCTCATCGAGCAGGGTAGCCAATCTGCCAGGCGTTACCAGCGGACCGCCCTTGACGGGGTCGATCATGGCCGCGCTGAAGCTCGGGACAGGCAGGACATACTCGGGGAAGACGCTCAGCATGCTTTGCAGCTCGCCGATATCTGTCCCACGACCTTGATAGGCAGGGAAGACACGCTGCCAGATCGTCGGCGCTTTGGTCTTCCACTCATTAAGAAACCAGTTGACGTCCTCATCCCATCCAGACACGTACAGCACGCAGAGCTGTCCGCACAGGTTGAATTGGATCTTCCCGCCGTAGATGGTGTATTGCGCAGCATCGTTGGGGTCGTCTGTGGCGCTGTCGATGCGGATCACATCCCCAGGGAATTCGTAGCACAGCGGTTCGAGGTACTGCAAATATATCCAGCCCGTCACCGTCTGGACCTTGCCATTGGCCTTGTAGGTGTACTGGACCTCGGTAAACGGGCGTAGGATCCCGCCGACGGCGGCCTGGGTTTTATTGCCAGTTGTGACGACGTGCGCGCCTGCGTTCAGGTACATCAGACGCTTGGTCGCGGGCTGTGAATACAAGCCCGCATAGTTTGTGACCCAGCAGGGGATGACCAGGCAGCTATCCACTTTGTACTCTCTCCAGTTTGTCGACCTTCTCACGAAGGGCGGTGATCTCTTTTTCCTGCTCAGAGATTCGCCGACGCAGTTCATCGTTCTCGCGCGTCAGCGCTTCTTTCTCGGCGCGATCCATATCCATGCTTTTCATCAGCGAGCGGATCGTTTCACCTTGTCGGCGGATCGTCTCTTCCTGCTTGCGAATGATTTCCTCCTGCTCATTGACCCGCTTTTCAAGTTTTGCATATAGCAGGTCCCAAGCCTTTCCCATCGTTTCAGCCGCATTCGCCTCATTCAGTTCTGCCTGGCTGTCATCGACTTTCGGTTTGTTTTTCTCCGCATCGCGCTTTTGGCGATAAACGAGAAATTGCCCGATCAGCGAGCCAATGGCTACCAGCGCAGCAATATAAGCAGAAATAATGGCGGCGTTTGTTTCAGTCATGGTGAAGAAATCCCCATAGAGTGGAGAGTTTTGACAGGATCCGTTTTATGCAAGGTAGTGCATTGGTAGCGATCCATGTCATTATCGGAACAGCAACCCAATTTAGGAGTTCATCCAGGAATAGGACAAACAAGCCTATGCGGATGAGCGCGCGCAAGTCCTCGTTTGGCGGAAGAATGGTGATGTATCCGTAGATAAGCGCAAAATAAAGCCGAGAGAGGAATGTGAAAACATTCCTCATATCGAACTTTTTTATAAGCTGCACACCCCATCGAATAGTCAGGAGTGCAGCCAATATCAGGACGAGCGCCGAAGGAAGCATGCTTGGGTGAAAGAGTGAATTCCCGCCGCCGTGACGCGGATCAGTAAATTGGAGGAGGGCGCGTGCTGGGCGGCGGGGAAATTCCGTTTACTGTTTCAGGCTGTGCGAATAACCGATCAGCCATGCGCCGCGGACGCGCTCGTGGATCCACTTCGATATCCAGACCAGTACTGGGATCAACGGAAGCAGCATCCCTGGACCATATTGGACGATGGCCTGTGCCACGGCTTCGAAGATCTTCAGGTCCGTGCTAGGAGAGAATAGTTTGAGCAGGAAAACAGCGAAGACCAGGACAAAGTTCAAAACGCTGACGGCCGTGACGGCCTGATCATCCTTGAGTCCGAGCTGCTTGGCGAAGTTGGCCAGGAAGGTCGCAGCGCCTGCGATGGCGGTCGAACCGAGAATGAAGGCCCAGGCCTCACCGAGGGCTTGGGTCGGATCAAAGGGCGTCGGCTCCTGCGCCATAGGCGCGGCGGTCGGCGCGGGCAGGGCAGGGGCGGCCAGCACAGGCGTGACGAAAATCAGCAAAAGGCTGCAAACAGCCAGGATGAGCAGAAACTTTTTCACAGTACACCTCTCGTTTAGATAGGCGGGATACCCCGCACTTATCAACAGAATAGGCGAATATTTCCCCCATGGGTAGTTATACGATTGGATACCTCCCGTCACATGGATAAAAACCATGTTAAAAGCGAACCGCCACCTCTCGAGCCGGTGGCGGTTGCTCCGTCGGCGTTATGTAGTTCTCGCGCGCATCCGCACGCCGACGAAATTCAAATTAAAATTTTGTTATTATGACTTGGAAGAGAGAGTGGGCAGTTCTCTCTTCCTGGGTAAGGAGGTAGAACAGAAACGCAGATACATTTTACATGACACAAATTGTGCTTCTGTTGCGGAGTATAAAATCCTATTTCGCTTCAGCTCTCCTGCGCAACTCGGCCACACAGGCAGAAAAGGAGGGGAATTCCCAGGGCTTTAGGCCAGCCTGCACCAGCTCACGATTGATCGCCCACAGCTCTGCCCGCATATCGATCGGGCGTTCGAGAGCCTCCTCGAAGGGAATTGGATCCTCGATAACATCCTCATCCCACGTCGGAACTGGAATGGTGTACTTTATAAACCGATATACCTCGATGTCGGCAGTGTTCTCGGGCGGCTTGATCGGCCTGGTTCCAAATGCGGCGTCCTCGATCACGTTCTCCGCGTGGATCTGGATCAGAGCGTCCCGCACGGAGCGCACGCCGAGCTGGTCACACATGGAGCGCAGCACGTCATAAGCCGACTGATGCTCGAATGATACAACTACGTCTTTCAGGTCAGTTTCCATGGAGTTCCTTTTGCACAACGGGATATCCGAGAATGAATTCGACAGGCTCGCTGATAGGCTTCCAATCATACACCCAGACGGAGGGATTGTCTTCAAAGGGGTATCCGCGGTCAGCGTTGATCTTATCCCATAGCCAGCTAAATACGTGTATTGGATTTTGCAGCTCATCACCCATGTTAAATCCTAATTCTGGATGCGCTACGTTTACAGTTAGAACTTCAACTCCCTCAGATCGCGCATCTTCCGCGCTGATCATCTTCACGCGCTCGATGCGGCGCGGCGACCAGTACACGAAAAAGCGGGCGGCTTCGTTCGGCATGTGAATGCTGCTCAGATGATCCGCATTCCATCGCCATTGCAACGGCTCGCCGCTGGAGTCGTAGACGACTGCGTCGTCGTCCTGGTACAACGCCACGGGATGGTCCACGCCGTCGGCGGTTCCCTTCTTGAGCGGCTCGATCAGAAAGCGGACGCCAGCAGAGTAGGGCGCCTTCAGCCAGTTCTTATGGCATTCCCACGCCCGCATGGTGACTTTCTCAAAGAAGTCAGCAGGAGGCTGTGGAATCACAATGCGCCTCGTCTGAGTTTTCTTGTGCCCGCGCACCTTCCAGCGCAGTTCGGGCTTGAAGGGAGGCATGCGGCCGACGGCTTCCTGTAGCAGTTCTTTTTTGGATCTCACTTGAAAATCTCCTTATGAACACGGTCAATCTCGGCATCGACGATGTGAGCATATCCCTGCGTGGTCCCAATATTGGCATGGCGGGCCATCTCCTGGGCAATCTTCAAGTTACCCGTCTCGCGCAAAATGCGCGTCACGAAGTAATGCCGAAACTTATGGCAGGTCAGGCGCTCGTCGTAGTCGGCTCCCAGCGCCTGGCGGCCCATCTCGTGCACAATGGACTCTCCCGTCTGGGTGGATATGGCCAGGACCTTCTTACCAGCGCCTGGGTCGTGCCTGGCGAACAGCGGCAGGGATCCCAGCGGGACGCCCGTGGCTCCGTCCATCTGGGAGCGCAGCGCCAGATAACGCTTGATGGCCTCCAAGGCGCGCTTCGAAAACAGGATCACGCCAGCTTTACTGCCCTTCCCGATCACGATCGCGCGCCCCGTCTGCCAGTTGATATCGCTGCGCTTCAGCTTACAGGCCTCATGCACACGCATGCCTGTGTCGGACAGGGTGATGATAAACGCCCGATTTCGATCCTGGATCAGACGGTCCGTCAGCTCGCCCTGCGGCCGCAGTTCGACCGCATGTTCAAAGACACGCAGAATCAGCGGCTCCAGCTCGTCGAAACGCTGCGGCTCGCCAGGACGCGGGGAGAGGGCGCCCGCACTGATCAGTTCGGTCAGGCGGTCGGCGCTGACGCTGGCCTGCTTCAACGCCGACAAGTAGCGGAAGAACCTGCGCACGGCCGCCAGGCGGCGCTTGAAGGTCTTGGGGGCCAGGCCAGCTAGAACGAGATCCTGAAAGTACTGGGCGGCCATCTCCTCGCGCAGGTTCGCCACGGGCATATCCAGCTTGATGTGCTGGGGCAGGGACCGCAGGAAGCCCGATTCCCCGAGTAGATCGGACCGATAGCTGCGGGCCGTGTGGGGCAGTTTGGTGGCCGCGATGTTCTTCAGGAAGGCACGCGCAGCGCTTTCAACGGTGGGGATAGTTTTCTCCATATTTATGCAGTCAGCCGAACGGTTTGCGTGAGCCGCGTTACGCGGGCAGATCACCTGTTGATTGTTTTGACTTCGCGGGCTTTTCGCTTGTGCGTACCATAAGTCGGCTCGACGCTTTGTTAGAAGGCGTACACCATACGCAATCAACTGTTTTGGGGGCAACCAATTCTCCGCGATATGGATGCTCTTTGCTGTATGTGCGCCTGCTCCATTTCTTAGTGTGACCGCATGACAAGCGCAACACGAGCCATTCACGCGGCTTGTAGTAACTGCTGTTGCCAACAACCATTACAGTTCTATCTATTTCGGATTGAATTACTTTTCTTCGCATGATAGCCTTCTAACGGTGAGCGTTAGTGGCGCGGCGGGTTACGCCACACCACCCCGCCCACCAATTATTTGATTATGCACGGCTTGCCCGTTTGGGGCAGGCGTAGCCGCGTCCACTGCACGCAATGTTGGCAAGCCACGAAGGGACACATGAGCGCCAGACTTATACCCGCGTTGGAAATGAACTGCGCCTATGGCAAAGTTTATTGACCAATTTGGGAAGTTTTGCTCATCGTAAACCGCTATCGTTTTGATGCCGCCAAAGGCGCGAATGTCTTTGATAATTCGAGACGATACCCAACACCTGATAATCGGGATAAGATAAACCACGTTATCAGCCAACTTGAACGAATGGCGCAACCAATCAGCAAAGATTGAATAAGGCGGATTGCCTACAATCCAATCGTACTTTTCGTTCAGGTTGAAGAAGTCGCGCCCCTGCTCAATCTCACACCAATCAGCCCCAGGCATGTATTTCAAAATTGCGCCGTCGCCTTTTGACGGTTCTAAAATTTTGCCAGTGGGTTGAAAGAAGTTGACCATATCGAAGGCGACATTATCAGGGGTATAAACTACGTCTTTTGGGTTTGGTTGTACGGCGAAAAGTGATGCTTGCATGGCTTGCCAACGGTAAGCCTTACCTGCGGGGGGCGGGTGTAGGCTCACGCTCGATAGCAGAAAACATATCGGGCGTGGATAATGATTGGGAGGGCGCAGAATCCCCCCCGTCAGGTGCAGGCAGTGTTGTGCGTATTTCTTGCGGTAAGACTGGCTGAACCTTCGATAACCTTTTCTTTGTGAGACGGACATAATCGGGATTGAGTTCACACCCAATATAAAAACGATTGTGCCTGATTGATACTTCACCTGTTGTGCCTGACCCATTGAACGGATCCAAAACGGTGTCACCTTCTCGGCTTCCCGCCAAGATGCAAGGCTCTATCAAATCGGGCGGGTAAACTGCAAAGTGGGCTTCTTTGTATGGCTTGGTTGTGACTGTCCAAACGCTTCTCTTGTTTCGCATTTCTACAAATTGCCTGAACGCTTCACGCCCTGGCATTGCATTTGTTTTGCCATCAAACCCGCCACGCTTGACATTCAATCTCGGCTTATTCATTGAGTGCGGAGTTTGCCCAGGTGCGCCATTTACGTTTTTATGATGGTCGCTC
>JAKOVF010000290.1 GCA_029782225.1 Chloroflexota bacterium | reverse complement strand
TGCCCCTACCTCTTCCGTGTATGTTTTCACAGCAAGGACTATTTCGCCGGCCAAATCATCTACTTTGACCACGTCAGCCATTACTGCCACTCTCCTCGCACGTTAGCTTGACCCATGTGCCTCCGGGCAGTTGGTCAACACGCTTGATCGTATATACTCGGCCAAAGTGCGTGGTCGGAGTGCCCTCCGTCAACACCGGTTGGTTGATACCCACAAACCCGATTCCCATTTCACCGCGTGTGATGTCGGTTTCCACAATACGATAGTCGGCGAGGTTAAAGATGAGGCCATCCAACAACGGGGCCCGCCGAAGCTCGAAGATGACAGTGTTCTCTTCACCAACTGCTTTGGCAGCGTAGTACCGCTCACCCCACAGCGTCTGTAAGTTGGCCCAGACCGTCTGCCAGTCTTGCCACTCTTCGACCTGATTGCCCCATGGGTCTTTCGTCACACTCCGCTTTTGGATCACTATCCGGTGCCGCAGAGTCTTGCCCAGCTCCCGCATCTTAGCGCGGTACGCCTGCTTCCTAAGCACTTCCATCGGCGCTCATCCCCTCTGCGGCCACCTGCAGCTGAAGGCGGAGAATTTCTCGGGCGAAGTTCTGCTCGAAGTACTCCAGCGCGTTGTTGTAGTCGTATCGGCAGCGCGCAAGCAAGAGATCTTGAGCGGGGCCAGGCTTTTCGTAATCGAGTTCAATACCCATCAACTTGTTTAAGCTTGCTTTTGCTCGCTCGATCATGCTGATAAGCCTAGTGTCTTCGTCATCCCAGGTGATTCGCAGTTCTTCTTTGACCAGCTCAAGCAGCATCTAATCACCTGCCCCATCCACCAGCTCCACAAGCTCTCCGTGGCCGGCAGAGTTAATCTCCTCCATCCTCTTGCGGGATATGGACAGCAAGTCCCCCTTTTTGTGGAGGGACTTGCTGTACTTGTTGCGGAAGGTGCGGAGCACCTTAACCGTAACTTTATCCTCCTTAGCCATCGGGATCACCCTAAGCTACGGAGAACTCGCTGATATTATCAACCTTCACCCGTGGGATGGTAGGCTCAAGATCACTGATGTCCAGTACCAAGAAGCTGTTGTTGTCCTTCGGACGGCCGTTGCCGTACAGCTTGATCAGGTAGACCCGCAGGTCTTCCAGGAACTGGTAGTGGTCGCTGTACTCGATGCGACCGTCACGGCCAGTTCCAAGAGCCATAATATACTGCCGGCCCAGACCCAAGATGGCCGTGCCCCGTTCCACCCACGCGGACTGTACAATATCTGTCGGCAACGGCAGAATATCCCTGGCCCAAGTGCCGTCAGGTCGCTGATAGATTGTTGCCGGCATAACCTTGGTGAAGTAGTCCACAGGGTTCACAACCAGGATCAGCTGAGTTACCGGACGGAACAGCCCATTCGGGCTCTCAACCAGCTGCGCTACCAACTCCCCATAAGCCTTAGGGGTAAATTCAGTAACCACAATGGGTTCCTTCGCCGCATAGCCAGTCTCCTGGCCAATCGGCTTGCTGAGGTCGCGGACCATGCCAATTGGCTCATAGATGTTACCTGCTTCTGCAATACCGCGGCCGTTAATGATACCCCATTCGATGCCATTGGCGATAGCCTCCGCCAAAATGGTGCGGATATACCTATCCAGCCATGCAGGCCCAAGGTCAAGCATGGGCTTGGAAATCGGCACCCAGGCGGAAAGCTTGGTTTGCTCGAGTTGGAGGTAGGCAAACCGAGACGACAATTCCTCCTCAATCTTGCCAGTGAGCGGGCCCCATTGTGCCAAGAACCGAGTCTCGAACGTGGAGTAAAGCCACTACATCAAATAAGTGGCGTTCTCAAAGCGGATTCTAGACAGCAACGGGTGTTGCTCAGTCAGGTCATCAAAAACCTGGTTGATGATCGTCTCGGGCATGACCACATCCATGCTTTCCAG
>JAKOVF010000288.1 GCA_029782225.1 Chloroflexota bacterium | reverse complement strand
GACCGCGCACTTGATGAACGCGGTCATCCAAAACCTGAAACAAAATGGGGCATTCTTTCAACGCTATCATGCCGAAAAAGGGACTGGCATCGGCGAACACAACTCCCTGCATGGACTTGCGCCTGTGGGCCTGTTTATGGAAACGCTCGGCGTTAGAATCCTCTCCGGCCGTAAGGTGCAGCTGGAAGGCAAAAACATTTTCCCGTGGCCGGTGACCATTCGATACAAAGGGTTGACCATCGTGCGCGGGCATGACAGAACTGTGGTGACATTCTCCAACGGTGAAACGGTAACGGTTACAGATACTGCGCCGTGTGTGGTTGAAATGTAGATCGGTGCTGTTCGAGTCCGGAATCAGTGGGGTAAAATTCGTTGAATACCATGTCCGGCAAAACCATTATTCTTGTTGAAGACATCATCATCGGTTTATTGTTGACCGCATCGGTTGCGGCAGTGATCGCGCGTCGTTTGCGCATCCCGTATACGGTCGGTCTCGTCTTGATGGGACTCGTGATCGCGTTGCTCTATCCTGGTGAGCTTGAAATATCGCCACAGATCATTTTGGCTTTGCTCGTGCCGCCGCTTGTTTTTGAGGCGTCATTTCACATCCGCTTCGATGACCTGCGCCGCGATTTCTGGCTGATCACCCTGCTCGCCGTGCCCGGTGTGATTCTCACGACCTTGTTAGTCGGCTGGATGGTCGCACGCGGCACCGGCATGGCACTGCCGATCGCACTTGTATTCGGGGCCCTTGTCTCCGCCACAGACCCGGTTTCAGTGGTCGCATTATTTCGCAGCCTCGGTGCACCG
The DNA here is from genome assembly GCA_029782225.1 of Chloroflexota bacterium. GTDB lineage: Bacteria > Chloroflexota > Anaerolineae > Anaerolineales > Villigracilaceae > JAKOVF01. The sequence continues at coordinate 26,617 of JAKOVF010000288.1, read as the reverse complement.
CGCAGGCTTCAGGTCCTGCTCGAAGGCGAAAGCCTCTTTAACGACGGCACGGCGATCGTCATGTACGGCGTGATGCTGACGGTTGCCCTGCAAGGCAAATTTCTCCCCGTTGCAGGCGTCACTCAATTCGTCACCATCTCAGGCGGCGGTATCATCGTTGGAACTGCCCTGGGTCTGCTGGCATCGCAGGCCATTGGCCGCATCAACGACGCGTTGGTCGAAACGACGTTGACAACAGTCCTCGCCTACGGCGCGTATCTTATTGCCGAATCATTCCATGTCAGCGGTGTGCTAGCAGTGGTTGCAGCCGGGCTGGTCAATGGGAACACCGGGCCGCGCGGCATGTCCGCGACCACGCGCGTGGTGGTGTTCAACTTTTGGGAATATGCGGCTTTTATTGCCAACTCATTTGTCTTTCTGCTGATTGGCCTTGTCGTGGACTTCCGTCTGCTGGTTGAGAACTGGCAGGCAATTGGCTGGGCCATTCTCGCCGCGCTGGCGGCGCGCATCCTTGCGATCTATGGATTTTCCGCGTTCGGCCGCGAAATCCAGCCCAAATGGAGGCATATCCTGTTCTGGGGTGGACTGCGCGGTGCGATCACACTGGCGCTTGCTTTGAGCCTGCCCGAGGAGGGCATCTTTGCCGCAGAGCGCGGACGTTTGCAGGCGATGGCCTTCGGCCTCGTGCTGTTTACCTTGCTGGTTCAGGGCTTTTCGATGGACTGGTTCGTCAAACGCCTGAAAATTGTCCAGCGTACGCCGGCACAGGAGGAATATGAGCGTCGTCACGCGCGCTTTGTGGCCGGTCGTGCCGCGTACAACCATCTGAAAAGCCGGAACGGAGCCGGTTTAATTTCGGAGCACACCTGGCAGAAGCTGGCCCCGGTGATGAAGGCACAAAATGCAAGGCTCGTGGATGCCGTGAAGGAAGTGATGACCTCTGATCCCTCCGTGGAGGCAGAGGAACTGGATAATGCACGCCGTGAAGCCCTGCGCGCGCAACGTGCGGCCCTGACCGGCCTGGTCCGTGACGGCGTGATCTCAGAAGAAACATTCTCAGAACTTGTCGCTGAAGTGGATGAGGCACTGATGTCTGATTCCTCGTTATGGCCGGACCTGGTGCGGGAAGGCGCGAGAGCGCACCTGCCCGTTACACGCCTGATGACCGCCATCATTCAGCAATCCGATTTTGAAGCAGCCAGCGCGGCCCTCCATCTGCAAGGTTTCAGCCTTGTTCATTTACCAAGCACCGGCGGATTTTTAAGCCGCCGCAACGCGACCCTGCTCATCGGTCTGCCGGAGGGAAGCGAAGAGACGGTGATCGCTGCTTTACGAGAAAGCTGCCGTCAGCGAGTCGAATATCTTGCCGCGCCGATCCCTGAAATCGGAGGCGCGCTGACCAAGCCGATCCCTGTGACGATTGGCGGAGCGACCATCTTCACCTTTGAGGTTGAAGCATGGGAAGAGTTCTGATAAGATAAAAAACAAGAGGCGCTTATGGCAGAACAATCCATCCACCTTTTACTTATCGCTATTGTTCAGGAGGAAGACCTGGATGTAGCCACACATGCACTGCATGAGAATGGCATCCCAGCGACATTCCTTTCCAGTGCCGGTGGTTTCCTGGGCCGACGGAACGTCACCCTCCTGATCGGCCTGCCTGAATCGAAAGAACCCACTGCGCTCGATGTATTGCATACCGCCTGCCGTCAACGTGTGGAGTATATGACCCTCCCGATCGAAGGCTCTCCCATGCCAATGCCGTCGCCCGTGCCGGTCACGGTTGGCGGGGCGACCGTGTTTGCCTTGCCAGTGGAACGCTTCGAACAAATTTGATTTGTCCTGAGCGTAGTCGAAGGACATTGAACACTGCACTTCGACTACGCTCAGCGCGAAGTAACGGAGGAGAATCATCATGAAAATGATCATCGTCATCGTAAGGGACAACGACGCCGATCCGTTGACCCAGGCCCTGACAGCGGCAAAGTTTCGCGTCACGCGCGTCGCATCCACTGGCGGGTTTCTACGAAGCGGCATCGTCACCATGCTGCTGGGTGTTGAGGATGAGCAGACAGACGCCGCGATCCAGACTGTCCGCAATACGCTGCCGCCTCTCACATCCGGGGAGAAGCGCGCTACGCTTTTTGTGGTCCCTGTCCAGCGCTTCGAGCAGGTATAGAATGCAACGCAAACGCATTGTCATCACCGCGCTGATCGTGACGGCGGCCATTCTGGCTTGCGCGACTCCATTACGGGCGCCCGCGCAGCCACCAGGTGTTGAAACGGTCGTCGCCATGACCTTCCAGGCGCTCACAGGGACCGCGCCAGAAGCGAGCGTCACGCCTCCTCCCTCGACCTCCAGCCTGCTCCCGTCTTCGATGTATTTCCTCAATAATGACAGCGCCGGGCTGCTGCAGGTCTATCGCCTCGAAAAAGATGGCAAGACCGTGACGCAGGTCACAACTGAACCGGCAAACGTTGTCAGCTACGATCCCTCGCTCGTGGATGGGAGCGTTGTCTACGTTTCCAATAATCAATTGCTTGTAGTGAATGCCGATGGAAGCAACCGGCGACTTCTATTGGATGGCGGTGCGATCGATCAGAATAATCCCTTCCTCAACACCATCCATAACCCGGTCTGGTCGCCCAACGGGCAGACCATCGCTTATGGATATAAGGGCTTGAATTTCTATTCCGTCTCCAGCGGACAGTCCAACCTTGTACTGGAAGACAAGCTTGATGACCTGGGGAATGGATTGATCATTCCAGCCGAGTTATATTGGCCTGAGCATTACACACCGGATGGCAAAAAACTTCTCATTACGCTGGGCTATTATGAAGGCGCATCTGCTGCCATTTATTATCCGAGCGGAAATGCACTGGTTCGCCTGACAAACGATCAGGGTGCCCTGATCTGCTGTGGGGAAGCGACCTGGTCACCGGACACGGCGAGCCTTTTCGCTGCCAACCCATCCATGGGGATGTATATGCCCGGCCTCTGGCGCGTGGACACGGCCAGCGGTAAGGTCACCTCGCTGATCCCCGGCGATGCGGGTAATGGCACATTCAACTTTGCAGATGAACCGTTCCTTGCGCCTGACGGCCAGCTTTATTTCTTCTATGCCAATGGACCCATGAATAATGAATACGTGAGCCGCGTGCCGCTGCAATTGGTCCGCTCCGAGCCGGACGGAGTCACGGGCCGTACGCCTATCCGATCGGAGACCTTCAACTTATTGAACGAAGCGCTCTGGGCCCCTGACGCCAGCTTTGTCATCGCAGCCACCGCGCCAATAGACCAGGTCTATCAGGGCGGCATCGCAGAGCTATATTACACGGATGGGCAGAAGGAACCCATCAAGCTGCTGGATTTTGCAGCGAATATGAAGTGGGGGCCGTAGTCCCCACCCGTCCTTCGGAGACCCTCCCCAAATCCGGCGAGGGTTCGTCGAATTTGGAGAGGGCAGGGAGAGATTTGTCATTCGTCCAGCAGTTGAACGGCTGGACGAATGATTTCCCGGGCTTTTGTTATTGCGACGAGAGCGCTTCGCTATGCTCGCAGTGACCGGATCATTCCAGCACAAAATTATCGATCAACCTAGTCTTGCCGATCAGCACGGCCATCGAGAGCAAGGTTTTCCCACTCACGGATTCCAACTCTTCCAGCGAGTCATAGTCCGCGCAGGAGACGTATTGCATCTGCGCCCGCGGCTCGGCCTGGATTACTTCTTTCATCTTTCTTCGTAGCACCTCAGCATCCCGCTCCCCCGCCTGATAGGCATCCTTCGCCGCACTCAAGGCCCGAAACAACACGAGTGCAGCCTTGCGATCATCCCCTTCAAGGTACTTGTTGCGGCTGGACATCGCCAGCCCGTCGGGTTCACGGACGATTGGGCAAACCACGATCTCGACTGGGAAATCCAGGTCCCTGGTCATGCGGCGGATCACGGCGGCCTGCTGGGCGTCCTTTTGGCCGAAGTAGGCTCTCTGCGGCTGGACGGCGTTGAACAGCTTTGCCACAACCGTGGTCACGCCTTTGAAGTGGGTTGGCCTCATTGCGCCTTCGAGACGCTTCGTGAGCGCATCTACCTCGACCCAGGTCTGGTAGCCGCTGGGATACATGATCTCAGGCGTGGGATTCCACACCAGGTCCACGCCTATCGGCTCGATCAGCTTCAGGTCACGTTCTAGGTCGCGTGGGTATTTGGCGAGATCCTCCGTAGGGGCAAACTGCGTAGGGTTGACAAAGATACTCACAACGACGCTCCTGCACTCGGCCTTAGCCTTGCGGATGAGAGAGAGATGCCCTTCGTGGAGGTATCCCATCGTCGGCACGAGGCCCACCTCAGGGTCCAGAAGGAGGCGGGCGGTCCTTAATTCGTCTAGACCAGTTGCGATTATCATGGCTTCCAAGGGAAAATCCTTCCTTGCGCCCGAAGTACGGGGGCTTGACACGGGTGAATATATGTTCTACAATCCTTCCACCGACTTAGAAAAGGAGAAAAATATGGCTTACGGATTCACGAATTCCAAGGGTACAACATACTATTTGCATACGAAGAAGACTGCCAGCAAGACCGGCAAAGAGCGCACGCTGTTCTATTTTTCCAAGGAAATCAAGGAAGGCGCAACTGACGCAGTTCCGGCTGGTTACACCGTCGTCGAAATGAAGACTGGCCTGCCCGTGCTCAAGAAGGCTGAGCCGGCGATGCAGTCATAAGGATTAATCAACCAGGGAAAGTATAACGCTTAGGAGGTGACCATGCCAGTGCCTGCTGTGGCAGCACTGGCATGATAACCACGGTACGTCTGTAAGACAACCGAATACACCTGCCCTTTTAGAGAAAAGGAGACCTGTTATGACACTTAACATTGCCTCTAAAAGTCAACGGAGAAAGGAGGGAAAATCATGCCTGCACTAAACCGAGTCCAACTGATTGGTCGTTTGGGCAAGGACCCAGAGTCGCGCTACACCCCCACCGGCAAAAAAGTGACCCATTTCAGCATGGCGATCAGTACGCGCTGGAAAACGCCGATCGACACGAAAGAGTACACGGAATGGGTCAGCATCGAAGCATGGGGCCGGCTGGGCGAGGTATCCCAGGAATACCTGAAAAAAGGGAACCTGGTCTACATCGAAGGCCGCCTGAAGACCGACAAGTACGAAGACAAAGGCGATACGCGCTATTACACCAAGGTTGTGGCTCACGCTATGCAGTTCCTTGATCGTGGCGCCGGCGACGAACCGATGGTGATCGCCGATGAAGAAGAACAAGCCGAATATGAGCTGAACTGAAGGCCAGTAATCAGTGAACAGTTATCAGTGATTAGTGGTCACTAGTCGAAGTAGCAGACCGCAAAGCGTGAAAGTCCGTTTTGCGGTCTTGCGTTTTCGGTAGTTGACTCTCACATCGAAAATCCCTATAATGATGTAAGCGCTTTCTGAAAGCGCTTACATCCCATGCCAAAAATCACCCCATCCTCCACAATTGCAGATGTAGCCGAAAAAGCGGGCGTTTCCATCGCCACGGTCAGCCGCGTGATCAATGGAACCACACCGGTCACTGCCGAGACCGCGGAGCGCGTGCAGGCAGCGATCGAGGAGCTGGCTTTCGTGCCGCGTGCTGCCGCCCGGGGCCTGGCCAGCCATCGAACCAACACACTGGGCCTGTTATTGCCTGAGATCAGTGGAGCCTTCTTCTCACCCATGCTGCGCGGCATCGAGGCCGCTGCCCGCGAAGCTGGCTTCGACCTGCTGATCCATGCCATGGAGGAGCCGCATCGCCACCCTCACCGGCGTCCGCTGGGCGAACATAACACGGATGGCCTGCTGGTCTTTACAGACAGCCTGGAGGATGCGGAACTTATTCGCCTCCATAAGATTGGACTGCCCCTGGTCTTAATGCATCAGTCTGGTGAGTCGCTCGATATCCCCACCATTACCGTCGAGAACAAGATGGGTGCCCGGCGCATCGTGGATCACCTGATCGAGGTCCATGGGCGGCGGCGCATCGTTTACCTGCGTGGCCCCGAGCGCCACGAGGACTCGGTCTGGCGCGAGCGCGGATACTGCGAGTCACTCGAGTCACATGGCTTGCGTGTGGATCCGGCCCTTTTCGGTGAGGGTCGCTTCAATCATGAAATTGCCGAAGTGACCATTCGGGACTTTATCGAGCGGGGCCTGGAATTTGACGCGGTCTTCTGCGGGGATGATGATGCGGCCATCGGGGTGCTGACATCTCTGCGAGCGGCAAACCGCATCGTGCCGGATGAGGTGTCTGTAGCCGGTTTCGACGATCAGCCCCTGGCCCCTTACCTTTCGCCGGCATTAACCACCGTCCGCGCACCCATTGAACAGGTCGGGCGCGAAGCGGTGAAACAATTGGTGAGACTCATTCGCGGCGAGCAAGCCGACCCATTGACGCTGCTTCCCACGGAATTGATCATCCGAAATTCCTGTGGATGCAAATAGGAAAGGAGGAAGTTCCAAATTCAGAAGGTTCGTTCACGCTGACGTCTTTCAATTCAATTTTCAAAGGAGAGCTGAAGATGAAGAAACTGTTTGGTGTACTGGGCATGCTGGTCATTCTGAGCATGGTCCTATCAGCGTGCGGCGCGAAACCAGCCGCAAAAGAACCGGTCAAGATCACGATCTTCGTAGGCTTTGGAGCGGGAAGCGATCCCGACTCCATGGAAGCATTAAAACAAATCGCATCCGAATATAACAGCAGCCACACAGATACCCAGATAGAGTTTACATTCTCCACCTGGGAGGAACATGCAGCCAAATTCTCCACACTCCTTGCAGGAGATTTGGCTCCTGATCTCGCGTTCCCGATTGGGATCCAGGGAATTGCAGAGTTCTACGACGAGTGGATCGATGTCGCTCCTTTGATCAAGGAAGATAATTACGATACCAGCGATTTCTATGGCCCTGCGCTGGACCTCCTGAAATACCAGGACAAGACCATTGGCGTGCCCATCGGTATCTATCCTTCGGTCGTGTTTTACAATGAAGACCTGTTCGACAAGGCAGGGTTTGACTATCCGCCTTCTGCTTATGGCGATCCAAACTGGACATACGATAAGCAGGTTGAACTGGCAAAGTCCCTGACGCTGGATGAAAACGGCAACGATGCGAATTCAGCAGATTTCGACCCCGCGAAGATCAGCCAATGGGGTTGGGGCGGTTGGTGTGGTCCGTTCCGCACAATACCGGGAAAATTTGGCGGTAACGCGCTGGGGATGGATGCCGAATATAAGACCGCAGACATGAATAGCGGTGGTTATCTGGAAGCGGCCCAGTTCCTTCATGATTCGATCTGGAAGACACACGTCGCTCCGACCAGTGAGGAATTGAGTGCATCCTTTGGAGGTGCAGATAATCCCTTCGAAGGCGGATCCACAGCCATGTGGGAATGCTTTAGCTGGATGGCCTATGCCTATCCCGCCTTTGAGCATTTCAACTGGAATGTGGCAGCGGTCCCGGCCGGGCCGCACGGAGACATCGTCTCCCCCACGAATGCAGATACCTTTGCGATCTCGGCCCATTCCAAGCACCCCAAGGAAGCCTGGGAAGTTGCAAAATGGTTCATTGAACCCAAGATGCTGGCGCGCGTCTGCGGCATCTTCGGCTGTATGCCTTCCCGTAAGTCGCTGGCTGAAACCTGGGTGAGCGATATGTCGGGTCAGTATCCAAAAGTTGATTTCCAACTGTTCGTTGACTCGATCCAGTACATGGACGCATCCCCGAACAACGAGCAGTGGGTACCCAATTATCAGAAGATATGGGATGCCACCGAAAATACTGCGGATACGCTTCGGACCGATGGAACCGCGGATGTTCAGGCAACCATGGATGCGCTGAACAAGGAAGCTCAGAGCTACCTGGATGAATACTGGGCTTCGAAGTAGGGGCTGAATCGGATCGCTCGAATCGAGTTTCCCCTCTCTGCCTGAGAAGGGGAAACTCGAACTTCTACCGTTGAGGAACACCGCTATGAAACTCGAAAGCCTGAGGTTGAATAATAACGCGGTAAAGCCGAACTCTAAACCTATGAGTCTGCGCCGGCGGGAGGCCGTCTGGGGCTACATTTTCATCAGTCCCTGGCTGATCGGCTTTGTCATCTTTACATTGGGTCCGATGATCGCATCCCTTGTGCTTTCCTTGACCGACTACAACATCACATCGGCACCGGTTTTTATCCAGTTAGCAAACTATATCAAACTCTTCACCGGCGATCTCAGATTCTGGCACTCGCTCGGGATCACGATCAAATTCGCTGTGATCGCCATCCCGCTTAACCTGGTATTTGGTTTTGCCCTGGCCTTTCTCCTCAACCAAAAAGTACCGGGCCTAGCCTTCTGGCGCACCATTTATTATTTGCCATCCGTGATCGCTGGCGTGGCGGTTGCCATCCTGTGGAGTCTCATTTTCAACCCCCGCTTCGGCATCCTCAACTGGCTCTTGAGCCTGGTGGGCATAGACGGACCCGGTTGGCTGGCTAGCCCCGATTGGGCCCTGCCGGCCCTGGTCATCATGAGTCTGTGGAGTGTGGGCGGCGGAATGATCATTTATCTCTCCGGCCTGCAGAGCATCCCCACCACCCTCTATGAGGCCGCGGAGCTGGATGGCGCCAATTCCTGGCAGCGATTGATTCACATCACCATCCCCTTGATGTCACCTGTTATTTTTTATAACCTGGTGATCGGCATTATCGGTACATTCCAGTATTTCACAGAAGTCTATGTCCTCACTGCCACCGCCGATACAGGCCTAGGCGGACCCATGGAGTCCACGCTTTTCTATAACGTGTACCTGTACAGCAACGCTTTTCGTTACCTCAATATGGGCTATGCATCCGCCATGGCCTGGATATTGTTCATGATCGTTTTAGGGTTGACCCTGCTCGTCTTCCGCAGCTCCGCCTTATGGGTTTATTACGAAGGCGAACTCCGCAAATAGCCCGGCGAGGAGATGAATGCGATGATCGGCAAAAAGACACAAGAATTGATCAATCGGGTCATTGTCTTGATCCTGTTGTTCATTGGCATGGTGGTTGTGATCACTCCACTCGTATGGATGCTGATCTCGGCGCTTAAGAGTCAGGACGCTGTCAACACCAACCCGCCGCAGTGGATTCCCACTGAGCAAATCAGGGTCCAGGTCAACGGCAGGAACGTATATTTATATGATATTCAGGTAAATGGCGTGCTGCGACAGCTGGCGCTGATCAACAAGGAGGGGACAACTGGCACATTCGTAAATTCCCAGAACCCTGAAGAACAATATCAACTGCCCGTTGCTTCGGGGACACGTGCCACGCGCATCTATTTTCACTGGGAGAACTTTGTCCTGGCCGTCACGAAAGTGCCGTTTGCTCATTACCTCCTCAACACCCTGATCATCGTCGTGTTTGGCACACTGGGCACACTGATCTCCTGTACACTGGTGGCCTATGGCTTTGCCCGCTTCCGCGCAAGGGGATTGAACTTTCTTTTCCTGATTCTACTTTCCACGGTCATGCTGCCTCCACAGGTCACGCTGATCCCGACCTTCATTTTATTCAAGAAAATTGGCTGGTACGACACTTTGTATCCATTGATCATCCCTGCCTTTTTTGCGAATGCCTGGGATGTATTCCTCCTGCGTCAGTTCTTTATGACCCTGCCCACAGAGCTGGATGATGCGGCGCGTATCGATGGCGCCGGACCCTTCCAAATCCTGTGGCATGTCATCCTGCCGCAGTCCTATCCTGTGATCGCAACAGTGACAATCTTCAGCGTGCTGTACGCCTGGAACGATTTCTATGCACCCCTGATCTACCTCCAAAGCGAACATAACTGGACAGTGGCGCTGGGGTTACAAGCCTTCAACGCAGTTTTCACCAAACAAAGTCATTTGCTGATGGCGGCTTCAACGCTGATGCTCATTCCGCCTGTACTGCTCTTCTTCTTCGCGCAGAAGCTCTTCATCCAGGGCGTTGTTGTATCCGGCATCAAGGGATAATATGACATACGAGTTTCCACCCAGTTTTCTGTGGGGAGCGGCAACTGCTGCTTATCAAATCGAAGGGGCATGGAACGAAGACGGCAAAGGCGAGTCCATTTGGGACCGCTTCAGCCACACGCCCGGTAAAATAACGGACGGTGACACAGGGGATATTGCCTGCGATCACTACCATCGCTTTCAGGATGATGTTTCCCTGATGCGTTCTCTTGGCCTGAAAGCGTATCGTTTCTCAACCTCATGGCCGCGCGTCCTCCCCGGCGGCCGCGGCCCCGTCAATTTGCCTGGCCTCGATTTCTATGACCGACTGGTGGATAGCCTGCTGGCTGTGAACATCGAGCCGTTTTTGACTCTCTACCACTGGGATCTCCCCCAGGCCTTGCAGGACGAAGGCGGCTGGGAGAATCGCACCACCTGTTATGCCTTTGCAGATTACGCCGCGCTTATGGTGAAACGTCTCGGCGACCGGGTTAAGTATTGGACCACTTTCAACGAGCCCGGCGTTGTTGCTTTCGATGGCAATCTGTACGGTCAACATGCTCCGGGCAACAAGGACCCAAAGATTGCCTATCAGATCGTTCACAACCTGCTCGTCGCGCATGGACTGGCTGTACAAGCCATTCGCGCCATTAACTCAAATCTGCAAGTTGGTATCGTCCTTGATATTTGGAACCAGGAACCTGCCTCCGATGCGCCGGAAGATGTCGCCGTGGCGGAGCAAGCCTGGCAAAATTACCAGACGATTTTCCTGCATCCACTTTTCCGTGGACATTACCACGCGGCAGCGTATGCAGCTGCCGGGGAGAACATGCCCAAAATTCAGGATGGTGACCTGGCGCGGATCGCTCAAAAGCTGGATTATCTCGGCATCAACAATTATTCCCGCATTCTTTACAACGCACAGGGACAAGTCGCGCCTGTGCCGGGTTCGGAATACACAGAGATGGGCTGGGAAGTCTGTGCGCCTGCGTTGCGACGGCTGCTCAACCGCATCAACCAGGAGTATCGCCTGCCACCCATCTACATCACAGAGAATGGCGCCGCTTTCAAAGATGAGGTCGGTCCAAATGGCAAAATCCATGATGCGCGGCGGCTGGATTATCTGAAACAGCATTTCATTCAGGTCCACCATGCCATGCAGGATGGTGTGGACGTGCGCGGCTACTTCGTCTGGTCATTGCTGGATAATTTCGAGTGGGCACATGGATTTTCAAAACGCTTCGGCATCGTGCGCGTGGATTATGAAACACAGGAACGCATTGTGAAAGATTCGGGTGAGTGGTACAGTCGGGTGATTAAAAGTAATTGTGTTGAAGAGTGACAAAAAGTCATCTCAGAAGGTTGACATCCCTTATTGTTGGAGATTGATATGACCGATCCACATGACCATCACGATCACGACGATGCACATGATGACCATGAACATGACCACGAGCATGGTCATTCGCAAAACCCGCTCTTTCACTGGTTCCAGCATACGCTGACCACTCCTCATAGTCACGGCCACCGGGAGGCGGCTCTGGATGCTGCTCTTGCCACCGACCGCGGCCTCTGGGCTGTCAAAGTCTCGCTGGTTGCCCTGCTTGTCACCGCTGCCTTTCAGGTTGTCATTGTCATCATCAGCGGAAGTGTTGCCTTGCTGGCCGATACCATTCATAATTTTTCCGATGCGCTGACGGCCATTCCATTGGGTATCGCATTCACTCTTTCCCGCCGCGCCCGAAATCTGCGCTACACCTATGGTTATGGCCGCGCTGAAGACATTGCCGGAGTCATCATCGTGTTGATGATCCTGTTCAGCGCGTTCGAGGCGATCTATCAGGCCGTTTTGAAAATTATCCATCCACAACCGATTTCAAATATCCTCTGGGTCGCGATCGCTGGCGTGGTCGGTTTTCTGGGAAATGAACTGGTGGCGATCTTTCGCATCCGTGTCGGAAAACAGATCGGCTCCGCCGCGCTCGTGGCCGACGGTTATCACGCCCGAACGGACGGCTTCACGTCACTGGCAGTTTTGGCGGGAGCGATCGGGGTGTGGCTCGGATTCCCTTTGCTGGACCCAATTGTCGGCCTGGGAATCGGCGCGGCGATCCTGGTCATCGTATGGGACTCCGCACGGGACATGTATTTCCGCGTGATGGACGCGGTCGATCCCGAAATCCCGCAGCTTGTCACAAGCATTGCTTCCAGACCAGGGGAAGTGATGGATGTCCACGATGTTGCCATCCGCTGGGTGGGACATCGCCAGCGAGCCGAGTTCCATATTATTGTGGATTGCCAGATGAGCACATGCGAGAGCCATGAGGTCGCAGAAAAAATCCGCCACGAGTTGTTCCATGCCATGCCTGCGCTGGTGGATGCAACCGTTCACGTTGACCCCTGTGAATGCGACCGCTGCGGCGATCCACACCCCACAGCGCACCATACCAGTCCCGCCACAACATGATCACATCGGAACAGGAATTCCTCAGTTTTCTTGACGCCAATCATTTTGTCTATCAGCGCATCGAGCATCCAGCCGTCTTTACCTGTGCGGAATCAGCATTGCACCGTCCGGAACTACCTGCCGTAAGCACGAAGAATCTGTTTCTGTGCGACAAAAAGGCGCGACATTTCTTTCTGGTTGTGACCGCCTGTGAGAGGACAGTCGATCTCGAAAGCCTTGCCCCCAGATTGGGAGTAGCACATTTACGTTTTGCGTCGGAGGAAAACCTGCAGCGCCTGCTGGGTGTGACACGCGGCTCAGTGACGATGATGGGCCTGGCAAATGACACAGAACGCAAGATTGAATTGTGGATCGATGCTGAGATCTGGCAGGGCGAGCATTTTCTTTCTCACCCATTGGTCAACACTGCGACCCTGATACTCTCCAAAGCAGAACTGGAACGCTTCTTTGGATTGACCGGGCATATGCCCAACTTTTTCAGTGATGAGAGCCGGTTGGTCGAGTAGGCCGAGTGCAAGTCGAGGCCATATCGAGACCAATGGCTAACCTTTAAACACAATTTTGCTTGAAACGTGGTGGCCTCGACACCGTACTTGCGTTCGGTGCAAGTGTACACTCTTCGCCGAGAACGCTCAGAGTTACTCGACCACCCATGTTTGGAAGGAAGAAACTTCAACCATGAAAATCGCATTCGCGGGAACGGGATATATCAACAAAATCCACGCACGCGCCGCCCAGAACTGCGGTGCAGATTTGGTGGCTGTCATAAACCATAAGCCTGAGACTATGGCTGCGTTTGCAAAGGACTTCGGCATTCCGCGGCAATATGAGACGGTTGAGTCCATGCTGAAAGATGGAGAAGTGGACGCGTTGGTGGTCAGCACACCAAATTATTTGCACGCATCACAGACAATTGCCGCGCTCAAGGCAGGCGTGCATGTGATGGTCGAGAAACCGATGGCGATGAATGCCGCCGAAGCCGAGAAAATGTGCGGAGCCGCGGACAAATCAGGCGCGGCACTGATGGTCGCGCATTGCTGGCGCTTCGACCCGGATGTGCTGTGGCTCAAGGAGCAGTCGAAGAAACTGGGAAAAATCATCCGCACAAAAGGATATGGAGTCCACGTTCGCTGGGGACCTTCGGGCTGGTTCACACAAAAGGAATTGGGGGGCGGTGGCGCAATGGCAGACATGGGAATCCATGCCCTGGATACGGTCCGTTTCCTGCTCGGCGACCCGCGGCCTGTCTCCGTTTATGCAAAGATCGGCACTTACTATGGTGATTTCGACGTGGACGATACCGGCGTGATCATTGTCAACTGGGATAACGGCGTGACGTCCTATATTGAATCGGGCTGGTGGCAGCCGCACGCGGACGGCCTCGCGGCCGCCACACAGTTGTACGGGACAGGAGGTTTTGGTCAGTTGTTCCCGACGAGGGTGGAAGTGCAAAAGGGGAAAGCAGAAAGGGGAGAAATTCTTGAGTCCGGGTTGGAGTTTCCACGGAAGGAACATGCTCCACAGAGTTTATATGATGACCAATTGAGATACTTTATGGAATGCATCGAAAAGCATGAAAAGCCCGTTCCCGGAGGAATGGAGGGATGGGTCAACATGAAGGTTGTGGATGCGGCATATCGCTCGGCAAATTCCGGGCAAGTGGAAAGAGTCGAGTGACGAGGAAGCAGTAACAAGTTACAAGTGGAGTTCCCAGCGAGGAGTAATCATTCAACATGAAAATCACTGTCATCGGCGGCGGCTCAACATACACACCAGAATTGGTCAATGGCTTTCTTGCCAGGGCCGGCTCGCTGCCCATCAAAGAACTCTGGCTGATGGACATCGACCGGGAACGGCTTGACGTTGTCGGCGGGTTTGCGCAGAGGATGGCCAGGGCCAAGGGTGAACCATTTAAGGTCATTCTTTCGCTCAATCAGCGTGAAGCTATCGCCGGCGCGTCATACGTGGTAACGCAGCTGCGCGTTGGAATGATGCCCGCCCGCCGCGGCGATGAGTACCTGGGTCTGCGCCACGGGCTGGTTGGGCAGGAAACCACCGGTATCGGCGGCATGGCGAAGGCGCTGCGCACCATTCCTGTGATTCTCGACATTGCAAAGGACATCCGCGAAACTGCACCTCGTGCGTTGCTGGCGAACTTCACAAACCCTGCCGGGCTTGTCACCGAAGCGCTGACTCGTCACGCCTCCGATGTCGCTGCTGTGGGTGTATGCAACGTGGGGATTACAACGAAGATGCATATCCTTGAAGGGCTTGAGAAGGCGACCGGCACAAAAATGAAGGAAGACCATGCGATCTTGAACACGTTGGGGTTGAATCACCTCACCTGGCACCGCGGTTTCACGGTTGACGGCGAAGAAATGTGGCCGCTGATCTTCCCCGCCTACGTCGAAGAGGTCATGCATGAAGAGGAACCCGAATGGGATCGCCACACACTCGAAATGCTGGGCATGATTCCGAACTATTATCTCCAGTATTTTTATTACACCGCAAAGAAACTCGATGCACAAAAGAAATGGCCGCCCTCTCGTGCCGAAGAGGTGATGGAGATCGAAAAGGATCTGCTGCGCGAATATGCCGACCCGAATCTCACTGAACCTCCCGCAGACTTGATGAAGCGCGGCGGCGCGTATTATTCCACGCTCGCCACGCAGCTCATCAACTCGCATTACAACGATCTTGGGCAGGTCCATGTGGTAAATGTACGCAACAATGGTGCGATCAAAGACTGGCCTGCGGACTGGGTGCTGGAGCTCCCCGCCAGAGTGGACAGAGCCGGTATCCACCCGCTTCCCGCGGACCCTCTGCCTGCCGCGTGCTTCGGACTTATTGCCCAGGTCAAGATGTATGAACTGCTCACCGTCGAAGCTGCGGTGCATGGCGATAGAAATGCCGCGTACCAGGCCCTGCTCGCTCATCCCCTTGGTCCCAGCGCAGACAAGGTACAGGAAGTTTTGGATGACATGCTGGCAGTGAACAAACAGTGGCTGCCGCAATTCGTGCCAACGTCGCTGGACACTTTTCACTCGTCACACTACAAGGATATGCAATGACACCCAACCCATTGCTCAAAAAACTTGGCTACTCCCAATCCGACCGCCTCGTCATCATTCACACCGATGACATTGGCATGTGCCAGGCTTCCATTCAAGCATTCAAAGATCTATGGGAATTTGGAACGATCTCATCCGGCGCGGTGATGGTTCCCTGTCCGTGGTTCCTGGCCGTGGCGCAGATGTGCCGCGAGAATCCCGAAATGGACATGGGGGTCCACGCGACGCTCAATTCAGAATGGGAAAGCTACCGCTGGGGGCCGCTGTCCACGCGGGATCAGTCCTCAGGTCTCATCGATGAAGCGGGATATTTCCATCAGTGGCAGCCGGCGGTCTACGAAAATGCCAAAGAAGAAGCGGTCGCTGCAGAGTTGAATGAACAGGTCGAGCGCGCACTGGCAACGGGAATGGATGTCACGCACATCGACTCGCACATGGGCACGATCCTCCACGCGAAATTCGTGCAGTCGTATCTGCAGGCCGGGATGAGCCGACTCCTTCCGAACATGCTGCCGCGCGCCACCGCTCGAGGCTTTGACATGCTGGATATTGATGACGCAACTTTGACTGCCTTCACACCCATCCTGAATCAACTCGAAGCGCAGGGTGTCCCCATGCTGGATGGATTGTTCTCCATGCGATTGGAGCATGATCATGACCACATCGGAGTTGCGAAGAACATTCTCAGCGATGTACCTGCTGGGATTTCGCATTTTATATTCCATCCATCAATAGATACACCTGAACTGCGCGCGATCTGTCCGGATTGGCCGGCGCGTGTTGCAAATTACAAAGCGTTCATGAGCGATGAACTCAAGCAGTTCATCAAGGATCAAGGGATACAACTGATTGGCTATCGCGTTATCCGAGACGCTATGCGACGTTCATAACTCACAACTCGTTCCCTATCGATCTCTGGAGATTTCATGAAATATTATCTGGGAATAGACGTAGGTTCATCGAAGACTCACGCGCTGATCGCAGATGAAACGGGTTGTTGCCTCGGCTTTGGCAGGGCCTGGGGCGGGAATCATCAAGGCGTCGGGTACGATGGCCTTGCAGAGGTGCTGAAGGATTCGTTTACAGAAGCCAGTGACGCATCCGGCGTGACGAAAGACCAGATCGCGGGGGCAGGCTTCGGCGTTTCAGGCTACGATTTTCTGTCCGACCGCGAGCCGCATCTGCGGTCGATCGCTGCGTTGGGTTTATCCTGTCCTGTGGAAGTTGTCAACGATGGAGTCAATGGACTGCTGGCAGGCACATCGCATTACGTCGGTGTCAACGTGACCGCGGGGTCGAGTGTCAACTGCCGCGGGCGCGGGCCTGACGGCCATGAAGGACGAGCCGTTGGCAATGGGATTTCCTTCGGCGAGTTTGGCGGCGGGAACGAGATCGTGTGGAAGGGTCTGCATATGGTCAACTACGCCTGGATCAGGCGCATCCCGCCCACCGCCTTGACCGCCATCTATCTCGAAGCCACGGGTGCAAAAGACGAAGCAGATTTGATGGAAGGACTCTCCAACGATTGGTATCACCTGTCACCGCATGTCGCGGTGAAGGTCATTGAGGCCGCGCGGGCTGGCGATGAGGCCGCACGGGGAGTCCTTCAATGGGCGGGCGAAGAATTGGGCTGGATTGCCGTTGCCGTGATTCGGCAGATCGGAATGGAAAGTGATGAAGTGGAAGTTGTCCAATCGGGCAGCGTCTTCGAAGGCGGCGCGCTCATCACTGACCCGATGCGCGCAATCATTCTTCAGCATGTGCCGAAGGCAAAGCTACTCCGCCTCGACGGCCCGCCCGTTGTTGGTCCTGTCATTCTTGGGATGCAAATGGCTGGCATTGACCCCTATCCCATGCGCGCGAAATTAATCGAGAGCGCAAAGGATATCATCAGGAATCAATAGGAGTAACGTCTCTATCATTCACGTGTGAGCGAGGGCACGGAGCAAAAAATCTCCAGTCACGGAGTTGCGCCATAATCTGAGATTCTTCATCGCCGCAAACTGCTCCTCAGGTTGACCTAACAGGCTATTACCGATTCCCAAAATCCTTTGGCGGCAGGGACATCAAATACAAATACACTGCGCGCAGTTCGTCATCGGTCATGTGACGATACGATGTCCACGGCATGTATCCTGCCCCGATCATCCGTCCATGTTTTTGGCCGGTGCGGATGAGTTCGACAAATCCCGCTTCGCCCCACGATGGAAGCCGGCTGCCTTTGCCGGATGTCAAATTCGGCGCGGCCGGCCACTCTGGAGGGAAGCCGGTGATGGCTCCGCCGGAGAGCGTCAGCCCATGACAAACCTTGCAGGACATGGAAAGGTAAGCGCCGTATTCGGCCGTTACACGGGGCTCAGGAGCAGTGGGTGCCTGCTTCTCATGAGGTATGATTTCAGCGGGCAGAAACGTGATAGCCCCGGTAATGTTCATCACCACAAAGCCAGTAAACGATAGCTGACTCGCAGGCATTTCATTATCCACGGGCGGCACACTGCGAATGTAAGCCAGCGCCTTCTCCAAATCTTCCTCACTCAGAAAATAGAACTCCGTGGACGGCATGAACAGTAACGGAGTCCCGTCCGGGCGGATGCCATGCCGGATGGCGCGCGCCATCTCCGCATCCGTGCGAAGCGAACCGATTCCCCCATTGCCAGTGGTCAAGTTTGGAGTAATGACCTGTCCAATAGCGGGATTATCCATGTAAACCAGTCCCTGCAATTGCTCACCATGACAGGCCTCGCAACCGCGGTACTGAAAAATGCGCCTGCCTTCTGCGAGCGAGTCCGCATCCGTTGGAAGCGCGATGTTTTGCAGGGGAATATCATACTTTCTCTTCAAACGCCATTGGCCGATGCCATACAAGGACAGCGTGCCAAGCACGATCAAACCAACGATGACGCCAAGAGTGACCCCGGTCCACTTGAACGCTGACCTCATTGCCCGCCTCCATCGGTGTATAACCTCAAGGTGTGATCTTCCAAAGTCTCGACCCGTAAACGCTGCAGCCGCTTCTGGGCCGGACCTTTGGTGGGCGCGCCACCCCTATCATACGCCGACCCGTGGCAGGGACATGCAAACCCATCGCCATCCTCTTCCACAGTACATCCAAGATGAGTACAGGTCAGGCTGTAGGCCACGAGTTCTCCAGCACGGTTATAGATGACCGCGGGGATATCCGCTCGAATCGTGCGCGATCCAATGGGGTAATTGGCAATATCTCCCAAATCAAATTCGACCGGCATGCCGGGGTCAGGCTGGTAGCTGAAAAAGCGGATGAGGCCGCCCAGTCCAATCAATCCACTCAACCCAAAGAGGAAGTTGACGGAAGACTTGATGAAGTCACGGCGAGAAAGATGTGATGGTTCGGTCATGTAGCCTCAAAATTTCGGTCCAGCCTTTGTGGTCGAGCACGGCTCCGTACGCCCGGAGCATTTAGTTAACAACTGCGCCCCAAAGGGTCAACAGCAAAATTGTAAGCAAAATCAGCACAGCCAAAATTTGACCCAGCCGGTTGCCACTGGGAAACCAGCGTCCTAATTCATCCTGTCTTGCATTGGGCAATACATACGGCAGCAATCCCAACACAACGATTACAAGCACGGGAGTCAGAACACCCCACGTAAATGGATCGCCAAGCTTGAGCAATTGCTGGATCCATAGGAAGAACCAGGGAGCGCGGGAGTCCCCGCTCAACGCGCTGGTGCTCGAAATCGGCTGTTGAATGGGAGCGGGAACAACAAGGCAGAATAGCAGCAGGACGACGCCTGCAATGACCATGGCCAGCACTTCGCGGCGCAGCAACTCAAAACGCGTGATACGGCTTTTATCCTGGCGCTGTGCTGGCGGCGGGACCGCAATCCCGCCATCGCGACGGACGCGAAACGCGTGCCAGATGACGAGGATAATCACGCCGAGTGTGAGCCCAAAGATATGCCAGGCATAGAAGCGCGTCACCGTGGCAGCACCCGGTTGAGTTCCACCGATGACGAATCGGTAGAGTCCTTCTCCAATTCCCGGTATGGTTTTCAACAAATTCGTGCCAACGACCAGAGCCCAGCGAATGCCTTCATCCCAGCGCAGAACGTAACCGGTGAAATCCAGCAAAAGGATCAAAACGAAAAGCGCGAGCCCAAGCAGAAAGTTGAAGCGCCGCGGCGATGCGTATGCACCGGTCAGGATCACGCGCAGGAGATGAAGCGCCACAACCAGCACCAGGAACTGCGCCGACCAATAATGCAGGTTGCGGATGAGACTCCCGAATGGAATCAGCGTATTGATGGTTTGCACAGAAATCGCTGCATCACCGGGCGTGGGGACGTAATAATACATTTCCAGCAATCCCGTGATGAGGAGGATCAGTGAGAGAAAAACGGCCAGTCCGCCTGCCCCGAGGGTGTAACGGAAGCGCGTCTGCTCCGCGGGAATCGTGGGAGGATGCATGTGGTGGAAAAAGCCCGGCCGTGCGATGGAAGCTGTCAATCGTGTTAGGTCTCGTCTAGCTTGAGTGGTGAATCCAATGGCAGACAGTATCAAAACACCTGCAAGAAGCAGCACGCCAGAAGATCCACTCTCTGGCACATCCACTCTGCGATGAATGGGAATCGCGGCACTATTAGTTTCATTCAACTTCAGGCCTGCAGGTTGCTTGTCGTTAAGTCGTAGGACATAGGATGTAAGGGACCACGCTTCTTCGCGAGTCAGTGTGCCGCCCGGAAACAGCGGCATGTTTCCCAGAATGAAACTTTGCATCTCAAGTGCAGTGGTGAAGCGCGTCAACTTCCCGGGTCCGACCAGTGCAGGAGCGCCTGACTTAAGGATGGCAAAACTGTTCCCGGGAAAATCATCCCCGTGACATCCAGAGTCCCAACAGCCGCGATATTTTGCCGGAAATGTGCCGCGCCACTCATCGGTCAAGCCCTGACCGTGGTCGCCGTGACAGCTCATACACATGCCCCAGTAAAGCTGTGCGCCGTTGTCCGCTTGGGAGGGTGGATAGACAGTTGGCGCCTGAGCCCAGCGCGAGACTTCAAAACCCGGCGTAGATGTGAAAGTAGGAGTAATCGTTAATTGCGACGTCGGTGAGACCTGCGTCGCGGCAGAGGCAAAGAGAATTCCTAGTATCGAGGCTGTGAACAGGAATATGAATGAAAGTCCCCTGTTGAATGATTTCGAGAATGTACGATCTTCTTCCAGCCCACCAGTGTATGACGCGGCATGAAGCCCATCGTCCAAAAGTTTTTGTGTCACTCGGCCCTCCCGGTCGCGAGAGACTTGCTACTTCTCCCATTTTACGAATTTCATTATAAACCCGGAACCCTAACAAAACTGAGAAGCTGTTTTTATTGACAATCCACGCTTTCCGCATAAACTATGTCTACAATTCAAATTCAATGTAGTCAGGAGGAAATAGTATGCCATCTCTCAATCGCGTACAACTGATCGGACGTTTAGGCAAGGACCCGGAAGGTAAGTTCACCCCCACCGGCAGGAAAGTGACTCACTTCAGCGTTGCAGTCAGCAATCGCTGGAAGAACAAAGACGGTGAAACGAAGGAATATACCGAATGGGTCAACATTGAGGCGTGGGGAAGGCTTGGGGAACTCTGCCAGGAATATCTCAAGAAGGGCAGTCTCATTTTCGTCGAGGGCCGCTTGAAGACCGACAGATACGAGGACAAGGGCGAGCCAAGGTACTACACAAAGGTCGTCGCACTCAGTCTGCAGTTCCTTGATAAGAAACCCACTGAAGAGCCGGTCATACAGGTGGAGGAGGAAGAGGCTGAGTACGAGCCAGCAGCTGAATAATCAGTGATCAGTTTTCAATAAAAACAAAAGCGCCAGGCGAGAGTCGTTTGGCGCTTTTGCTCATTCTGTGTCATTGCGAGGGTGGACCCAAAGCAATCTCCCATTTCCCATTTGCGATGAGATGACTGCCGGCAACGCTTCGACTTCGCTCTACTCCACTCAACGCGAATGCAGCCATCGCGATGACGTTAACCTACCGGCAACTTCTCCAACTGCTTCACAAGTCCATCCAGCACATCAAATCCGCCCTGCCAGAACTTCGGGTCACGGATGTTGATGCCTGCATCGCCAAGGATCTTCTCAGGAGCCTCCGACCCGCCCGCAGACAGGATTCTGAGATAGCGCGGCTTGAACGACTCGCCTTCGGCTTTGAACTGCTGATACAACGAAAAGACCAGTAACTGTCCAAAGGCATAGGCATAGACATAAAACGGCGTCTGATAGATATGGGGGATGGAAACCCATTCCCACTTAAATTCATCACTCAGTTCAAGAGAATCACCAAACTGCTCTTTGAGGTTCTCGAAGTATGCCGCGGCGAGTTCATCCACTGAAGCGTTCTTCAGCACCATCTCGTGTGCCTGCTTTTCGAATAAGGCAAAGAAGGATTGGCGGATGATCGTGGCATAGGCATCATCCATCTGCTTGAAAAGGATATCGCGGCGCACGGACTCATCGGTCTCTTCGGCCAGCAGTTTATCGGTCAGCATCATTTCGCCGAACGTGGACGCGGTCTCAGCCAGCGGCAGGGAGGAATGGAAGGTAAATGTACTGTGATGCGATGCCAGCATCGAATGGATGGCATGTCCCAACTCATGCGCCAACGTCGCAACCTCGCGCGCCGTCCCCTGATAATTGACCAACACCCACGGCGTCATATCCGGTAAAACGGACCAGCAGAACGCGCCGCCGCGCTTGCCTTTGCGGATTTCGCTGTCTAGTCTGTTTTGATCAAACACACGCTGGGCCAGTTCGGCTAGCATTGGGTCAAATGCACCAAACGATTCAAGCACCATGTTCGCAGCAGTCTCGAATTCGTAGAGCTTCCTGGAGCGCGCCACGGGGGCATAAATGTCGTAGCGGCGCAGCTTGTCTACACCGACATATTTCGCTTTGAGCTTGAAATAGCGCTGGAAGATTCTTGCATTCCTGCGCGCCACGTTCAACAAGGCGTCCACAGCTTCATCAGGCACATCGTTGCTCAGGTTGCGCGCCGCAATCGGACTGTTGAACTTCCGCAGGACAATGTTTTCATTATGCCAGTCGCGCACGCGGGTTTGATACATCTGCCCCAGGATCGGCGCGTCATTGCCATAAACACGGAGCTGTTCCTGATAGCTCCTGGCCCGCAGTTCAGGCTCCGCCCTGTAACGATACGAATACAACTCAGATTCGGTTAGTTCCCTGGTCTCGCCATCCACTTCCATCTTAAAAACATAGCGGTTCGTGATGGCGTCGTAGAGCGTGTTCAATGCTTCGGGGCCGGTCACGTTCTTGAGATTGACCACCTTTTCTTCAGGTTCGCTCAACGTGTGCGGCTTGAACAGACGCAGCGCATACAAGTAATAACGATAATCGCCTGATATATTCATCAAGCGCTTCGCATCGGCATCATCCAGTTCCTTCCACCACAGGCTGAAGAATAATGTACGGTTCTCGACCTCAGCCAAAAACTGCTGCACGCGTGCCTGGAGCGAAAGCGCGGCCTGGTCCTGTGTATCTGCGGTGAACGATAAACCGGCAAAGGAATAAAGTTTGTTCGCCACGCGCGTAGTCTCTTCAGAGGCGCGCATAATTTCCAAAAACTGTTCGGTCGAAATATCAGGTTTGAGCTTCCCTCGCACACCTTCAAAGGACGTAACCTGTTCTTCAATCAGGTCAAACGCGTTCTGCAATTCAGGGCTGTCATAACCGGGATACAGAGGAGCAAGGCTCCATTTGGATAGGGTATATGCCATATGTCTCTCCTTGGAAGTCTTTTACCACAAAGCTCTTATATCTTGAAGATTCCTGAGAAGGATATTTAGAGCAAAACGTTCCGAAGATTCGCAAACCTCGGAACGTTGAAACTCAGATGTTAAATCGAACGTGCATGGCACTCCCGCCTTTCACTTAATATTCCTTTTTTTGAGATGATCGAGATACAGACGATTTACTGTTCTGTCCGATTAGACCGGGTTTCGCTGGGAAGATCAGAGTTCGAGTCAACTGCGGTCATATCTCTGTCCATTTTCTCTTTTCTTTCTCGATACGCCAAAATGCCAAGAATGATCAGAGTCACGACTGTACATACAGTGCCAAGTATAAGTGTCGTGAGGTAGCGAGGGTCAACATAGGAGGACACTGCCACAGTGATCACATCAGTGGCCCGCTTGGAGTCACCATAGTTATCCAGGCTCCAAACACGGGAGTGATAATACAGGTCATAGGCCATTAAGGCTGCCGCAAACAGCACCATCATTTTCTCATCATGATGCGCCTTCTCCCAGCTTTTGATCAGAGTCTGGAATTGAAGGCTTGCAAGAATAACCAGGAAAGCCAACGGGACGATCAAAAAACGAGTTGGCGCGCGTTGTGAATCCAAGAAAGGGATCGGTAAATTAAAGAGGACCTGGTAAATGGATCCGATGGAAAAGAAGGCCATGATCAACATCGGCAGAAAAAGGGGGCGATACCTGTCATCTTTCATCCAGCTTCTGATCATCCCAAAGTAGAAGAGAAAGGCAAAGCCAATGACTCCTACGTAATATTCCTCCTCCCAATACCCCCTCGGAACGTAAAGCACAACAAACGAGCCGATTAATTCAAGTAATGACGTAAATCCTCCCAGATATTGGAGACCGGTCCCTCCTGCGTATTGGAGCATGGGCGGAAGGATGCGTATCATGCAGACCAGGGCGCTCAGAACGATGGCTTTTATTGCCGTTAAAAAATATCGGGGATGGAATAGCGAAATTAACAGCAGGAACGTCATGCAATAGATGAAGATGTGGGCTGCCCCTTGCAGGGTAATCGCCAGCATAAGCAAGGCCATGGAAAACAGCCACTTCCATCCCGTTTTTTCTCCCTCCAGCATTTTCAGGACAAGGAGCACATAAAATGGAAGAAGCAGATACGCAACCCATTCAAAATGACCAACTCCCATGCGAGCAATGATCTGACCATTGAAGTTGAAGAGCAGATATAGCACGAGAAAGGATATGAAGGACAGGCGATATCTTCTGCGGATCAACAAAAGACCAATAAAGCCCAGACTATAGAAGATCCAAACATTCACAACCACATAGGCCGACGGATCCAGAAAATAAAGCAAAAGGATTTGTGGCGAAAAAGGGCGATTTTGCCGAGCCAGATACTGGCCCGGAATCATGTATGGAGAGTCAGCCTGCAGAGGGCATTGTCCGCTTCGGATGGCTTGCTTCAGGAAATCGAGATACGGTCCAACATGTATGTGCCAATCCTGGATATCAAAGTGATTATTGAACCAATCCAGAAAGATGCCCCAGTGAAGCAAGCCTGCTACGAACAGCCCGGCCAGCAAGACCCTTACGACCCAATTTGCATGAGGAAAATCTTCCGGTTGTTCATGGAACAGAAGATTCAGGCAGGCCTGGCCAGCCCTTTTGAGTTTTTGCAGGAAAGAATGGATCATGTGTATGGTAGGCCTAGACATTGAAGCGAATGTGCATGATGTCCCCATCTTTGACCGGATATTCCTTCCCCTCCAGTCTTAACTTGCCCTTTGCCTTCGCTTCATTCATGGACCCGAGGCTGATGAGGTCATCATAGGCCACCACCTCGGCCCGGACAAATCCCCGCTGAAGATCGGTGTGGATCTCTCCCGCCGCTTCCTGTGCATGCGCCCCGCGATGTGTCGTCCATGCGCGGACTTCGTCTTCGCCCACGGTGAAAAAGGATTGCAGTTGCAGGAGGTCATACGAAAGGCGAATCATCTTGCTCAGGCTCAATTCTTCGATTCCATACTCCTGCATGAACACCGCGGCATCGTCCGGGCTAAGCTGCGCAATTTCCATTTCGAGCTTGCCCAGTAATGACACACTGGGATGATCAAGCTCAATCTGCGGTGCAGACTGCCCCTCGCCCAGGTTGAAGACGGTGAGGATCGGTTTACGCGTCAACAGGCCAAACGAGGCCAGCTCTTTGAGTTCCTCGGCATTGAATTCCAATTTACGGAGTGGAGTCCCGTCATTCAAGGTCGCATTCATGCGCGTGAAGAGAGCCGTCTGGCGCTCGTTTAGGACCTTGTCGGTGCCGCCCTTTTTGCGTTCTTCCACCAGGCGTTCAAGTTTGCGCTCGACAGCGATCAAGTCGTTCAGCAGCAATTCGCCCAGCATCGTGTCTACGTCACGTTTGGGGTCCACGCTGCTATTTGGATGGATCACGTTATCATCCTCAAAGGCGCGGATGACGAGGATGAGGCCGTCCATCTGGTTTAGTTGATTCAGCAGCTGCCCCGAAATGCCGCTTTTGGCCGCGCCGGTTTCAAGTCCCGCGATATCCGCATACGTCACCTTGGCATAGATTGTCTTGCGGGGGTTGAACATGGCGGAGAGCTGGTCCACGCGCGGGTCGGGAACATCTACAACCGCCTGATGGATCTCGATGCGACCTGCGGAGGCTGTGGTCGGTGTATCGCCGCGTGTCAGCGCGTTGAAGATGGTGGTCTTTCCGCTTTGAGGCAATCCTATAATTCCGAGTTTCATCTTGACCTTGTTCTTGGGAGTGGTATACTTTGGGGCGCAAAATAAGCCGAAGTGGCGGAACAGGCAGACGCGCACGACTCAAAATCGTGTTCCCTCCGGGAATGTGGGTTCGATTCCCACCTTCGGCACTGGCTTCGCTCGCATTATACACGAAACGCCCTCTTGAATTGAGAGGGCGTTTTCTAGTTCCTCATCTCAGGGCTTTCTTAAAGTCGCGGAATTTGGGTAAAAAGTGACCTTTCTTGATATGCTTTTGTGTGAGGCACAAAACACAGCAAGGAAGGTCGAAATGGAATGTACCACAGAAGCGGCCTTTGACGTAGGCAGTCTGTATGCTCAGTTTCAGAAGATGAGAGATCGGCGGAAGCCCAGAGGCATGAGATATCCACTGGTTACGATCCTGGTGATGATGGTGATGGCGAAGCTGTGCGGGGAAGACACACCCAGCGGGATAGCCGATTGGGTCAAGCATCGCTCGGAGCAATTCATCGAAATGCTCAAGTTGAAACGGAGGACGATGCCGCATCACAGCACCTATCGGCGCATCTCAGAAGATGTGA
>JAKOVF010000259.1 GCA_029782225.1 Chloroflexota bacterium | reverse complement strand
GATGCGACTGGTAAAGAAGATCAGCGGAAAGAAGGGGCCGGGGGTTCGGAGGAGGAAGCCGGGGCCTACAGTACCGATGGACCTGGAATCCCAGGTCAGCAGACTGAAGAAGAAAGTCGGGGATAACGGTGTTCAGGAAGCCATCAACTTGAGCCAGGATTACTCCAGGGATGTGCTCTCACTGGCTTTCAGAATGAGAACGCTGGAAGAGGATCACTAAAAATCGTAAACCCTTTTACCAGCATATAGTTAAATATCTTGGCGCATGGCCGCTGGATGGAATGTTCTTGACATCCTCCAGCGGTCATTCTATTTTAAGTTAGACACCTCATCAGTTTGAAGAAGAATGGATGCTCAGGGGAATCATTATGTTGGATGTAGAGAATGTCAAAAAGATGAATGCCAAAAGGATAACTCCACTGGATATTCACATTAAATTGATCAAGAGTGTTCTCAAGTCGTATACTAAAGAAGTTCGCGCTGAGATCATGGCAGCGGTATACCAGGAATTCTGTCCTGACTGCCTGGAGATATTGGATGCAGGTCAGAAGTGTGACTGTGGATCGGAGGTTGAGTAATGCCTGATGTTGACGCAGTAAAGAAGAAGAGGGGATTCGGCTCGATGGACAAGGAAAAGCAGAGAAAGATTGCTTCAGCGGGAGGGAAAGCCGCACATATGTTACGACCGGGAAAGAAGCTGGGACATGAGTGGACTCCAGAGGAGGCGTATTACTATGGATTGAAGGGTGCGGAAGCCACCAGAAAGAAGTGGGAGGAGAGGAGGAATGGCTGAAAAGAAGAGGAAGAAAGATCCGCGTCTGGTCAAGATCAAGCGTCAGGAAAACATGGCCAAAGCCAGGGCGGCAAAGAAAAAGAAGAAGATTGATGAGTATGCTCAGAAGGTCAGGGAGGAACTGGAACGCTTCAAGGCGCTTAAGGAGAAAGAGGAACTCCCAGAGAACTCTCCAGCTGCCAAGGAGAACGCCCTGAAGCGTCAGGGGTTGAAGGCGACCAAGGGGAGGAAGCTGGTTCCCAAGAGCACGTTCGATCCAGACAAGAAGCAGAAGCAGTTCCGCTTCGGCCTGACCCGCAGGAAGGATAGCGTGTGCTACAAGTCCCCAGGGACTTCACGCGTCGAGGGAGGTCCTGGGTTCAATAGAATCTCCAAGAAGCATTTTGAAGCCCTCAAGGTCGGTCATCCCACATGCAAGCCTCCTACCAAAGCGCAAATCCTTAGAAGGAGCACTGAGGAGAAACTGGGCCGTGCTCCCCATGCTTTTCAGTTTGAAGTTCAAGAGCGTCTCCTGTGGGTTGCGGCTCAGATCAGGAACATGGTGCCTCTCCAGGAGATCAAGTACAATTTCTGCAAGAGGTTTGGCGTGGGAGAGAAGCAGGCACAGAAGTACATACGAGATGTCTATGAGGAGCACAAGGGCATGATCTCTGAAGAGGACCGTGCCCTGATTTTCTTTGAATTTCGTGAGACGCTGAGGGAGGCTATCCGGCGTTCCATGAGCGACGGCAAGATGGTGTCCGTCGAAAAGCTCATGCGCCTTCTGGGAGAGGTGGAAGGAATCGTCACGCCCAAGGGTCTTGTGAACGTGGATGCCCGAAAGCAGATCGTCAGCCATGTGCAAGTGCAGGACGGCGGGATTGCCGAACTCACACTCTCCAAACTGGACAATCTACTGGAACAGGAATCCGATGAGCGATCTGGAAATTCCAAAGTGGCTAAAGGACTACCCGCTCTCCCACAAAGTAGCGTGGCTGGCAGCGAAGAAGCGGATCTGGTTAGCCAGCCACCATCACACGACAACCAGGGGCAAGAATCTTGACTTCAACCGGTTCAGCTACCTGAAGGCGCTCTACGCCGATCCCTCCCCCAACATCACGCTGATGTGCGGTGTCCAATCCGGCAAGACGGAGTGGATCTCATGCGACATCTTCGCCCTCATCTCAATGGGACTGAGCTACCAGTTGGTTCAGCCCAAGGACGATCTGAGGGTTCTGTTTCATAAGACTCGTATCCGAGATCCAATCAAGAGAAGTCCCTTTTACGATAGCCATGTGACTCCTGACGGAGCCATGTATACATGGAAGAATCCAGATGGACATAACGGAACATTGCGAGTTGCATTTAGTAACCGGGAGGATGAGTTCATCAGTTTCCCGGCTGATGCTGTGGGTGTTGACGAAGTTGATAAATGTGATCTGGGCAACCTGTCACTTCTTCCAGACCGGCTTATGGGTTCGCCCTACGGACCCCTGTACCGGAGATCCTCAACCCCTACGACTGTGGGAAACGACCAAGTACCCAATATCAATTATTATTTCTGCCAGTCCGACAAAAGGGAGTGGTACATCGAATGCGAAAGCTGCCACACCGAACAGAGCATCGACTGGCTGAAGAATATTGTGGACGAGAGGAGAGACGCCAGTACGGGGAAGCTGCTGGGATACAGCCTCAAGGACGAAGACTGGCATGAGGACTTGGAGAGAGACATTCTTCCGATCTGTATGCGGTGCGGTCATCCTCTCGACAGGCTCAAGGAAGGGAAGTGGTATCCTACAGCCCGTATTCCAAAGTCTGCTGCAAGGAGGGGGTATCACCTTAACAAACTAACCAGCCCTCTGATTCGGATTCGGGATTTGTGGGAGGGACCTGAAGGCTATCAGGCATCCGTCAACAACCCAACTAAGATGCAGAGGTTTTTCAACAGTATTCTCGGACTGCCTTTCGTGGGGGCGGGTACGCAGATCACCGAGGACATGTTGAGAGCCTGCCAGGGTTCCCACTATCTCAACCCAGAGACGGACACGCATTCCCGACCTTGCTCTATGGGAGTGGATGTCGGTCCTGAGTGGCTGGATGTCCGCATTAGTTCCTACCCGGTACATGGTAAGGACATTCGCCGTGCGGAGTACATCGGAAAGGTTCGGGACTTTGACGACCTACATAAACTGGTGAGAAGGTTCAATGTCCGCACAGCAGTCCTGGATGCCGAACCTGAAACCAGAGGGGCTTTGTTATTCCAGAAGACTGCGCACTGCCAGACATACATCTGCTACACCAGGGAGGTGAAGGGGCAGACCCTTGCGGACTTCGACCTTGAGAAGGTCAAGAAGAACATGAAACTGACCATCGACCGCACGATGTTCATGGATCATGTTCTGGCGACCTATCAGATGAAGAAGCAGATACTTCCAACAAATATGCAATTCCTTAGTGAAGGCATGTATGTTGCCGAGATGACCAATCCCACCAGAGTCCTTGAGGTGGATGACCGGGGCAACGAGAAGTATGTTTGGACCTCAGGCATGGATCACAGCTTCATGGCCGATGTCTACGATTTCTGTGCCATGCTCCTTGGGAACTTCTGGCAGGCGCCTATGGGAGTGGCCTCAAATCCCCGACCAGAGACGATGGTTCTAAGACCTGTCGAATCATTTGATATTATGAGCGTTTTCGACTCTCCTCTATACTAAGTGAATTGGGTATATTTACCCCATTTGTTAAATCTACTCTTTCAATTTCTTGTTGCACTTTTGTATAGTGTTATGTGCGTAAAGGAGAACCTGATGAAAGTGTTCACTGTTTGCGTGAAAGGCGGTCAGCTACGGACCCCCACTACGAAATCGCACCTGGAAGCGTGCTTTATGGTCAGGGAAGATCCGGTGCTGGGGGGCAAGTGGCTGTACTCGCCAGGGCTGGACGATCCGAAAATCAAGGTCCGGGTGGAAGAGATCGTGGGCTTGGCAATGACTGAGCTATCTGACCTTTCGGTTCCGCAACAGGGTCCTATCGTTGATCCGAGAATGTTGAGAGGATGATCCATGAACATCTTTGTGGCGGTAGACAACCTTTCGACCCTTGCAGACGGGGACACGCTCAACGGTCTGGTGATTGCGGCGCAGACTCCTGGAGAAGCAGCCGATCACATTCGGCGGGAACTGACCAACATTCTCAGGCAGGACCCCTCTGTAGATGCTCCCACTGTCTCGAACCTCACTACGTTCGGTAAACCGGTGACTACCGGGACCTGGGTTGAGGCCACGAGGGTGCTCACGCAGGCTGGGGCGTTCGCCAAGATGACTCCCCTCAGTGCGACCAACGAGCACTTCTTTGTCGCCACCGGGGGTACGGGAGTCACACCAGGGATCTACAGCGTGACGGCGAACACTGCCGACTCGCTGACGCTGAGTAAATCTCTCAGTTCCGCTGGCGTGGACCTCGCTGCTGGTGACATCGCCGGCTACTTCTTCGCCATTCTCCCTGCGTCCAGCGTGAACAATCTGCTGACGATCAAGAGTATGCGATACGCGAACGCATTGTGTCCCGGTCTGCTGTACCACCTCCGGGTGACGGCATAAGGGTTGTTAAATGGCCGATTCCACAAATGGAACAGGACTCCAGAGTGCAGGGGTGGTGTTTGGGATACGAACGCCACCGGCCACTCGGTATCGGTCTGGATGGGTGGCGGGCAGACGCATCGCTGACCCATCCACAACCTTCGGCCCATACATCGACGTACTCTCCGACCAGGACTTCGCTTTACAGAAGGACCCTCGTGCATACGAGAAGATGAAGCGAGATCCTACCATCCGGTCGGCAATCCGGCTGCGGCAACTCGCCACTGCGTCCCGCCAGATAGAATTCCTTCCCAGAGTGGATTCCCCCGCAGGGAAGGAAGCCGCAGCATTCGCCACGGCTGCATGGGCCAAGGTGCGGCGACCGACAGAAGTTCTTGTCAACATACTGGATGCCATTCCCGAAGGGTCCAGCTTCCAGGAATGCGTGTGGAAGCCCGATGTCGAAACGCTCACATGGTACACCGAAGAAATTCTTCCAGTTCACAAGAACCGATTCATTTTCAGCCTTGAAGGTCTTCTGTGCCTTAAGACTCCCCATGACATTTTCTATGGGCAGACCGTTCCGCCGAGGGTGTTCATACACCATCGCTACGATCCCGAACCGGCGGATTTTGAGAACCCTGACACTGAGGGCAGACTGTACTTCGGGGCTGGCGAGTATGACCGACTCTACCCCTACTACCTTTACAAGTACCTGATCCTCCGTCTGGGGTTCGTCTACACAGACCGTCTCGCCTTCCCCATCAAAATCGGTCGCTACCCCTACCGGGACGAGACGGCGAGAGCGGAGACGGAAGCCTTCCTGAAGCTTCTGGATCATCACCGCGTAGCCATGTGGCCCAGCGGAGAAGGCTGGGATGTGGACTTCCTCCAGACCTCCGCCACCGGGCACAACGTAGCGATGGACTGGATCAACTACCTGGACACCAGTATGCAGCGAATGATACTGGGGTCCACGATGATGCAGGACTCCGGGGAGAAGGGTGCCTACGCACTGGGGACCA
This sequence comes from Chloroflexota bacterium, assembly GCA_029782225.1. Lineage (GTDB taxonomy): Bacteria > Chloroflexota > Anaerolineae > Anaerolineales > Villigracilaceae > JAKOVF01. The sequence continues at coordinate 7,436 of JAKOVF010000259.1, read as the reverse complement.
GCCAGATCCAAAACGTCTTCGGATCAATCATCGAGTTCGACTCCAACAGTCTGTGCGATACGCTGGAGAACACCTGGACACGTTGGCTCTTTGAAATGAATGGCAGGCCTACTTCGCTGGCCCCCAAGGTCAGGCAGGTAGCCGCAAAAAATATAGACCCAGGACAAATCGTTGACTGGATGCTGATGCTCGCAGACAGGGGTTATCCGGTCACGATTGAGCAAGTAGCTGAGGTGACAGGTGTTCGTCCAGCAAAACCCGGCGAGACGCTCCTGGTCATGTCCGGTCCCGGTCTTGGCAATGTGGATCTGATTCACGGTGCCGGATCTCCCTTCACCGGGGCATCCGAAGCAGCGGACATCCCTGGCATCGCTGAATCAATGGAAGGGAAGCGATCTCAGTTAGGCTTCTCCGGTCCTGCCCAGCATGTTCTCGACTTCGACATCCCCGTTGAGAAGTCCATCAAGGTCAAGGATCTTGAGACTGGAAAGGTGACTCTCAGCCGGGGGCTGTACCGCAAGGCGACGAAGAAGGACATTCAGCGGAAGGTGGGAGTCACGCTTTCCACCAAGATACAGCGGTACGCCAAGCAGAATCGCAAAATCATTTTCGAGTACACCAACCTGAAGGGCGAGACGAAAAGATATCGGGTTGAACCCTACAGCTACCGCTACCGAAGAGGCAAGGTTTATCTCTATGCGTTCGATCCGAAGGACTTCACCATCAAGAGTTTCTTCGCTCACAAGCTCAAGAATGTGAGGGGCGGGGGACTGTTCAAACCCAGATGGGTTGTGGAGATTGCGGCATGACGGACAATCAATACAAGCGGCGGTTTAGAGTGCTGGGCAAGATGGCATACCTGTACGATCAGGCGGCTTCTCTCGCCCCGGTGGCGAAACTGAAGCTCATTGTCGCCTCGCTTCTGGATCAGGCCACATATGGGGACGATGGCGAGGGAGGTCTTTCAGATGAGGCTGTCTTGGCTTCCCTCGATTACCTGAACTCTCTATCCGGTTCAATCAACTCGCTGTGCGCGGCAATCGACAGCATGGGGGGTACTGCGGTCCAGACCATCGTTCATTCGATGACCGAAGCCTACGTCCGAACCCCCGCGTTCTATACCGGTACGGACGAAGCGGTTGCGGTTCCCTTCGCCACGTTGCCCGCTGACACCAACTCAGCGACCAGTATCCTTGAAGCCTTCGGCGTACAGATGGATGCCGATGGTGTGACCGTAACGGAGAACGGGGGGATTAAAAACTATGTGCAAACTCTGTGGGGAATCGAGCTTCCTAGCGCTGCGGTCCCCACTTACGCTGACGAAACGTACTACGTCGGCACGATCGTAACACCCGATGTCTAAGGAGAACCAAATGGCTACGCTGGGCAAAGACCGTAAAATCGCCAAGAAGTACCCCCCTCAATTCATGAGGGACCAGCCCTCTCCAGCTGTGACTGTCGATCCGCTGAAGGACCCCAAGTGGATTGAGCAGAACCGCGACCGGATGCTGGAGGTTCTGGGGATCGACAAGGTTGTTAATGCGGAAGACCTCAAGGAAGAAGCCCGCATCAGGAAAGAGGTTGAGGAAGCCGCAGCCGCTCTGGGTGTGGACCTGGAGCAGAAGGAGCGAGGATCGGAGAACAATCCTTCAGCCGAAAGTCGGGATAAGCTGATCGAGGACATGGCGAAGTACATCGACCTCTTGAGGATCTCGACCGACTGGGCGAGTATCTTCACGCCGAAAGAGAAAGCCATGTTCGACGGCATACGCGCCTTCTGTGCGCAACTGGGTGTTCCCAATCTTCCCGGTCATCCCCAGACCGTCAAGGACATGCTCTCTACCGTCAAGGTCCTGGGTCCGACTGCCCAGGTGGTGCGAAAGCCCAAGCGGATTCGTTTGACCAATGAACACCTGCGAGAAGCAGGTATCTCTGTGTGAGGCAGATATGGCACTCATCATCGACAAGAGCTGCATCCAGAAACCCTACCAGCCCATGCTGGGCGAGATCGTCCGCATGGGGGCAAGAGAGGGCATCTATGTCGGCAAGACCAGGAACGTACATCAGGTGCTTGTTCAGTGGAGGGAGATGGGTGATGCTTCTGTTGTACCTGCTTCTTTCCTCAGTTTTACTGGTGAACTGGATGGGGATTTCGTTGAACGCTGCTATGCAATAGATTCCCCTGGCCACAAGGGCAAGGGCGGTCTGAAGACGGGCGGCAGGCGGATCAAGAGGACCAAGGCGGATATCGCCTTCAAGCGTCAGGAGATCCGCCGGAAGAAAATCTCCAAGGGAACCGGCCCCGGTAGCGCCACTGATGAAGGGACGAAGTCCAATAACTCGGTCGAGAAGAACAGCCACATGGGCGGAAAGATACAGTACCCCTGCCTGGGAGGCTGCGGCAAATTCGTTCCTGGCGATGTAGAGACGATGGAACCTTTCTACTGCGAGTCCTGTCAGAAGAGAATGGGGTTTTTCCACGTCAGTAAGGAGTTGAAGTAAGATGCCAGAGTTGTACGAAATCCGAAATGGATACGTCGCTGACATCTGGGAGCAGACGGAGGGGGATCTGTTCCGGTCCAGCAGAGACAAGCACTCTTTGGCATCCTATTCGCTCCTGAAGAGGATGAGAAATTCCGGCTTTGTATTCGGCGGTGCTCCTGCCGCGTCACAGGGGAGTGGGCAGCAATCCCCGGTGCCTGCTCCCCGCTTTTCCTCACTGAAGGAGGCGGCAAAGCATTTGTTCAGCATAGAACCCTACGGGGAGGATCAGTTTCTTATTCGTAATGTCCCGATCTACAAGACTCATGGAGACACAAGGGGGAATAAGCATGTATCAGACCGGAAGTTCTTGGACCGCATGGTGAAGAACTTCTACGCGACACTGGAAGCCACAAAGAACCTGTTCGGTGACTCCAGTTACGGCTGGTTGCCGAAGTTCCATATCGGGCACACGCCCAACAACCCCGATCTGCCCGAACGTCCGAATGCTGGTTTCTGGAAGGAACTCTTCAGAGTCGAAGACTTCCTGTTTGGCGATCTGGTTGTGGACAAGAACGGCATGGAATCCCTCCTGTCGGGAAATTACCCTGACCGTTCCGCCGAAGTGGACATCAAGAGGGGAAGGCTTCTCTCAGTGGCGGCACTCGGATTCCGAACCCCGCACTTTGCATTACCCCAGATGAGGCCGGATGTGCTTCGCAAGAAGTACAAAGAGCTTATACAGAAACACGCATTCTCGGACAGTATCCGACATTTTATCACGCTTGGTGAGGAGTTACCTATGGCAAAGACGAAAACGAAAAGCAGGCAACGGGAGACTCTTTCCCCTTCCGTTGTCGCAAGGTTCTTCATGTCCCTTCAGTGCAACGAAGAACTGAACGAGAAGTACGAGGCACTGAAGGACGAACTGATCCAGAAGCACATGGAAAAGAACGGAGGTACGGCTCCCAACATGGCCGATCTCCAGCAGATCATCATGCAGGTGATTCAGCAGATGATGGGCCAGCAGATGAATCAGGCTCCCCCGGCGGGGTCCGGTTGCGATGGCACGATGTTCAACTCCTCCGATGCGTTGGACTTTGAATCATCGGTGCATCACGGCGCATCCGACCAGGACCTCAACGAAGAAGGTACGGATGTGGCTGGCGAAGGTGATCCCGCTGGTCTTCGCAAGGTCAAGCGAAGCGATGATACCGACGTTGACGATACGGGATACCCCACTGAGACGGAAGACGACGTGGAAGGAGATAACGACATCGTGACTACGGATGGTAAGGTCAAGAGCCGAAATGACCTGGAACTCGACACTGATGAAGTGGTCAAGAATGCCCTCAAGGACATTCCCGGCGACTTCCGCAAGCAGATCGAGCCGGTCATCAAGAAGGTGACTGCCCCGCTGAAGCAGTTGGGTCAGATCATCAATCGTCAGCATCACGCGATTGAGAGCCTCCAGGCTCAGGCTGAGAAGTCGAAGTTTGAAAAGCGTGAAGCAGTCTACCGCAGTCGGCTGATGAGCATGTTCCAGGCTGGCAACGCTGCCGTGAACAGCAAGGAGCGTCTGGAAAAGCACCTGAAGTTCGCGCTCAAGCTGGAAGAGAAGGAGGCGAACGAGTATCTGGCTAACCTGGAAGAGATTCCACCTCTTTCCAGCAGCAAGATTGTGCGTCATTCCCGCGAGGCAATCAAGAACCCCGCCAGCATGAGCCAGGAAGAGGTCATGCGCCATCGGTACGAAACGGAACTGGACAGGGAAACCCGGAAGCATGTCCCCTTCGATGTGTGGAAGGCGACTGAGCTTCTGGACACTCTCTACAGCGGCGAAGAGTAAGATCAACACTCAAGAATGAGGTAAACAGATATGGCAGACCTTGTTGCTAGTCGAGTCAATGTCCAGGACTTGAACACGACCAGTTCGTTTCAAGTTATGGGTAGTGCCGCCGCCGTGACCTATTTCAGAGGTTCAGCGGTTGGCTACCTGAATGGAACCGCTACTCCCGGCTTGCCCACCAAGCAGTTCGACGGAACCGTGCCGGTGGCTCTCATGGGTGTGGTGAAGAGGGAAATCTCCACTACCGCCACTTCATCGGGTGCCTCGCTGATGATCCCGGTAAAGCGGGATGGCGCGGTGTCCTTCCAGTTTGTCGATGCCGCTGGTGCTCCGGCTGTGCCTACGACCGCGGACCTGGGCCACTATGTCTTCTTCAGAAGCGATTGGGAAGTCTCTCTGATCCCGCCGAACGCACAGTTCCCGGTCTTCGCCGGTCGTATCATCGGCATTCCTGGAATGACCGGATGCACCGGACTGGGCGCGAACGATGTGCTGGTCGAGATTGATGGGGCAGTCAGGGGATTCGGTCCTCAGTTCCAGCAAATCCCCTTCGGTCCTACCGCACTGGCTGATATCAAGGCGGGCGTGACGGTGAATGCCCTGACCTCTTTCGTGCTGGGTCGTCGCTACTGGCTGCGGCGAATCGTCCTCCGCGACGATGTGCCTTTTGACGGCGCGGATCTGGCTGTGACCGTCCGCAAAGGTGCGGTTGACCTGATTGCCGGCGGCGCGATTGCCGTAGCCCGGGCCACTTCGGCTACGGGCCGGGTCACTGTCGTCCAGCTGACGCCTGTATCCAGCGCTTCCCTGGTTTTCACCGAAACGGACGCCCTCACAGTCACCATCGGTTCTGATGGCAATATGACCGCCGGGTCTATCTCCGGTTATCTCGAAATTCTGCCCTTGCAGTAAGAAGGAGTTTGATCTATGGGTACGCTTACTAAAGATCGTGGGATTACCGCCAAGGGTGCAAGGGCGATGTTCAATGCGTCCTTCATCACCCGGCGACGAAGGCTGATCTACCCGAAGTTCTGCCAGGTTCGGGATAGCTACGTCGAGACGGATATCGCGAGGAACATCGGGACCGTTCCGCAGTTGGAGGAAGTGATTGATGACGTCAACACTCCGCTGCTGTCCGACTTCCCCGACTACTCGCAGACCTGGACGAACAGGCTGTTCAAGGCGAGGCTCTCCATCAGCCGTTCGCTCATGGAGTTCGATCAGGTTGGTCAGACCCGCACGCTGATCCACAGCCTTGCGGCGCGTCTGGCGAACTTCCCTGATCTGCTTATGATCACTCGCCTGCTGTCGGGAACCATGACCTGTTATGACGGTCAGAACCTTATCAGCACGACGCACCCTGCCCCTCAAGGCGGCACGGTGCAGAGCAACTGGATGAATGGCACCACTCCAGTGAACTTCTGCACCAACGCGCCGGTGGAGACTGTCGCCCGGCAGTTGCAGACCGACTTCCGCAACGCGATCACGCGCATGCGGTCATTCAGGGATGACAAGAACCAACCGTGGCACAGCGACGACATTCGACCGGAGGATCTGATCATCCTGTGCAGCCCTCTGCTGTGGAAGCCGTTCCAGCAGGCGTTGATGAGCAAGCAGATTTTCGCCACTGACAACATCTATGTTGGTGATGTCCGTGAGGTCGTTGCCAGCAACTACCTGCCCATCACTGGAGCCAATGCCGCTGACTGGTGGTTGTGCCATGTTGGCGAGATGGCTCGACCGATCCAGCTTTCTCGGTTCCGCAGGATTCGGACTGAGGAGATCCAGGATGCTTTCGATCCCAAGACGCTCAGCTTCGAGGGCGAGGAAGTCACGGTCACTCCAGATGACATCGCTGAACTTGCTTCGGCCATGCTGGAGACGAACATGGGTCATCAGGGCAGCAATGCCGATGCCGATGTGATCGAGAACGACCGTTTCCTGATGTCTGCCCGGTGGAGAGGAGAGGTCTTCGGCGGCGAGTGGAAGAACATTGTCTTTGTGGACAACGACATCGCTTGATGAGAAGTGGTGGGTCAGGTTCTCCACGCCACAGGCCCGGTCGGGATTTCCCTCCTGGCCGGGCCTTTAAAGTGGGCCGGACACTGAAGATCAGAACGACTTTGGAATCTTACAGAGGATTTTGGTATGCGAATCTTGGCCCGATTGATGTTTGTGCTGATGCTGGCCGTGCCCTGTTGGGGAAAGGTGATCTTCGTCGATTCTGCCAACGAGGGTGGAATCGAGAACGGACGGACGTGGAAGACGGCCTGGGGCACTATCAACGAGGCCATCACCGACGCCGGGGCCGAGGACTCTATCATCAACGTGCGCGGCGGCCCGTATACCGATCACAGCGGGGCCGGCTTCGTACAACTGAACGCCGATGTGGTCAGCCTAATCTTCGTAGCCCACGGGGCTGTATCGTGGGTGCCCCCCGGTACGGCCACTTACGGGTTCCGAGTCACCGGCAATGGTGGCACCATTACATTTAACGGCTTTACGCTATCAACCAGTACGGACCAGACGGCCCCAAATAGTTGCACCATTTTTAGGGACACAGGCACTAAGAACCTGGTTCTCACGAACTGCACGGTGAAGGGCTCCGCAAGCGCAGCTTTTGCGATCTACTGGAGCGGAGGAGCCAGTACCCGCAGCGACACCTACACTAACTGCACGATCACGACTGCGTCCAGGGGGCTTGGGTTCAATGGCGGCGGAAGCCTGACCGTTACCGGCGGGTCGATTACATCGACTGGCAAACTCGGTAACGACTGGCCGATCCAGCTGCGACAGGCGGTTGCGTCAATCGAGGCGGTTACGATCAGGAACGTCACGCTGACTGGTGGTACGGCGTGCATCCACTTCGCGGGCAACGATGCGCTGTCGTTCGGAAATGTGCTGATCGAGGGATGCACATTCAACTTGAACACAGGCCCAGGCCCCTCTGCTGCTGTCCGCTTCTTAGATGACGCCGGCGAGAAACCACGTTATGGTCGCGTGACGATCACCGGCTGCACGATGATCGAGGGCGACGGAATCGCCATCGACTGCCCAGGAAACATGGAAAACCTGAGCATTACCAACAATACCTTCGTCCTGACCG
>JAKOVF010000197.1 GCA_029782225.1 Chloroflexota bacterium | reverse complement strand
CAAACACGCACATCCTGGAGCAGCTCATTCGCATGGCTTTCAAGAAGCCCGGACTGCGCCGACTGAGCGAACTGCTGCAATGACGTAATCCATTCGACTTTGGGGGCAGCTTATATGGGATTTTTATCAAACCTCTTCGGGGGCAACAAAGAAGACAAGGCGTTACGAGAGGCGCTTGCGCACATCCATCGCATCCTGGATGACGAAAAGTTCCAGTTGGAGCTCGTTCATCCAATGATGAAGGCGATGCTGGAATCTGCACCTGCCTACGACAAGGACCCGAACGGCTCTGGGCCATTTGGCTTTACTGAGACGAACCCGATCCCGGTTAACGGGCCTATCGGTCAACTGGCATATCTGTCCAGACTCGAAACGCAGTCGGGGCAGCGCATCCTTTTTCATCGCCTCGGGGCCATCGATAAAGTGGACGTGTTCGAGGCCGTGACATTCGACGGAAGCGGATGGTTCATCTTTTTCGTTGACCTCTACCATCCACGGCGCTCGCGCCTGACCCCAGACGGCTTCCGATTCACGAAGGATGTCGCGCAGTTCTCCGGCTTCCACAAGTTCTGCGAGAACTTCCCATACGATTTCGTCGAGAAGAAGGCGTCTGAGCGGGAGTCTGGCTTGAGCATGGCGTACATCGCCATCAGCAAGGTGTCCGACCAAATCCAGAATCGTGTTTTCAACAGGCCATTGGCCCACAAGGCCAAGCTCGACCTCGTGAAAAGCCGCTTGTCGAGCTTCCAGACCCAATAGGCGGTGGTAATGAAGAAGACCCTGCTGGCCACGCTTGCCGCATTGATGACCCTTCAGGCCGGGCCAGTTCTGGCTGAAAACTATGAGGTGAGTCTGACCCGCAAGGGCAGCAACGTTTACAAGATCGACGGCAAAGACATCATCATCCAGACGCGCTACTGCTACGTCTATGCCTACTCTGAAGAGGCCATTTTCAAAGCGTCCGGCTACGGCGGAGAGCTGATCTTCTTCGACAGTAAGGACAAGTGCGATGTGAAGGCGGTTTTTGGCCTGTCGAAGCAGAAGCCTGGTAAGTACGTGGTGACGGTCAGTCGTGAAGATGATGATTGGTACGAGGTCCTCGGAACAGATTCGTACATCAAGACATCGACCTGTCTCTCCCTTGCGCTTGGCGAAGAAGCCTATCTGACAATGTCGGCGTCCGGTTTCGGACAACTTCGCTTCGAAGACGGAGACGACTGTATGGTCGAAGGCGTCTATACGAAGCTGCGGCTTTGAAGAGGACATGAAGAGCCGTGGCTGCTGACGACAAACAGAATGGAAACGCCAAGGGCTTCTCAGGCCTTTCGACACTTGTTTCGGATGTCGACGAAGGCAGTCCAGCCCGCCAGCCTACGCCGCAAGTAACTCCGCCGCCCAGCTCCGCTCCGGTTCCCGAATCGCCGCCCAGACAGGTCGAGGAAGCCCAGGCTGCCTCGACTGTTCTACAGCCGCCCAAATCAAAGAACGACGGCTCATCAGACGTGGCGACCGGCAAATGGATGGTCGGTATCGGCTTGGGCATCGGGCTTCTGCTCATTGCCTTCGTCAACTCGACCAAGAACGAGCCCACCCGCTCGGCGACGGCACCAGTTGCTCAAGCCCCCGTCACTGCGGTCCCGACATATTCACCGCCAACGGTTGCGCCAGTCACGCAGAGTCGGCAGGCTGCCCAAGAGACAGTTATCCAGCAACGAGCGGCTACAGTGTCGGTGAACGTGCTTGGTCAGCAGGTCCTGTTTTCGAATCCAAGTGGCTATTGCACGCCGGGTGAGTCGGCGCGCGAAGTCGAGCTCATGGACTTGGCAAAGCGTTCCCTCGGAGAAGGTTCGCGCCTCGTGCATGCAGCAGTCCTTTGTTCCGAGCTGGAGGACTACAGGATGGGGCGAAGGGACATGCTGGATCACTGGCTGCAAATCCAGCTTATCGGCCCGAAGGGGAATTTCCAGCGAATCGAGATGCCGCGAGAGGCATTCCTTTCCGGCCTTTCCAAGTCGACGCCTCGGGTGAATTCCGCCGAGCTCAATCGACGGCTGAAAGCGTCGTTCGAGAATAGCGACGTCGCGCTAACAGACATGAAGTTCGATCCGATTGGGCGGGACGGAAACGCGGTCTATTTTTCCATGCGGATGAACATGAGCGTCGGGGAAAGCAGCCGCCCAGTTTCGGGAATCAGCGCAATCACGCTCCTGAACTCCCTGCCGCTCTCGATCAATGTTTATGAAGGAACCGGTTCGCCACAGAGCCGGGGCCAACTGCAAGCTATCCAGCAGGAGTTGCTGAACAGCCTCCTAACCGAGAACTGATGATGAACAAAGCAAGAACAATATTCTCCGCCCTGTGCTTCTGCTTGTTGGCTGCGGTCGCCTTGCCGGTCGCCGCACAGACTCCGGGCTATACCAAGCTCAACGTCAAGGGACGAGTTCAGATTGAAGTGCCAAGCGACTGGACGATCAGTGATGCGGAACAGCGCAGGCGTGTAAAGGAGTTTGCGGAGAAAGTCACCGGAGTTGCCACTGATCACGTGGCGTCGCTTTCGGTGCAGTCCTATCCAGCACCCTCACGGGTGTTTGTCCGGGTGTCGTTCATTCCAATGGAGCCGCCGCTTACTCAAGCGGACGTTAGGCAGGAAGTTCAGGCCAATAAGCAACAGGTATTGAAAGATTTGGCGGATGTCTGGCGCGAGGAGTCCCCAACGATGTGGGCGGGGATGGCGAAGTACGGAATGAAGGAGGTCGGACGCCCCAGCTTTGCCGTTGAACCAATTGGAGGCCAGACCGCCCTGATCATTCGCTACGGACGCACATCATCGGTCAACTCGGCAGAGACGATGAGGGTAGCTCAGTACCACGTGCCGCTGGGCGCCGAGAAAGCATTGATCACGCTTTCGTACATTGAAGGGGATCAGCAGGCAATCTCTGCCCACAATCGATTGAAGAACAGCATCGTGATTCGATAAGAAGAACAGGAACAGCCAATGGCCTACGAAGATCCCAATGCACCGTCGCCAAGCTTCGACGGGTTCGCCCAGGAGCCAAAATCATCCGTTGATCAGAGCAAAAGTTTTCTTGGGGGGCAACATCACCCATGGAGACGATTGTTCGCACGGACGGTGGACATTTGCACTGCAGGGTTTCTGTTGTTGCTTCTGTTGATATTCGCGTTGAGCGCAACGATGCCAGAACAGGCGGCGGGCTTCGCCAAGGCAATAGAGAATCCCATCATTGCCGGTGTCGTGCTGTATCTGGTGTGGGTGCCTGCGGAATCAGTGTTTCTCTCGTTGTTCGGAACGACGCCAGCGAAATGGCTGTTCGGTATCAGGGTGGCCCATCCGAGCGGGGCCCTGCTGTCCTTTCCAGAGGCGCTAAACCGATCTTTTCTCGTCTTTCTCCAGGGTGTAGGGCTTGGCATTCCATTCGTCGCATTATTCACGCAACTGTTCGCGTATCGGCGTCTCACGAAAACCGGCACGACGTTGTGGGATACATCCACCGGTGCAGTGGTGCTCCACAAAAAATGGGGAGTGGTTCGTGCGCTTGTGTGTACCGCCGCAGTCTTTGGCGTGCTGATTTTGATGAGCGCATTGAACGCCGCAGGAAATCGATAACCACAAAAGGAGAAGACAATGGCTTACGAAGATCCGAACGCACCGTCATCTGCGCCGGCGCCCACAACGACGCCAGTGGCTACGCCAGCAGCAGCTACGACCGAGAAGAAGTCTGGTTCATGGGACTGGCTTTGGCCGTCCATTCTGGCCGTTATCATCGTCAAGCTGTTTGGCCTTGTCGGCGGGTTGGTTGCCTTTGGCAGCTATTACTGGCTGAAACCAAAGCTGGGAACATGGGGGGCTGTCGCCGCTTCCGGTGTCATTGGCGTTGTTGTCGCAATTGGTCTCCTGGCGATGATTCGCTGATAGCTGTTGGCCCGATCATGAGAGGAGCAGCATCACTTCCGCCTCGGGCCGGGCCACGAGCTGCGTCTGCAGCCGCCCCGTGCGGAGGTTGAACGCGAGAACGGATATGGCTGCGAGCCGCCCGCCTCGCTCGATAGCCCGCACCGCTCATTGTTTTGCAGGTATCGCCCCCCTAATCCACTCCTGCAACGCCCTCAGTTGCTCGGCGTTTTCGTGGCAGGTCTGGTAGTTGGCAGCAACGGTTCCGGCGACGGCAGAGAGCGCAACGCCTGCGGCGGCCGCATTGACCTGCCCCGGGAATTTCGCCCACTCGGTTACTTGAAAGTGGCTCCGCGGTGGATGGAATCGTGATGTTGCCGGAATTCGACGGGTGTGCGGTAGTCCAGGCTCGAGTGCGGACGCACATGGTTGTAGTGCCGGCGCCATTGCTCGATGATCACGCGTGCCTCGACGCGCGAGCGGAACCACTCGAGGCTCAGGCACTC
>JAKOVF010000189.1 GCA_029782225.1 Chloroflexota bacterium | reverse complement strand
GCCGTGCTAAAATTGCGTTAATTACGTGCCTCGTGTATAATAGCGGGCGCTCACGGAGCCTGTAGCTCAACGGCAGAGCGCCACACTGTGGATGTGGATGTTGTGGGTTCGAAACCCATCAGGCTCCCCAAGCTGAAAACGTCCCGAAGGTTTCACTGGTGCATGCGCGCCAGCACAGGCAAACCTTCGGGACGTTGTGTTTTACTTCCCTTTCACATACCAGATCGAGCCGGGCGAGTCGTAACTATAGCCTTCTCCGAAAATGAGGTGGGCAAATCCATTATTATCAACGTCCATTTCGAAGTAATCGCCGAAGGGGAAGCGGAAGCCATCCGTGAAGATGTAGCTGCTCAGGTCGTCTCCTGCTACAAACGTGGAGACATCCACTTCGCTGCTCCAGGTTGCTCCGCCGTTGGTCGAACTGCGATAGTAGACATTCCAGCGGTCCATGCCCCCGTTGGCGGCGCGGGCGTCCATCCAAGCGATGCGGACGTCGCCGTTTCCGGCCGCTGCGATCGCCGGGAAGGCGTGATGCGTGCCAGCCGGTGCCAGAGAAACATCCACTTTTGTAGACCAGGTACCGCCGCCATTGCTTGATTTGGCGAAGTAGATGCGCTCAGGGCCTTTCGCGGTCGAGCCTGCATTCCATAGTGCGTACAGATTGCCGGATGAATCAGAGGTCATGGTTGCCGCCGCGCCGAGGAACGCCCAGCCGCAGTCAAAGGCGGAGCAGTCCGGAGGTGCCTTGGAAACGTCGAGCGTTTTTGTTGTCCACGTTGCGCCGCCATCCGTGGACTTGCTGACGTAAAGGTTCACGTTGCCCTTGGCTCCGCCGTTCTGCTCGTATCCATCCCACGAGAAGTAAACATTACCGTTGGGCGTCACCGTGCCTCCGCCGCCCAGTGACCAGCCCAGCTTTGCATTTTGATTCATCTTGACTTCGGTGAAGGTCGCTCCGCCATTGTGCGAATAGGTTACAAATACGGTCTGGCTGTGAGTGTAGGCAACGTACACATCCTGCCCGCGCACGGCCAGGATGGGCTTATCGGTGCCGGCGTTGGTGGAATCAGCCGTGACAAAGGTCCATGTCAGGCCGTGATCAGTAGATTTGCCAACCAGAATATCTGACTTGTTGTTTTGCAGCCACGCTGCATACACCGTTTGACCGTCCTCAGGATCGACGACGATCTGCGCATCCACCTGGTAGCTGGTCGAGCCTGCCGGGTAGATCACAGTCGGCGAACCCCACGTCACGCCAGAGTCATTGCTGATCTGCAGGATCATGGTGGGACTGTAACAGGTGGCGCAGCCGGGCACGCCTCCATACTGTGGGTAGATCATATAAACGTGACCGAAGCGATCAGCGGCGATGGCAGGTTCCCATTCGTTGTTTACATGAAAGCCCAGGCGGGTCTGCGGTGTAAAGCCAGATGGTGCGGCCAGGCCGACAGTCGCTGGCTGGATCGGCGATGAGTTGGCAACTTGCGGGTTGATGGGACCTTCACGAACTTTGGCTTTTCCCTCAAATACCCACTCGCGATAAAACTCTGTGTAAGGCAGTACGAACCAGGCAATCACGAGCGCAACTAGCACGAACGCGAACACTTTTAAACTTCGGGATTGAGCAAGCACTTTCATCATGTATCTCCTTTGGCAAAGATTGTGATGGAGTGAGCCACCATGAGTTAGAAACAGTATATATCCTTGGGCGTGGTGATACAAGCCATTTATATCATCGCTTCGTCGGGCTGTTGCCATCCTCGCCATGCCGGAATGGATACCAACGGGTCTCTTGAAACCGGGTAAAATGGACTACATGGCCCAGACTATCAACGTCCTCTTTCTTGCTGCTGAAGCCGAACCATTTGTCAAAGTAGGAGGACTGGGCGATGTCGCCGGGTCTCTCCCACGTGCGCTGCGTGCTCTTTCCACCGATGATCTAAAACTGGACGTCCGACTCGTTCTGCCGCGTCATTCTGCGATACGCGCGCAGGGGGAGAGGCCGCTGGGAATCTTTTCGATTCCGCGCGGCGATTCCGAGGTCCAGGCGGAAGCATTTGAGGGCCTCCATGAGGGAATGCCGGTCTATTTCATCTCCGGCGATCCGATCACAGCCAGCGGCTCTGTCTATTCTCTTGACTCAAGATTGGATGCCGAAAAATATACATTCTTTTCTCTGGCGGCGCTCGAGCTTCAACGCCAGATCAACTGGACAGCAGATATTGTCCACACCAATGACTGGCACACCGCGCTGGCTGCTTATGGCGTGCTGACCCAGCGTTGGGAAGGGGGGATACATCGCACAGGCAATCTCATTACAATTCACAATCTTCCTTTCCTTGGCCCTGATGTGAGCGCGGTGCTCCAGTCCTATGGATTGAAACTCGCACAGACCGACCTGCCGGATTGGGCGCGCGTCCTGCCGCTGCCGCTTGGTCTGTGGGCTTCAGATGCGATCGTGGCCGTCTCGCCGACCTACGCCCAGGAAATTCTCAAGCCGGAAGCCAACGGCCTTTACGAATTCCTCAACTCCCGCCGTGAAACAGTGAGCGGCATCCTCAATGGGCTCGATACCGTCTCTTTCAACCCGGCTGATGATCCCGCGCTGGGTGTGAATTTCGATACCGAGTCGCTGGAAAAGCGCAGCGAAAACAAAATGCTCCTGCAGGAACGTCTGAAAATGGCGAGCGAGCCGGAGGTCCCGTTGTTCGCGATGATCTCACGTATGGACCCGCAAAAAGGCGTGGATGTTGCACTCACGGCCCTGCGCAATATGCGGCGCTCAAAGAGAAAGTGGCAGGCCGTGATCCTCGGCACCGGCGACCCGAAGCTGGAGGAAGCAGCTCTCAAACTCCAGAAAGATATGCCCAACCAGGTGCATGTCGAAACACGCTACGACGCAGGCCTGGCGCGCCAGATCTACGCAGGCGCCGATATCTTCCTCATGCCCTCCCGCTACGAGCCTTGCGGACTTTCCCAGATGATCGCCATGCGGTATGGCTGCGTCCCCGTGGTCAGTGCTGTGGGAGGGCTCAACGATACCGTAAAACATGGTGAGACCGGCTTCGTATTCCAGGAGCCAAAACCCAAACCTCTGGCGGACGCGCTTCGCGCTGCGATGAAAATCTATGAAGATCGCGTGGCCTGGAGAATGCTCCAACAAAATGGAATGGAACAGGATTTCTCGTGGGCGAAATCTGCGAGAAAATATCTTGAGTTGTATCAATCCCTGATTAAAAATCTATGACATTCAATCGTTCTTCCGGCATCCTGCTTCATCCCACCAGCCTGCCGGGTCCGTATGGCATTGGTGATATCGGACCGCAGGCCTATCGTTTTCTGGATTGGCTCGCTTCTACTGGATGCAAACTCTGGCAGGTCCTTCCGCTGGGGCCCACAGGCTTCGGCGACTCGCCTTATCAGTGTTTCTCGGCCTTTGCGGGAAATCCCTATATGATCAGCCCGGATGCATTGCTCGCAGACGGACTCTTGACTCAGGATGACCTCGCGGAGAAACCGGCATTTTCCGCCTCACGCGTGGACTTTGGCCTGCTCATCCCGTGGAAGCTGAATCTGCTCCAAAGGGCATTTGACCGTTTTCAATCCAGCCGCGGCAATCTCCGTAAGGACCCTTCGATTTCACTCAGGGCGAGCTTCGATTATTTCCTTGCGGAACAAGCCTCCTGGCTGGGCGATTACGCCCTGTTCATGGCCTTGAAGGAAGCGCACGGTGGCGGCGCGTGGAATGGCTGGCCGAAGTCATTGCGGCTCAGGAAGAAGACTGTACTAACCAGGGCCCGCAGGGAACTGGCAGAGAGCATCACGCGCCATTCGTTCTATCAGTTCCTGTTTTTCAGGCAATGGAATCAGCTACGCGCGTACGCCCATGAGCGCGGGCTGCAGATCATCGGTGATATACCGATCTTTGTTGCGTATGACTCTGCCGATGTCTGGTCACATCCCGAGTTGTTCTACCTCGATGATCAGGGCAACCCGACGGTGGTGGCGGGCGTTCCCCCGGATCTCTTTTCTCCAACGGGACAGCGCTGGGGAAATCCGCTTTACAACTGGGAAGTGCACAAGAATGAAGGATATGAATGGTGGCTGGCGCGAATACGTGCCTCGCTGGGATCAGTGGACATTCTCCGATTCGATCACTTCCGCGGTTTTGCGGGGTACTGGGAAATTCCGGGCAGCAATCCCACCGCTGAACAGGGCCGCTGGGTTCCGGGGCCAGGTCAGCACTTCTTCCGCGCCGTGGATAAATACCTGGGCGATGGCTTGATCACGCCGGGCACTGGCCTTCCCATCATTGCAGAGGATTTGGGTGTCATTACACCTGATGTCATCGAGTTGTTGGAAGCATTTCACTTGCCAGGGATGAAGGTCTTACAGTTTGGTTTCTCAGGGCCGGAAAACCCCTTCCTGCCGCATAACTACGTTCCCAATTGTGTCGCCTACACGGGTACGCATGATAATGACACAGCCATGGGCTGGTTCAAGAATGGCCCCCAGCAGGAGCGGGAATTTGCGCTCCGTTACCTGCGTGTGGATGGTCACGACTTCGCCTGGGATTTGATCCGCGCGGTGTGGGGCTCTGTAGCGGTCTTTTCCATCACGCCCATGCAGGACGTGCTTAGCCTCGGCGGTGAAGCCCGCATGAATTTCCCGAGCAAACTCGGCGGGAACTGGGAGTGGAGGATGCTGGACGGTGATGCAAACGAGCCACTGGCCCAGAAGATCAGAGAGTTGAACTATATCTACAAAAGATAACCAGATGACGCCGAAGAGGCGTCATCTTTCTTTATCGGGGTGGTCCGCAAGATTGCAGCACCATAACCGCCATAACATATCTGATCCGAATTTCATCGTTTTTTCATATTTGAGTATTAATATCCGATTTATCGATTCGGTTGACAAAAGGAGCAGGCAATGAAAAAAGACAAGTGGTTTTTCCGGCCGACATTTTACATCGTAGCTATTTTGATTTTTGCACTGGTCTACACCACGCTGGGTTATGGGGATAAGTGGGCCGCCTTCTTATTTCCTGAAGATCATTTCTTCGAAAACAGTCAGCCGATCGCACTTATGATAGCCTGTATACTAACCCTCTACATATTTGTACAGGCATATAAGAATCGCCAGCTTCTCAAAATCCATTGGCTCAAGTTACTGGTTTATCTGGGTCTGGCTGGCCTTTATTTCTTTGTTGCAGGTGAGGAAATCAGCTGGGGCCAGAGAATTTTCCACATTGCTACGCCGGCGAGTATCGCCGCCGTCAATGTGCAGAATGAGATCACCGTTCACAATCTTGCTGTGTTCGAAAAAAACACGTTCTTCACAGCCGACCGGCTTGTAACTATTTTTTGGTTCTCATTCGGAGTGTTGCTCCCATTTGGCAGCCTAGTGTGGCCTCGTTTCAAAAAATTCGTCTCGAAATATGTGCCAATTCCCTACTGGGGCGTGGGCGTGCTGTTCCTGGTGAATTATGTCTTTGAGCATATTGCCAAAGTTATCTATCCCGCCGTCTATACATTTCAGACGATCCCATTTCCACAGGCGCTGAAGCAGGCCAAAGAAACGAACTATGACCCGCTCTTTATTCTGATTTCGATCATTTTCCTTTGGGAGCTGAACGCCTCCCTGAGCACCGCCAGGCAGGCACTTCCGCCGGCCGAAATGAATCTGGCACCGGGGAGTCAAATTGCCAAGTAGCTGCCCGCACCAGTGCCCGAACAATATAAGGATCTAAGTTAGAAGCGACTGAGATTTGCCACTTTTACCATCAACTTAAAGATGACGTCCATGAGGCGTCATCTTTTGTTTTGGTCGATCGGGGAAGAGATCCTATGATGCTGTAATGTTTATGATGTATATCTGTACCAAAATGCGTGATATACTCCCTAAAATATCCAATTTAGATGGGTGCATGGTTGGTAATTCACTCAGACGGAGCAGAGTATGGACAAAAGTAAGTGGTATTTTCGTACGCCTTTTTACGTAATTATGACGTTGTATTTTGTTCTCGGCTACACAACTTTGGGATGGGGGGAAAAGTGGGCGGCCATCTTGTTCCCGGAAGATCACTACTTTGAAAATGTCGGGGCAATTTCTTTGTTTGTTGCGGCTGGTATTTCGTTCTATATTTTCGTCCGTGCGTTTCAGAACCGCAAAAATGCTCAGATCCATTGGCTGAAGCTGCTGGTCTATCTGGGTCTGGCAGGTTTGTACTTCTTTGGTGGCGGTGAGGAAATCAGCTGGGGACAGAGAATCTTCCACATCAGTGAACCCGCAGCGCTTGCTTCACAGAATACGCAGGATGAACTGAACATCCACAATCTCAAGTTCTTTGAGAAGAACAAGCTCCTCAAGGCGGATACGATTTTCACTGTGTTCTGGATGGCCTTTGCGGTGATCCTTCCCGCCGGTGCACTGCTCTTCAAGCCCTTCAAAGAATTTGCCGCCAGGTTTACACCCATCGTGTATTGGGGCATTGGCGCCCTGTTCCTGATTAATTACTTTCTTGCCAAGCTGGCAAAAACCATATATGAGAAGGCTTATACGTGGCCGGTGATCCCATTTCCCCAGGCATTGCAGGAGGTGAAGGAGAGCAATTACGAATTGATGTTCGTTTTCCTTTCCCTGATTGTCCTCTGGGACCTCAACCGCTCCCTCACCGAGGCTAAGCAGACCAGTGAGCAGGGCACCGTGGGCCGGCTGGCTTTTGGCAGCCAGAAGAAATAGCGTCTGATTGGCAGAAGCTGTTGGACGAAAAAGATGGCACCCTGGCGGTGTCATCTTTTTCGTTAATCTTTGCGGTCCCGCTGGAACTGATCACTATCCCCCGATCACTGGCTTTTCTCGATCCGTCAAATTGACCACGATAGCCCGGCTTGCCTTTACCAGATTCTCCGGCGTGATCATGATCTCTTCACCCCAGTGACCTGCGCCGACTCCCAGGATTGGCTCGTCCATGAGCGAGGCTTCGACGAAAGTGCGGAATCCATCGGGCTGCCAGCAAAACGGCGGGATGGAGCCGATCACATAGCCCGTTGTTTCCTTTACGGCTTCCGGCGCGGCCATTTGAATGTTACGGGAGCCAATTGCCTTTTTGAGATTGCCTGAGACGGCGTTCTGATCGCCGCCCAGCATGACGAGGACGTGTTCGCCGGTGTCCACCTGGAAGATCAGGGTCTTGACGGCCTGTCTTTCAGAAAACCCCAGGACGTGGGCGACATTGGCCGCGCCTTTCTCGGTCTCGGGCGAAAAACTGCGCGGCTCATAAGGGATGTTAAGCTGTTCAAGATATAGGTGTGAAGGGAGTTTCATAGCTTTAGTTCCTTACGGATGGTCTGTACAATTTGCTTGAGCGGGAATCTTATATCAATTGTCAGTTGGCCTTTCGGTTCCTCCAGCGTTTCGAATTGACTCGCCAGGAGCGACGGCGGGACAAAGTGGGCTTTGCGCCGCGTTAGTCTCTTCAGGATCTGTCGATAGGTTCCACGCAAATACACAAAATGCACGTCTTTGCTTACATACAGAAGCTTGCGGTACTTTTCCTTCAGAGCAGAGCAAGCCAGGATGCACGAGCGGCCACTCTGAGTGCTTTTCTTCAAAACAGCTTGAAGGTCCTGAAGCCAGTCCGCGCGGTCGGCATCTGTAAGTGCGATTCCACGGGACATCTTTTCCCGATTTTCAGGCGAGTGAAAGTCATCTGCATCGAAGAAGTCCCAGCCCAGCTCGTTTGCGAGGGCTCTGCCAACGGTCGTTTTGCCGGAGCCTGCCACGCCCATCAAGATAATGATCATGTGTTGCGGCTTCGCGAAGCGAGATAGATTCCCAGCAGGATAAACGCTCCTCCAATCAGCACCGGCGTGCGAGGCGTCTCCTGCAGGATCAAAAATGCCAGAATGGCTGATCCAATGGGTTCGCCCAGAGTTGTCACGGCCACCAATGCCGCGGACATGTACTTCAGCGCCCAGTTGTACGTCGAGTGGCCGATCAGTTGAGGAAAGGCGGCCAGCAGAAGAATCCAGCCGTACGTCCTCGGCGCAAAGCCAAAAGGTGAGTTCCCTCGGGCAAACATGACAATGACCAGCATAGCGGCGCACATACCGTAGACGAGAAAAATATATGGCATGAGTGACATCTTCGCCCGCAATTTTCGCCCGATGATGAGATAGCCTGTCACAGCCCAGGCGCCGACCAGCGCGAGGAAATTTCCCCATATGGCGCGGCCGTGCAGAGCCTGTCCCAGGTGGGGACATGCGAATCCAGCTTTGAAATTGCACGCATCTGCCAGCCCGATCATTGTCCCCCCGAGAAGGGCAAGTACCAGACCTATGATAGCTGTGCGTGAGAGCCTTTCGTTCAGGAACAACGGCGAGGTCAAAGCCACCCACAGCGGACCGGTGCTAACGAACACCACCGAGCTGGCAACGCTCGTATATTCGAGCGATGAAATCCATGTCGCAAAATGGACTGCTAGAAAGATGCCCGAGAGTACGCCGAGGAGAATCTCGCGTCGAGTCAGTCTTTGTAAGTCGAGGCGGTAACGCGTCAAGGCGATGGGGGCGAGGAGGAGCGTAGCGAAAGTCAGCCTCAGGGCAGCGATAACCAGCGAGGGGACACCGTCTGCCTGCGCGAAGCGGATGAATATCGAGGCGGTGGAAACTGCCAGGATTGCAATGAGCAGGTTGAGGGGCAGGAAGAGGCGGGCGCGTTCGTCACTCAATGGTTCCTCGTGATTCCCGCAAGTATACTGCCAACATGACGGCGCGTAAGCAAAGTGTAAGAGTTTGTGTCAATTGCTTGACAGTGTGTCATTGAAAGTTTACAATTTGTATCATAATTCTCACAATATAAGTTCTTTGTTCAACTCATAAGGAGAGGTACCATGGCTTTTGAACTGCCAAAATTACCATACGCGTACGACGCGTTGGAGCCGCACATCGATGCGCGCACGATGGAAATCCACCACACGAAACATCATCAAACCTACATCACAAACTTGAACGCAGCGGTGGAGAAGACTCCCGAATTAGCGGGAAAGTCGCTTGAGGAATTGTTGGGTAACTTGAACGCAGTGCCTGAGAGCGTGCGCATGGTTGTTCGCAATCACGGCGGCGGCACTTTCAACCATAATCTCTTCTGGGAGGTCATGGGACCCAAAGCGGGCGGCATGCCCAAGGGTCAGCTCGCAAAAGCCATTGACGCGGCCTTTACTTCCTTCGATAATTTCAAAGCTGAGTTCGAAAAAGCCGCTAACACGCGTTTTGGATCGGGTTGGGCGTGGCTGGTGCAGAAGGGCAGCGGACTTGCGATCGTGTCCACCCCTAACCAGGATAGCCCTCTCTCCGAGGGCATGACGCCGATCATGGGCATAGATGTTTGGGAACACGCATATTATCTCAAGTACCAGAACAAACGCGCGGACTACGTCTCGGCCTGGTGGAACGTGGTGAACTGGGATGCGATTGCATCACGCTTTGCGGGCAAATAGCCTTCCTGTGAAATGAAGTTTTGGCGGCAGAGCAACTGCCGCCAAATGTTTTAACGAATACCCCTCTTGTCAGCCAAATAAACGAAGATATAATTACGGTCACTGGATCTTCAATTCGAACAAGGAGCGTCTTTCCATGACCCACATTATCACAAGTCTATGCGTACGCGATCGCGGCTGCATTGAAGTCTGCCCGGTGGAATGCATGATTCCCGGACCAATTGCTGAATGGCCCTGGATCTACATTGACCCTGATACATGTATCGATTGCGGTGCATGTGTCCCCGAATGCCCATACGCTGCGATATTCCCCGAAGATGAAGTTCCGGCTGCGTATACAGCCAAGGGTGGCGAACACATCAGCCGTGTGGGACTCACCGGTCATTTTGAAGGCACCAACCATCACGGCAACCCGATCGTGCTTGACACAGTCAAGAAGCTCGAGGCTGGTGAAGTGGTTGATCTCACTCCAGATATCAAGCCCAACTACGATTTCTTCAAATCCGGTCCCGGCTACAGCGCAAAAGATACCGACGACGGAAAGTAGTTTGAAGTCAATAAAGAGCCAGGTTCAGTACCTGGCTTTTTTGATTCCCCGGCAAATCATTGATTCAGGGCTTCGGTAAGAAAGCGGGTGCTGATGGATTGAGTCAGCCGCGGGTTATCCTGCTCCAGCGCGACGACCATCACCAGCGGCGTGCCTCGCCAACCGGGGACCGTTCCCGCCAGCGCCCATGTGACGACCGTATCGTTCACGCGAGCCTGTGAGACATATTGCCAGAAGGGAGTATTCTGGTTGACGAAAGACCGCGCCGCTTCATCCGCCGCCTCGGGTTTGATGGCGTTAAATGCGCTGCTCAAGGCTGGCAGCACCACCCACCCTTGTTCGGGCGTGTTCACGGCCATCGCGATCCGTGGGGCGGGAATCACGCCGTGGGCGCTCAACGCAGCCGCGGCGAGTGTCATCTGCAAAGGGCTGACGCGCACCTCACCGGGCTGATTGACCTTACCGCCGGAAGTGGTTGGCATATTGAACAGGGGAGCACGAAATAAGCCCAGTGAATCATAGAATTGTATCAACTCTGGATCGTCCGGTTTACTGTTTCCAAACTCTGCCTGAATCAAGGGCTGCAGCGCGGGCCCGGCAAAATAGAGCCCTTGTGTTGCGCGGTTGAGCAGAGGAGCTTGAGGGTCCTGGGTTAGTGTTGCTCCATCTTCATCCAGCCGGGACGGGTCAAAGGTGGGATGGGAGGCCATCGTGAGGATTTCACCGGTTTGAGCATTCATCAGAATGATCGCGCCCGGATGTGCCCCGAGCAGTCTGTCGGCTTCAGACTGCAGTTCGAGGTCAATGCTCAAGCGGACATCCAGCCCGGCAGGCGGCGTGCCGTAAAGCAGGTGGTCCCACCAAATGAGACTGGCGGGGTTGCCCTGGAGTCCGCGTAGATAATCATCCAGGCTGGCTTCCAGACCTGCCTGCCCGTATACGGGGTGCGTATAGCCAGTAATGGGTGCCAGGTTTGGATATAAATAGACTCGACGAAAGCTGCCTACAGATCCTTCGGTTGTGGTAATAAGCTTGTTATTTCGATCCAGGAGGCTCCCACGCCGTACAAAGCGGTCGGCAATGGTGCGGCGTGGATTGTCGGTGCGAATGAGCAGATCCGCACTGCGGGAGATCGCCCACCAGGCGGATGTCAGCGCGGCGGCGGCAATCCCGAGTCCGAGCAGGGCAGACAAGACCGCATATGGCTGTGGGTTGGGGAGGGGGGCCGGTTCAATTTCTGTCTGAGTGCCAATGTTGAGAAGGAGAAACAGCGCAATATAAGAAGTCAATAAAGACGAACCGCCGTAGGAAACGAATGGCAGAGTCACGCCGGTGAGCGGCAGCAGGCGCAGGTTTCCACCGATGATGAGCAGGCTTTGCATGCCAAGATACGTGGTGATGCCAGCGGCCAGAAAACGGCGGAACCGATCCGGCGCGTGGATGGCCGCGATCATACCTCGGGTGAGGATCAACCATATCAGTGCAAGCAGGCCAACGGTCCCGACCAGACCGGTTTCTTCTGAGATCGCCGCGTAGACAAAATCGGAAATCGCCACAGGAACGAGTCCCGGACTGCCAACGCCGGGTCCGCGCCCCCCGGTTCCTCCATTCGCAACCGCCAGCAAAGACTGGATGATCTGGTAAGACTGTCCAGACGGATCATTCCACGGATTAAGCCAGCCCTCCACACGGACATGGATCACATCGATCAGACCATATCCAATGATCAGGGCGAGGCTCAGACCCGCTGCCGTTCCCAGCAGCACGCGCCGGCGGCCGGTCGCCAGATAGAGAATGACAGTGTAAAGCAGGATGAAAATGGAGGCCGTACCCAGGTCGCGTTGAACGATCAGCAATAACAATGCCAGCCCGGTAACGAGAATGGTAGGAAATAATAGAGGGAAGATTTGCAGGCGGATCGGGAAATGGTCAGCCAGATAGGCAGCCAGATAGATGACAAGCAGGAGCTTGAGTGGCTCCGATGGCTGCAAATAAACACCACAGCAGCCGAGCCACAAGCGCGGGCCAAAGCCACTGGGATTGGTGCCAAAGATCAAGGTCAGCGCGGTGAGGAGCAGTCCCCCCGTGAGAAGTATGTATTTGTAGCCGCGCAGGAAATTCAGGTTTTGCGGTAGACGCAGCGCGGCGATAAATATGCAGACACTGAGAACCAGCCAGATGAGCTGGCGCAAGCCGAAATTCTCGTCCAACCTCCAGATGGTGAGCAGACCCCAACCGCTGAGCAATGCGGCAATGGGGAAAAGATATGGATCGCGATCCGGCATGAGCATCGAAGTTGCCCGATGACTGGCCATGACCAGAACCAGCCAGACTGTGAATCCGATCCAATGGGAAAAGCGATAGTCCACATTCCATGACCGCTCACGGACTGCCGGAGAAAGTGTCAATATGACGGAGTAAAGGAAAAGAAATGCCGCCGCCCAACGGAGGAGACGACCCTGGATAGCATCAGTCATTTTTTACAGGATCTCGTTCTATGCAGCTCCATTGGAAACCGATGGAGATCCAGAACGAGATCTATCGATAGTACTTACCGATCAGCAGATCGAGCTTCTGCCTCGTCTCAGCGGGGATAACCTTCGGATTGGTAATCAATGCGGAGGCCAGTGCATGCCTGCACTCGCAGTCTTTTGCAGCTTCAGTGGCTCCCACGAAGATGCGGATGGCTTCCTGTGCGAGTTCCGTGTTCTTGTTGAGGGTCTGGATCACCATCTCAACGGTCACGGGCGCTTCATTGACATGCCACACGTCGTAATCGGTGACGTGGGCCATGACTGCGTAACAAAGCTCTGCCTCGCGGGCCAGGAAGGCTTCCGGGCTGGCAGTCATCCCGATGATGGACATGCCCCAACTACGATATGTATGTGATTCCGCCTTCGTGGAAAAACGCGGACCTTCAATCGTAATAAACGTGCCGCCGCGGTGAATGGTTGCCCCGGCGGCGCTCACTGCGGCTGCCAGCTCCGCTGAGACAGTTTTGCAGAACGGATCTGCCACACCGATGTGGGCGACCAATCCCTCGCCGAAAAATGTGCGTGTACGTCCCTTTGTGAAATCGAAAAGTTGATCGGGGATCACGATGTCGCCGGGTGCATAGTCCTCACGCAATGAGCCACAGGCGCTCACGCTGATGACTCGTTCGACTCCCAGCGACTTCAAAGCGTAGATGTTCGCCCTGTACGGGACCTCAGCGGGTGTGATGTGATGTCCGATTCCGTGGCGGGCCAGGAAGGCAACGCGTTGATCCTCAAGCACTCCGGTCACAATCGGCGCACTGGGTTTGCCAAAAGGTGTGTCGATATTGTGCTCCTGCGCATCCTTCAACCCGGGCATATCATACAACCCTGAACCACCGATGATGCCAAGCGAGACCGAATCGTTCATCCTTGCTTCTCCAGTCGCTGTGTAGGTGAAACAATCGCATCCGAATTGAGGCCGACCGTCAGGCGGGTCCTTCCACATTGGATTTCATCGCCTGAGGTAAGCACCGTTGGCATGGTGACAGCGATATCATTCAAGGTAGTGCCGTTCATCGAAGCCAGGTCTTCAAGCCACCACTGGCCATGATGATATTTTAATTGTGCATGACGTGTTGAAATGGTATCGTCTGTTAGGGGAACATCGCAGCCTGGATCGCGCCCCAGCGTAATGTCCGGCTGGCTGAAGTAGCGGATCGTCGGAGGTGCGTCTCCATCACGGACCGAGAGGCTGATGCCCGGTGTCCGGCGGGTTGCCAGCGTGTAGCTTTGTCTTTGAATTTCGCGCCAAAGGGTGATTAATGCCCAGCCCAGGAAGCCGTAGAGGGCCGCTGCGAGAAGCAGTCGAAGGGCCAGGACGATCAGGCCGCTCATTGCTTCATTTCTTCTTGAGTTTCGCTGTTGAGCGTTCTTTCAGCACCGCTGTTGGACGGTCGCCATTTGCATTTTGGAGGGGAGCCGTATCTTTCAGGTCCGGCCGCGGCGGAGGGTTATCCTGTCCGAAGATCAGAGCGACGCCGGCCAGCGAAATCACATCCCCCGGGTACAGAACGCTCTGGCTCGTACGCTGACCATTTACGAATGTTCCCCCGGTTGAGTTCAGGTCGAAGACGACGAAACGTCCCTTGATGGAACGCAGCTGTGCGTGGTTGCGCGACACGCGTGGATCATCGATCACCAGTTGATTATCCAACCGACGGCCAATATTCACCACTGCTTCGCTTAACGGAAAAACCTTTACGCCTTCCACGATCAGGAAAGCGTTCTCTGGAATGCTGCCAGTTTCTTCCAGATTCTCTGTATCCAGGGGAGATGCTTTTGTATCGGCCATGGGTTCCACTCTATGAGATGCCACAATGCTCGCGTCGTTTTTGGGGATTCTTTCGTCTGTCGTGATGGTAATCGTCGGCGCGGTAACAAAATGAAGGCCTGCTTCCTGCCCGGCCGTGTTGATCGACTGCCGAATAATGTCCAGTACCTGATTCTCCTGCCACATCTTCGCCGCTTCTGGCGGGATGATCAAGGTATATACATTTGGCGCAACAAGGGTACCATCATCCGTGGTTATAGTGTTGAGGTGCATTGCTGCCGCCAGTTTCTGGATGATAACGTCCTCAACCTTTTTGCCGGGAATGGCGCTCACCAAGTCCACTTCGATGAGCGACTGTAAACGCGCTTCAAGTTCATTCAGGTTCATTTTTTTCATCATACTTCTCAGGATATAAATATTATAGGGGGTAGGGGATATTTCTGCAAGTCTGCGCTTTGCCGGTTTCCAATAAAAAACCGGCTGATGATTCAGCCGGTCAAATCTACAGTGTCCTCCCGCAGTTGGGGCATACTTTCTCATTCTTCCCAACCACGAACCCGCAGTTCGAGCAGGTGCCGGGCTGGACGGCGCCAAGTGGCGCGCCACATGCAATGCAACAGGGTTCTCCGACCGGATTCGCCGTTCCGCAGTACTCACACATCAGGCGATTCAGCCGCTCTGAAAGCGCGGTGGATGCACCGGCTGCCTGGGCCGCCCGTCCGATCACCTGCCAGACGCGATCCTCCAGCTGCAGATTTTCGATATCCTGGGCAATGTCATCCAGCCGCCCCAGCAGGCTAAATGGATTTCGCAATGCCCAGAGAGCGCTCATCCCGAGACTGGCGGCAACTCCAAGCCACGCCTGCTGTCCAAGCTCCACCATGATCCCGTCTTCAACGGATTGAATCGTAACAGTCAACGCAGTCTGCCCGCCGGAGGCAGCGCCGGGCGGCGTGCCAACCTGAACGATCATCCTGTCAGTTTGACCGAGGGTCTGCGCGCGCAAGTTTCCGCGGTTGAATTCAGCCAGCAAAGCCTGCGCAACATCGACAGGCTTGAGTGAACCATGAAAAATTCTTCGCTCCATGTTTTAGATTATAATCGCCTTTGCGATTCTCCTAAATGTTCTACGAAAATGCAGCGTTCCTGGTTTCAACCCACTCTTCTGACATTCGTCATCGCGGCTTCTCTCGGGTGGGCGTTCAGCGCGTCGCACTCGACCGTTGTGCTGGCTCAACAACTGACAGAGACTCCCACGCCCGGTGATTCCGGGATGTACGTCACAGTGATCACAGACGAACCGCAGATCAACGTCCGTATGGGACCTGGTTCTGCGATTTATCCCGTTGTTGGCGTTTTATTGCGCGGCGCCACGGCGCCTGCTCTTGGAAGATCGCCAGGAGGAGATTGGATCCAGGTCGAATTTCCCGGGGCGCCCAACAACGCCGGGTGGGTGTACTCACCGCTGGTCCAGGTCTCGCCGGGCACCCTGCGGGTTGTGGAACCTCCTCCAACACCCGTGCCGCCTCCCACGTCCACGATTGACCCGACCCTCGCGGCCCAATTCAACGTCGCTCCCACGCTGACGCGTCTGCCTACTTTTACGCCTGCGCCTCCGCTAACCGTTCCCGTTTATACGGATATGCCCGCCCCGGGTACGAATACCCCGCTGCCTTTGGCCGGCGTGATCCTTTCATTGGGTGTGATTGGTCTGTTGGGAATGATCTATTCTTTCTTTTCGAATCGTTGATTTTTACAATGCGTAGGCAGAAGAGATATGTTTCGCCTGTTCCGTTTTAGCTGTGTCGTGCTCCTCATTGTGGGGGTCATTGCATTCGCCTTGTACGCACCCAGTTATACGTCTGTGCTTGCGCAGCAGCCAACTGGTTCTGTACCCACAGTTACTGGTACGCCGCAGGGGCCCATCGTAAAAGTCTATTCTGACCTGGATCAGGTCAAAGTATATTCGGGACCCAGCCTTTATCAGTATCCTGCCATTGGTGTGCTTCTGGCAGAGCAGGAGGCCCCTGCGCTCGGCATCTCAGAAGACAGCCAGTATATTGAGATCTATTATCCAGGGGTGCCGGATTCAGTAGCCTGGGTGTACGCTCCGTATGTCACCTTCAAGAAGATCGGTAACCTGCGGGTCCTTCCCGCGCCTCCCACACCGACCCCGGCTTCCACGCCAACGATCAACCCGACGCTCGCTGCAGCTTTTATTCCCCCGGAGACGCCTACTCGCCTGCCAACCTTCACAGCGCCTGCGCCGCTCGCCGCTGCAACATTTGATGACAACGCGGCTGCCGGCAACCGCATCCCGACCGGGCTCCTGATCCTGGGCTTTGGCTTTATCGGCGCATTAGGGACGCTGATATCCTTCCTGCGTGGCAGATAGTGAAAACAAAAACGACCGGCAGACCGGTCGTTTTTGTCATCATTCGTTATCTTAGTTATTGCAGGAGCAGGAACCACCACAGGCACAGCCGTCTTCTTCACCATGACTGTGGCTCTTGGCGCTTGGGCTATTCACTGCGAAGCCCTGTCCAAGCTGGGGGTCGTTCACAAAATCAATGGTTGCACCCCGCAGATAGTCAATTGAGACATCATCCACAACCAGCTTGATCCCACCGGCTTCAAAGGTCTGATCGTTATCGCGGAAGTTATTATCCAAAGCCATACCAAAATTTACGCTGCAGCATCCACCGCCGGCAACATAAACACGAAGGGCGTAACCGTCAAGTTTACGCTCAGTTAGGATGTTCTGAACAGCCTGTGAGGCGGCTGGAGTAAGTGAAATAGTTTGAATATCCAGTTCTTCTAGCATTCGTTTCTCCTTAGAGTCTTCCAGGATGAATTTCGATAAATCTTATCAAATTCAGGGTAAGATGTCAACGTTAAAGGGACACATGTGGTTTCTTCTTGACACAAAGTCTAGCGGCCTGTAAAATCCCTCTGCAATCGGGCAAAAGCCCATATTTTTTTCTACTCTCGGGAGGAGTTACCCCAATATGTATGCGATAGGTCTTCAACCCTTTGAGGAAGTCGCAATCTGGGCCGTTTTTGGCGTTGCCATTCTCGGCCTTTTGTATGCGATTTTCCTCCGTTCCCAGATCCTGCGTGAGGATAAGGGCACTGAGAAAATGCAGGAGGTCTGGAACGCGATCAAAGATGGCGCGGATGCATATCTGCGAAAGCAATTCCGCTCAATTCTGCCATTGATCGGTGTTCTGACCGTAGCTCTTTTCTTTTCTGTTTACATTGTGCCGCCCTCACCTGAAGCGCTCGAGCGTTTCAAGGGAGTGGATCCAAACACGGTTCGACTTTGGATCGGCATCGCCCGTGCCATCGCATTTGTAATGGGCGCAGGCTTTTCATTGACAGTGGGTCAGATCGGCATGCGTATGGCGGTGGAGGGCAATGTCCGTGTGGCCTCCGCCTCCAAGCGGTCCTTTGGCGATGCGCTACGCATTGCTTACCGCGCTGGGACCATCACCGGCATGCTGACCGATGGCCTCGGTCTACTTGGCGGTACGATCATTTTCATCATTCTCGGCATTGCGGCGCCGGATGCGCTGCTGGGATTCGGTTTTGGCGGCACACTCCTGGCGCTGTTCATGCGCGTGGGGGGCGGCATTTTCACGAAGGCAGCCGACGTCGGCGCTGACCTGGTTGGTAAAGTGGAAGCAGGCATCCCTGAGGATGATCCGAGAAATCCCGCGGTGGTCGCGGACCTCGTCGGGGATAACGTCGGTGACTGCGCCGGCATGGCCGCGGACATCTTCGAGTCCTATGAAGTCACGATCGTTTCTGGACTTATTCTTGGTCTGGCTCTCTGGCATATTACCGGACGCCTTGAGTGGATCATCTTCCCACTCATGGTACGTGGCATCGGCGTGTTGTCTTCGATCATTGGAACGTATGTTGTGAGAGGCGGCCCAGGCAAAGGCGGCGATGCAATGGCGGCTATCTTCCGTGGCTTCCTCTCCTCCGCCGCGATCTCTGCCGCTTTGTTCTTCATCGCTGGCTTCTTCTATCTAAGGTCTCCGGAGATGGCACAGTGGGGCGGCTGGTGGCGTCTGCCAATGGCTGTCGGCGTGGGCGTTCTGCTTGCGATTTTGATTGACCGCCTGACCGAATATTTCACGGGCACGCATGCCACACCTGTAAATGATATTAAACGCGCGGCCGATACCGGGCCCGCAACACTCATTCTTAATGGTATATCTGTTGGCTTTGAGTCGTCCGTGTGGTCAGTTCTCGTGATCGCTCTAACGATTGTTGCATCCATCTTCATCTTTGGGAGTATCCCGGCTGCACAGGGTGCAGTAAAGGCCACTTTTATCTTGTATGGTGTGGCCATGACTGGTATCGGTATGTTGACCCTCACCGGCAACAACGTCGCCATGGACTCCTTCGGCCCTATTTCTGACAATGCGAATGGCATCGGCGAGATGGCCTGGTCCGGCAAAACAGATAAGGCAACCAAAGATGCCCAGCAGATCATGGCGGACCTTGATGCAGTTGGCAACACGACCAAAGCCATTACCAAAGGCGTGGCGATTGGTTCTGCAGTAATTGCGGCGGTGGCACTGTTTGGGTCGTTCCTGGTGGATGTCTCCCGCGCACAGACCGGCATGGGGGTTGCCCCTGAGAACCTGATTTCCGCTCTTGGCATCCGTGTGGATATTCCCCAGGTCTTTGTCGGTATGTTGATCGGCGGTGCTCTGCCGTGGCTGTTCTCCTCCTTCGCTATTCAGGCTGTCGCCCGCGCAGCTTCCCTGATCGTGATGGAAGTCCGCCGTCAGTTTAAACTTGGTGTCTTGGAGGGGAAGGTCAAGCCGGATTACCGGCAGGCCGTCAGCATCTCGACCACTGCCGCGCAGAAGGAATTGGTCTCGCTGGCACTGCTCGGCATTGTGACACCGATCGTGGTAGGTTTGACCCTGCAAGTTGAGGCGCTTGGTGGTTTCCTGGCGGGCATCATCGTTTCCGGTCAACTGCTGGCCGTATTCCTCAACAACTCCGGCGGCGCCTGGGATAACGCCAAGAAATTGATCGAGGACGAGCCCAGGGATCCGAAAAACAACACCGGTAAAGGCTCTGAGCGCCACAAGGCTGGTGTAGTTGGCGATACGGTTGGCGATCCATTCAAGGATACGGCCGGTCCTGCGCTCAACCCGATGATCAAGGTCGTGAACCTGGTCTCCGTGATCATTGCACCGATTGTCGTGCAATACGCGGGCGTTGGCGGCGTGACCGCATGGGTCGTCTGGATTGTGGCATTGCTCCTGCTCGGCGTCCTGGGATGGGCGGTCATGCGCTCCAAGGCGCCCGCTCCATCGATGACGGAGGAAGTGAAAGGTGTGAAGAGAACGAGTAAACAGAAAGCCTAGAGCAAGAAATATCGTTGGACAACAAGACAGGCACCATTTCGGTGTCTGTCTTGTTATGAACAGAAAACCATGTTTCATCTGCTACCAGTGATGGGAGGTATACTGTTGTCTGAACTGAAAACAACGATGACGAGGTCAGTAATATGCCTGTGGCTTTCAACTTTATCAGGTCCAAACGGGAAGTTCTGATTGCCGCTCTGCTTTGGACGCTGTTTTTAGTCGTTCCTTGGGGGAAGATACCTACTATTCAGGAAAACCTCTATTTGGCGTTCTGGACGGATATGCTGCGTCTCGGTATTGCAATTCTTCTATTTATTGTTCCAGGAATGTTGCTTTATCTCTTGCTAGCTCGGGATCTTGTTTCAATACATTATCCCCTTGCCATTATTCCAGTCGGTTTTGCGTTCTCGGTGCTTCTCATTGCAGTAATCGGGTTGATAGGACGTGCCCTGGGACTTTCATTTATCATCGTACGCGCGTTTTTTACACTCACAGGAATCCTGGAATTCGTTTTGTTACTGCTTTCCAAGCGTAGCCTTGCTCCATACCGCGTGGAGCTCCGGCAATCTTTTCGGAGCTTAGCAAGCAACTACTCATTGATAATAGCGCTTGTCTTAGCCACCTCAATGACATTTCACGATTCTCTGTTTTTCATTGATGACACTACCTACTCCGCTTACCTGACAAATTGGCAATATTCCACGCACCTGGGTTTCAAGAACATAATTCATGAGGCAAATGTATTAGAGCATGTCAGGTTCTGGCTGGCGATGTATCCTATGGGACAAGCGCTACTTTCCAATTTGAGTGGTGTTCCCGGCTTGCTCTTAATGGGCAATTATCTGGAATTATTTCTTGTTCCCATGGCTGTGATTACAGCATATTGGTTTGCCCGGGTACTTGGCTTATCGCGTCGTTCTGCGGGCATTGCTGCTTTGATTCAAGTTGTGCTCTATACATTGATGATCGGAGATCAATGGCCAGTAGGTACCTGGTTCTACCAATCTTTGGCTGAAGACAAGGTGTCTGTTGTATTCCTTTTAGCCCCTGTCTTTTTCGTAATGATTTTAGATTTTATTCGAAATCCTGCTAAGGATAATCTCGCCTTGGTTATTCTGAGCGGTATAGGCATTGCACTTACTCATCCGGTCATGTTGTTTTTATCCTGTGCCATTGGATGCGGACTGTCAGTGTTTTCATGGTATACGAAAAAATCAAGTTGGCGTGAAATTCTGGTATTGCTCCTCGTTTGCATGGGCTTGATGATCCCTTATGCTGTAATTCGCCTTTCCGATCGCACCGGAGAGGTCAGTGGACCCTATAACGGTAAGGATGCAACTACATCCTTCCAAATCGATAGATATACAAATGTGGTCAGCGATCTTTTTTATGGTCTGAACCCCC
The DNA here is from genome assembly GCA_029782225.1 of Chloroflexota bacterium. GTDB lineage: Bacteria > Chloroflexota > Anaerolineae > Anaerolineales > Villigracilaceae > JAKOVF01. The sequence continues at coordinate 57,994 of JAKOVF010000189.1, read as the reverse complement.
AGGTTTTGGAATTCTTTGACATTCCGCTGAAAGGCAACGCGCACTTCGGTTTTCAAGTTTTTAGGATCATCCCCATTATCCTTGCATCGATTGCTGGCATTATTTCATTGATGAGAATGAAAGAAGGACCTTTGTACTGGTATGTATTCACCAGCGTGCTGCTGGTTTTCTTCGCGACTTTGCCCTACACCGGTTGGATCATTGGATACTTTGTATCTGCTCGACTGATCTCTCGTGCCTCCTGGTTTGCTCCATTTGGATTGGCCGGTGTATTAACTCTGAAGGCACTCAGGGCTCGGCTCCGCACAAGAGGATTATTTAGACGGGACATGCCGCTAAGCTCTTCCCGACAATTCGAAATATTTCAGTCGCTCCTGGTGTACGGCTTGTTCGTGCTTCCTATGTTGGTGGTCATTACCTTTCCACGGATTCCTCGATACTTTGAAAAGCTGAGTCACAACAAGCAGCTCGCGGAAATGGGTACCTTTATTGATCAAAACAGTGTAGCGCCCGTGGTTTCCATTGCGCTTGATTACGGGGATACTCAACTGTTGCCCGCTGTCTCCGCGGATACACGGCTTATATCATTTCGGGAAGAGTTGGACTACAACGGCCATAACAATTTCATGTCCCTTGATGAAATCCATCAGCGAATTTATGCAAGCGATGCGATAAGGTCATTGGAGCAAACCGTTTCTCCAGAGGAGAAATGTTCCCTCATTCAGAAATACAATGTACGGTTTATATTATCTCAGGCGAAGGATGTGGAGCTTTTTGAGGGCACTCTAGCTCCATGCAGGTCATCTATCCAGACTGTAGACCTTACAAAAGACATGGTCTTGCTGGAAATTAACAAGTAAGGGCTATGGGAAGAGGAAGCGCTAACCCAATACTGCCGCCCCCTCAAGGCCCTTTTGCTCAAGAGTGTGTTTTTGCCTTTCGGCTCGATTCTACAGAAGTGAGAATGAGGGTTAGCAGTATATTGAACCAGATTACAGTGGTGTGAATAATACGGAAGGATATCGCAACTGCCATGACCTTATCCGTGCCAATATACGGGCCAAGGATAATGGCAACTATTCCCTCGCTGACGCCAAGACCTGAAGGCGCGAGCAGACTGAGGAAGCCGCCCAGGTAACTTGCGGCATACGCGCCAGTGGCGATCCAGAAAGGAATTACTTTCGTTCCCTGACTAAGATAAAGAAACCAGGTAAAACTTGTGGACACAATCAGCCAGATAATTACTCCCAGGAACAGGACCTGTATGAGGGCCCTGCTCGAAGGCAGGGATGAACTATCTGGAAAGTACTTTTGTCTAATCTGTTCCAGTTGATCGCGGCCTAAGACGAGGAAAAGAAATGGGAGCAGGCACGCCATCGCATATTCCCAGCCGACTGCCGTTACTATGCCTGTGAATCCGACAATGGCACAGGCGGACAGCATGATCAGCGTGTTTAGAAAGATAATTAGCAAGCTATCCAGTTTTGAGATCCCCTTTGACCACAATAAGCTTGCCAGCCCGGCAAAGCCCCATATTTTCCCGGGGACCATGGATGCGAGTTGTGAGAGATTCAGGGAATGATAGCCGTCTGAAAAGCGGAAGGTGTAGCCTTTGTCGCGGACCAAAATTGTAAATGTAAAGGCCGATAAGATTAAGGATACTGAGATCAAGAAGATCAGAAAAGTTAAGTGAACGAAGCCAACTGTTCTAAACGTGCCAACGATGATATCTCTATACCTCCAGATCCAGTAAATGAAGATTCCAAGGATCAAGACTGCCACGATCGGCGATAGAATTACTCTCCATTTCTGTATCGTTTCAAAGAGCCTTGGTTTGTTGGGCTCGGCTGTGTCCAAAGGGTCTCTCCGCGGTTATTTCTTTCTTGTTGTGCCGGTGTTGATAAGTGTCTTGAAGAAGTCGTATCGTCTATTTCGTGTTTCGTCTCTTTCATCCTTCAATATATTCTCCGGCATGCGCAGATTATTAAAGTACGTAGGTTCGAAATCATAGACGAGGTGCTCTTTGTTGTCCAGCCAGCGTAGCAAGTTTCTGCAGATTCGAACATGATCATTGGATGATTCGACATAAGGTCTCCCGCGCCCTGCCAATTCCTTTCGGTAATTTATGTTGGTGATGACTTCGCGCAGATTGTCTTTCAGAGTGAATATGTTGACGTTTAGCGCGGGGCAGCCGGGCGGAACCTTGGAAAACTCGGCCATGTATCGAACCAGTACTACGTTGCCACATGCCATGGCTTCAGCAGATAAACCGCCGACTGTGGCGGAATAAAGCTCATCAATCACGATATCTGATTCAGTCAGAAGCTCTCGGAGATCTGCGTTCGGCATTTTCTCGATCAATCTAAAATCGAAATCCAGCCCCTCGCTTCTCAGCTCCTGAATAACACGGAGCACTACATCGGTCCCTTTTGCCTCCGGGACACTCGGTGCATGAAGGATGAGAGGTTTCGTTCTACCGGGTATCCGAAATCTATACTTGGATATATCTAGAGGAAGATTCGCCCGCATGTAAGGTCGAACTTGAAGCTGGGCGCAATCAGGCTGGGATAGGATAAGATCTGAATACTTTTCGGCTACGCGGACTGTGCGCAATTTGTCCCAGTAACTGCCGCCCGACCGTTTCCGTGCATACTCAAAAAACGGGGCTACTTCCTTTTCGACGCCCAGTGATTCCATTTCCTGGCCGAATGCGTACCAATAACGAATATCGCTGCCCCAATAGACAGTTATGATCTTTCTTCCGATATTTTTGAGAATTGGATAATACAGTTGTGTGGGCAGGACAGCAGGCGCAAACAGAACGAATAGCTCACACCGCAGTGCCGTAATTAACCGGGTCATCCGGCTCATTATTCCTAAATATGACCCAATCTGGCTTCGCCGCCCGGAACCCGGTTGTCTTTCATCAATGATCAAACTGTAATTCGAGTCCGGATAGAAGTAGCTCCTGTTCCATACGACTGAAAAAACTTCATGACCTAGCTGCTTGAAACCGTCAGCGTAGGTAGCTGCCACATTGGCAACATCCGTTAAACCGACGAATATTCGCACCGTTGCATCCTGTAATTTGCAAAATCAAACGCTTGGCTTGGGATCAGGAAAACAGAACTTAATATAGAAGCTCTTAGGCACGCGGTTCAACTTATACATGAGCCACCAAAATGGACGCATGCGCTCAAAGGTCTTCTTGTAATTACCGAAATCACGATAAGTACGCCTTGGTAGATTCATGAGGTGCTCGAATTCATCGTTAGAGAAACCCAGACGCTTCTGGACCATCTCAACCAATTCAGGATCGTACTCCTGCGGTTTGCTGATCATTTCCAATCCCTGTTCGCGTGTGATCTGCCCTGAACGGACCAACGCCGCGTGCCCGAGCAGGCGCGTATCAATACCATATCGTTTTGGCATGAAATATGTGTGCCAGAAGGCTGTAAAACGGTTTTCGAGATGGTGACCACCATACCACTCCCAACTAAGCTTCTGGGTGATGAGCGCCATTGCATCTTTCTTGACGTAATTGATGTAATATAGCGGGCGTATTTTTTTTAGGCCTAGAATTGCGGTCCACTTAATAAAACTAGGCATGAGCATGTTGGGATATGTCTTTAGAGGTAATGTACCGAACTGTTTCTGTATACTCTGAATGTATTTGCCGTCCATGTAGATCCAGCCGAGAGGTGCTACGCCTTCAGTACGAAAAGAGTGACCCTCAAAAATGTATTTGATGCCATACTTCTCGGCCGCCATGTTTAGTACGGCCGCCAGACCGATATCTGTGGGTGTTTCAGTATCAGGGACGCCTGCCCTCAGGAAAGACCTATAAATGTCATCATACTCTTTGTTGTCAACTACATAAGTGTATAGGTCAACATCAAGCTTATCCAAGACATCGTGGATGTTCTCCACGGCAACCGTTGAATCCCAAGTATTATCGAAGTGGACTGCAAGAGGTCGCAGACCAAGTTCTTTGGTCAGGTAGACTAAATAGGAGGAATCCGCTCCGCCGCTTACTCCCACCACTACATCATATTGCTTTCCGTGACCCTGGCGGCGAATCTTATCTGCGATTGCATCAAGACGCTGCTTTCCCGCTTCCCCTGTTGGATATTCTTGATTCAATTGATCGTGCACGTAACAATAATTACATACACCGTTCTCGTCAAAACAGATATTTGGGACTGTCTCGTCATAGAGACAGCGTGAGCATCTCTTCATTCATTCTCCTGGCTCAGGATTGATTCCAGTTTTGCGCGCTCGGGATAGGTAATCAAAACTGCCCGGTTACGCCCATAATACACCACCATGCTTCCCGCGGCGCATGCGGACGCCCCGGCATCCACAATCGCTGCACGAAAATCTTCAATTTTGCCTGCCCCTCCAGATGCGATGACCGGAATGCCGACTGCGCTGGTCACCTTCCTAATGAGGTCGAGGTCATAACCTTCCTGCGTACCGTCCCGCTCTATCGCTGTAAGAAGTATTTCGCCAGCTCCCATCTGTGCCATTTTGCCAGCAAAATCTCCCGGGTCAAGCTTTGTGCCTTTTCTGCCGCTCTGGATGTAAACTTCGTAATGTCCTAATAATTGGCGTCTGACATCAATCGAAACCACAATCGTGGAACTTCCGAATTTTTCTGCGGCCAGGCGTACAAACTCCGGGTTTTCGACGGCGTAACTATTAATTGCCACCTTTTCAATCCCGAGACTTAGAACATGCCGGATCGTTTCAAGATCATGTATTCCGCCCCCATAGGTGACCGGCATAAAACATTCGCTTGCAATCTCAGAGAGAACCTTATAAGGAGGTGGGCGCTTTTGATTCGTTGCAGTTATATCCAGAAAGATAAGCTCATCCACTTCCTTTTCGTTGTAAATACGTACTGCATTAATAGGGTCACCTATATAGCCAGGGTCCTTAAATCTCACCGTTTTCACCAGTGCACCGTCTTTTAGCAACAGACAGGGCATAATCCGCGGCATAAGCATCAGGAGTACTCCACGAAATTCCTGTACAACTTCATGCCAAATTTGTGGCTTTTTTCTGGATGAAATTGCGCGGCCATAATGTGACCTTGTTGGACGGCAGATGCGAACTCATAGCCATATTCGGTGGTCGCCAGCACATCCTCCGAACTATGGGCTACTACATGAAATGAATGAACAAAGTAGAAACGTGCATCGGAATACATGCCTTCAAAGAGCGTTCCTTGCCTGCTAATATTCACCGTGTTCCAACCCATGTGAGGGATCTTCAGCCCATTCTGTTTTGGATCGAACCGAAAGCGTATGGTTTCCGCGTCAATCCAACCAAGGCCGGGCAACTCGCCTTCCTCGCTGATTTTTGTCATTAATTGCATTCCCAGACACACACCCAAAGTCGGCGTATGCCCGTTAATCACTTTCTCGTTCAAAAGAGCAATCAATCCAGTTTCACGTAGGCGTTGCATGCCAGTATCAAAAGCGCCAACACCCGGCAGAATGAGTTTATCGGCTTGTTCAATGTCAGTTGAGCTGGATGAAATCTTGATATCCCTGGCTCCCACCTTCTTGAGCATGTTGGCGATGGATCCAAGATTGCCCATCCCATAGTCTACTATTACTATCATCCGGTCACTCCGTCTCGTTCTCTTGCGTATGTCTCAAGAACCGTGCTGGATTTCCAACGACAATACTATTCCAGGGTACATCCTTTAGTACCACACTGCCCATTCCAATCAAGCAGTTGTCTCCGATCTTGATGCCTTCCCTTATGCTAGCTCCCGCACCGATATAACACCCGCGTCCAATATGGACATTTCCGGAGAGATATGCACTTCCGGCGATACAACTGAAATCCCCGATCACATCGTCATGGCTAATTACTGTATTCGGCAAAATGTAAACTTGCTTTCCTACCCTGGCATTACTGTTAACTGTTACATGCTGTAATACGATTGTGCCTATACCTATTTGACTCATACGCGAGACGCTCGCTGTTGGATGGATCACCGTCTCTAGGCGCTCCTGTGGAATTCCTGTTCTGGCAAAAATCTCGTGCCGTCTCCAAAAATTTGCAGTGCTGCCGATACCAAAAACGAAAGAACAGTCTGATAACTCGCTTGCCTTTTCCAACGGCCCAAGCACATTGACGCCATGGAATGATAGACCCATTCTATCTGGCCGATCATCAAGAAAACCTGCACAGTCATAGACTTTCTCTCCTTGTGCATCGTTAATGTCAAGCAAAGTATCGAGAATATCTATACAGTTACCCCCCGATCCCAGGATGACGATCTTCTTCATGAGAAACTTGCTGGCCTGTCTCACTGCTGAGACAGAACCGCCTTAAAAGTATCAACCACAAGGTCCAGATCAGACTCGCTCATCTGCGGATAAAGCGGCAGGGTAATGGAACGTCTGAACGCGGCATGTGAGTTTGGAAGTTGGCCGGCCTGATATCCGAACTGGCGTTGGTAAACGGGCTGGTCATGCAGCGCATACGTGCCAATGGTAGCTTCTACACCACGCGCTCTCATCTCCGTCACCACTTTGTCTCGGTCGAACTGAGGATCTATCAATATGACATAGGATTGATAAATATGCCCGCCCCACTTCGGCTCGGTTGGCAAACAAACCCCAGCCAATTTTGAAAGCCGCTGGGACATCAAACTTGCCAACAGCCGTTTTCGTTCTATTAACATGGGGAGCTTTGCCATCTGGGCTACACCCACAGCGCTCAAAATATCGCTGAGACGATAATTAAATCCCGCTGCTTCATACTGGAACCACGCCCCCGTTTTTACACCGCCATGACTGCGTAACAACCGGATCTTCTCTGCCAGGACTGAGTCATTTGTTGTGATCATTCCTCCTTCGCCGGTCGTAATGACTTTGCGCGGATGAAAGCTGAAACAACCGATTGTCGAAAGGTTACCACAGAAGCGGTCATAGTATTTAGCACCAATGGCGGTGGCTGCGTCCTCGATGACCGGCAGACGGTGCTTTTCGGCAATGGCAAGGATCGGATCATAATTCGCCGCGCAACCGAATGCGTCTACCGGGATAATGGCTTTTGTGTGAGAACTGATCTTGCGTTCCAAGTCATCGGGACTCATGGTGAAAGTGTCAAGATCAATGTCGACCAGAACCGGTCTGGCACCTTGCTGAACGACAACATTCGCTGTGGCAGGGAAGGTGAAATCCGCGACCAGCACTTCGTCACCGTGCTTAATATCCAGCGCTACTAGTGCCAGATGCAGTGCTGTTGTGCATGAACTCATGGCAAACGCATATTTGCACCCAATATGCTCTGCGACTCTTTGCTCGAACTCCGCGGTCTTGGGTCCTTGCGTTAAGAAGCCGCTTGAGAGTACCTGTGCAATTTCTTGGAGTTCAGCTTCATCGAGGAAGGGTCGGATAAGAGGGATCATGCTTGTTCTTTTTCTTTTATAAATCCTGGGGGAGAGGGCGACCTGCTAGTGCACCATCAATTAATTAATGTCTGATAATAGTCAGCGGTTTGTCTGATCCCTTCCTCCAAACCAACTTTTGCCTCAAACCCTAGAAGTTCGCGGGCTTTCTTTACGGCCGGAATCCGTAACTCGACATCCACCGTGCTTCTGCCGCTAAACGTAATGGAGGACTTCGACCTAAGGACTTGTTTGACCATCTTGGCCAGTCCATAAATTGTGATAACAGCCTCCTGGTTACCTACATTGAAAGACTCTCCCACTGCCTTCGGATGTTCCATTGCTAATAATGTTCCTCTTACCATATCATCAATATAGCACCAGGCACGGATTTGCGTTCCATCACCATGAACCTGCAACGGTTCGTTTTTTAGAGCGCGTTGAATAAAAATGCTCATTGCCCCTTCGCCAACCTGGCCCGGACCATAAATATTAAAAGGCCTGACTACGGTTGTCGGAAGTCCCTTTTCCTTGTGATATGCAATCGCCAAATGTTCTTCTGCCAGTTTGCTGACTGCATAGGTCCAGCGGGCCTCTCCCACTTTACCCATGACCGTGTTGTCGGTCTCTGATGCGCGAAAAGCATATTGACCAAAGACCTCGCTGGTTGAAAAACACACCACCCTTTCGCAATGGGATAACCGGGAAGCTGCTTCCAGAACATTCGCCGAGCCAACCATATTTACCCGCATCGTGTTCACGGGACGCTTGATCACTGTGTCAATTCCTGCAATTGCGGCGCAATGCACAACGATATCCGCGCCGTGCATTGACTCTGTCAGGCACTCATAATCCAGTACGTCACCACTAATCAGTGTGAGATTCGGGTGATTACGAAACGGTCTGTCAACCAAGGAATTTCTTGTCAGGTTATCGTATACAATGACCTTGTTCTTGTTCAGAATGTTCCCTGCGATGGTTGCCCCAATAAAACCGGCCCCCCCGGTGATGAATACTGTTTTCTTTTGAAGCATGGTTTGCCTTTCAATCGATTGCTTAAGGGACTCAGTTAATATTCAGATGGCGATTATATTCCATGTCAAACCACATCGCAAATAATATCAGCTGCATACCCATAATGGCACACATCATTACGGCCAGAGTATTAATGGCGGGGAGAATGCCTTCTGAAATCCATAAAAACACTGCGCGAGCCGTTAATGGGATACATAGCACCAGCAGGAACGATCCAACCGCATAGAAAAAGATCAGTGGATGGAAGTCTCTGATCACATATTTTTGCCACATACGGAAAAAATACAGCTTCGTCAATAACCAAAACAACTTCGGAATCATACGAATCGGTTTTACACCGCTTTTCTCACCAATATTATATACAGGCTTTATTCTTACATCACAGACTCGGAAGTTGTATATATTCAGCCGAACTAGCAGATCGTTCGGTTGTCCATAGCGCTTATACATCTGATTCCAATCAATGGTTTTCAGAGCCTCGTAATTGATTGCCGTGTACCCACACTGCGAATCTGCTATTTGCCAATATCCGGATGCGATCTTCGTCAGAAGCGACATGACCGAATTTCCTAGATAACGGACTCGCGGGATCTGATTCCAGGCATCCCCCGTGAACAAGCGATTTCCCTTGGCGAAGTCCACTTTTCCTGAGATGACTGGATCCAACAAAGCAGGAAGATCGGCGGGGTCCATTTGTGCATCCCCGGCCATAACCACGGTGACGTCACCGTGCTCATCCAAGCTCCACTGGTAGCCCGTAGCTATCGAGCCGCCAACCCCTTGATTCCGGCTATGGCGTACAAAGAAGAGACGACCGGGATACTTCGCTTGCAGGTCTTGAAGAACAGCCCACGTATCATCTTTGCTACAATCATCCACTACGAGTATCTTATCCACGTATCCTGGCATCGTCTCGATGACGCGGTGGATCAGCATTTCCTCATTGTAGGCAGGCACGACTACAACAATCTTCTTTTCAGCATACATCGGCTACAACTCCTGTCTTGGACATGATAGTCGATTTTCCTGCATAAAAGTTCACACTTTTGCAAGGGCACACCCTCGCGATTGAAGCTTTCTCAAGATGCTGATCTCGTTCTCTAGGATGGGTTGTGAAACTTCTTCTTCCATTCAAACAATTTATTCAATGCCTCGATGGGGGACAGCGAATTGATATCCAGTTCCCCCAACTCATCGAGCAGCGGACTGGTTTCCGGGAACAGCGCGGCTTGTTGCGCAGCATGAGGCGAGATTTTCACTGCCCGGCCGGAGGTCCTCTCGAGTTCATCCATGATTTCATTCGCTCGGGATACAACGGGCGAGGGCAGCCCGGCAAGCTGGGCGACGTGAATACCGTAGGATTTGTCCGCTCCGCCGGGGACGATTTTATGCAAGAACACGACCTTGCTATCAGCTTCTGTCACAGCCACATTGTAATTCCTGACACCCGGCAGCAAATCGGCCAGTTGTGTCAATTCGTGGTAATGCGTGGCAAACAGAGTCTTCGCTCGCAATTGTGGGTGATTGTGGATGTACTCGATCATGCCCCACGCAATAGACACGCCATCGTACGTTGAAGTCCCGCGTCCGATCTCATCGAGAATAAGCAAACTGCGCGGCGTTGCATGATGCAAAATGTTCGCCGCCTCAATCATCTCTACCATGAACGTTGACTGCCCTGCATGGATTTCATCTTGCGCGCCGATGCGGGTGAAGATGCGATCCACGAGTCCGATCCTGGCCGATGCCGCCGGCACAAACGAGCCCATCTGCGCCATCAATACGATCAACGCCGTTTGCCGCAGGTATGTGGACTTCCCCGACATATTCGGTCCGGTGATCACGCGGACAATCTCACCCTTCTCGAAGATGACATCGTTGGGGATGTAGCGGTCGCCGTGCAGACTCTGTTCCACAACGGGATGCCGACCCTCGCGGATTTCCAATTCGCTTCCTTCGTGGACCTCGGGCCGGGTGTAGCCTCCGAGGGCCGCGGCCTCCGCCAGAGCGGATAGCACATCCAGCTTGCCTAGCGCTCGGGCGGTCTCCAGCAGCGTCTGTGCGGACTTTGTGAGCGTAGCGCAAACTTCCTTGAACAGGCGGATCTCAATCTCACGAATTCTTTCCTCGGCGTTCAACACCAGCGTCTCATACTCTTTCATTTCCGGCGTGATGAATCGCTCGGCGTTGACCAGCGTCTGCTTACGGATGTAATTCTCCGGAGCTTTATCCGCCGCGCCGCGCGAAATCTCGATGTAGTAACCAAAAACCCTGTTATAACCGACCTTCAGCGTCTTGAGACCCGTCCTCTCGCGTTCGACCGTTTCAAGATTGGCAATCCACTCGCGTGCGTGCTTGGAGGCTTCGATCACCGAATCCAGTTCCTGTGAATAGCCGGGACGAACGATGCCGGTATTTTGTAGCGTGGCAGGAGGTTCCTCGTCAATGGCGATTTGCAGTAGCTTGAGTTCCTCGGCACAGGAGTTCAGTCTCGTTTCAGACTTGGCTTTGCTCAAAATCGCCTGTATCTCTGGAATGCAGCCAAGTGTTTCCCGCAAGGCGACCAGATCGCGCGGTTGTGCTATGCCTGCCATGACGCGATTTGTCAGCCGCTCCAGATCAGCCAGCGGTTTGAGCGCCGCGCGCAGCTCCGCGCGGTCCATGCCGCGCTCGAAGAAGAATTGGACGCCGTCCTGCCGCGCCTTGATCCTGTCCACGTTGAGCAAAGGCTGGCTGACCCATTGGTGAATCGCTCGTTTGCCCATCGGTGTGACGGTGTGATCGAGCGTCCCAAGCAGCGACCCCTTGCGTTCGCCGCGCAGGGTCTCATCCAATTCCAGGTTCCTGCGAGTGGACGCGTCCAGTGTCATGAATTCACCCAGGCTGTAGTGCCGCAATCCCGTGAGCAGACTGAGCGAATCGGGCTGTGTTTCTTTGAGATATTGCAGAATTGCGCCTGAGGCGCGGATGGACAGACTTCGTCCCTTGATGCCGAAGCCGTCCAGCGCTGCGGCTTTAAAGTGCGTGAGCAGGGTCTCTTCACATTTGCCGGGTTCAAATCTCCAGGCAGGATATTTCGTCAGATGGCCGGAAAAACCATCGTTGAGGGTCTGGTTATCAGGATAAATAATTTCGGCGGGATGGAGGCGTGTCAACTCTGCGCGCAGAGCTTCAATTGGAAGTTCTGTCACCGCGAACTCTCCGGTGGTGATATCTGCATAGGAAACGGAGGCAGTCTTCTCGTCAAGTACGACCGAGGCGAGATAATTGTTGGAGTCGCCGGGCAGCAGTCCTGGTTCGATGATTGTCCCCGGCGTCACCACGCGAATCACTTTACGCGGGAAGATGCCCCTTATGGGTTGGTCACCGATTTGTTCGCAGATGGCGACGTGATATCCCTTTTCGATCAGGCGCGCGAGGTAATTCTCGACCGCATGGTATGGGATGCCTGCGAGAGGTGCGCGGACGCCTTTTCCGATGGAGCGCGAAGTCAGGACGATGTCGAGTTCGCGGGCAGTCGTCTCGGCGTCCTCATCGAAGGTCTCATAAAAATCGCCGAGGCGGAAGAAGAGAATGGTATTCGGGTAGTCCCGTTTGATGTCGAGATATTGCTGGCGGGCGGGGGATACATCTTCGGTGGCCATGACATGATTTTACCCCAAGCGAAACAAATGTTCCATAATAAGCGATTCGATGTTTCTGTTGAACCCTGAAGGCAAAATGGACAATGACTCTAATCTCAGATATAATCCGTTGGTTTTACGAGAAAGGAGCGTGTTCATTGTATATTGATCCGAATACTGGCGGCGTCATATTTCAAGTACTCGCCGCGGTCCTGCTTGCTGGTTCGGGGATTCTATTATTCTTTTCCCGGAGTATCCGCGAAGGCATTGCGAAGATTCGCCGTCGTTTCCGAAAAGATGAAGACAAAGAAGAATAGCAGGTAAGCCCCTGCATGAAAACCATCGTTCTGGGCTTTGACTCTTTTGACCCCGCCGTGTTTGAAAACATGGCGGGGCAAAATCAATTACCGAACCTTTCCAGATTTATGGAGACTGGGGGATACTCTCGCCTGAAGGTTTGCTCCCCGCCTCAAACAGAAGTCTCCTGGACCAGTATCGCTACGGGAGCGGATCCGGGTGGTCATGGCATTTTCGATTTTGTCCATCGCGATCCCGTCACATACACGCCTTTTGTCTCTATCCTGCCCACGAAGAAAAGTGGATTGGGAGAGCAATTCATTCCTCCTTACATTGCAAAGACTTTTTTTGAAGAAGCTGCCGGGTTGGGCTATCCGGCCACGGCGTTGTGGTGGCCTGCCATGTTTCCCGCACGGCCGGAGCTGCCGGTCAATACGTTGCCTGGCCTGGGTACACCAGACATAAAAGGTCAGCTTGGGGTTGGCACCTTGTTCTCTACCGAAGATGAGCGAAAAAGCAAGGTCGCCTCTGCACAACTCCAATCCGCAGGCAGAGGGCATTACACAGCCACCCTCAGCGGACCGCAGATACAGGAACGTTCTGGGCCGCGTCCCGCGGTCCTGCCTGTTTCTCTAAATGTACTGGATGATTCCACGGCCCGACTCACGATTGGTGACAGGGAATTAGAGTTACGAATAGGTGAGTGGAGCGACATATTCGAGATCAAATTCAAGGCCGGCCCTTTCTTCAACGTCCATGCCATCACACGGGCAATCCTGACCAGTTTAAACGGTGTGGTGCGTTTCTATACTCTGCCGTTGCAGATTCATCCTTTGCATGCTACATGGCATTATTCATCCTCCAAGCCATTTGCCAAAAAGCTTTGGGACCAGGTCGGTCCTTATCTCACACTGGGCTGGCCGCAGGATACAACCGGCCTCGAAGATGGGTGCATCAACGACGAGCAGTTTCTCCGCCTGTGTGATCTCATATTTGACCGCCGAAAACAGATATTCTTTTACCTCCTTCAGAATTTCAAGGAAGGTGTGCTGGCGGGCATCTTTGATGATCTGGATCGCATCCAGCATATGTTCTACCATAACCGCCTGGATGTTGCGGAGCAGTGGTATCGAAAGCTCGACAGTTTTGTGGGCGAAGTCGGCGAACGCTTAAGTCAACTGGGCGGCAAGTATGCAGAGTTGATTCTGTCGGATCATGGGTTTACGAAGTTTGAGCGCAAGGTTCATTTGAATCGCTGGCTGGCAGAGCACGGATACCTTGTGCTGAATGATGGGAAGAACGCCGGGGATCTGTCCAGTGTAGACTGGAGTCAGACACGCGCCTACGCGGTTGGTCTGAACAGTGTTTACATGAATGTTGCAGGTCGTGAGGGCAAGGGGATTGTCAATGCGGACACGCTTGAATCGCTTCTGCAGGAACTCCAACAAAAACTTACGGATTGGATGGGTCCGGACGGAATGCCTGTGACACATCGGGTGCGCTTTAAACACGAGGTTTACAATGGCGCCTACATCCGCTTCGGCCCGGACCTTGTGGTGGGCTACGCCCCCGGTTATCGCGCCTCCTCCGAGACGGGTCTCGGCAAAATACCGGAAGAGAGCTTTGAGATCAATCACGACCATTGGGGCGCAGATCATTGCGTGGATTCAGATGTTGTCCCTGCTGTAATATTCATGAACCGTGACCTGCGCAATTTTGGCGAGATATCCTTCCGCGACATCCCTTTTCTTGCCATTGGGAAGCATCTCGATCAATCTTATATAAAGCCGCCCTCTCACGCAACCGGTCAGGGTCAGAAAGATGTGGAGGAAAGGTTAAAGGGCCTTGGCTATCTATAACCGCTTCCCAAAACAGAAGGAGATCGCCCCGGTTTATGCAGTCATCGTCCTGATGGTGTATGGGTGGACGATCCTCAAGTTCAATTACCACCTCCCTGGATGGCTGTATTTTCTTAACCTGGGGGAGATTACCAGCGTGTTTGCCTACTCGATGGTCACAAACCTTCTGGAAAGTCTGTTTGTGTTGTTTGGAGTGGTCGCGATCGCGGTTATCCTGCCCAAAAAGTGGTTTTCTGATGCATTTGTCGCCCGTGGTGCCGGACTTTCTATCCTGATCCTCGCCCTGATGATGTACACGGCAAGCCAATTCCGGACTTTGGACTACTACCCATCTGAGATCGTCCGCTGGCTGCCCGCGATTTTAGTCCTGATTGCAGTGATCGCGTACCTGCTGGGTCGGGCAAATTTCACGCGCAGGATTCTGGAGCTTTTCGCCGATCGTGCGGTGATATTCCTCTACATCACGATTCCTCTTAGCCTGGTCTCTTTAGTTGTGGTGCTATTTCGTCTGATCATATAAATCAAAAATGTCCAGACTCTCACGGCGTGATTTCCTAAAACTAGCCGGTTTGACTTCGGGGGCGGTTGCCATGTCTCAACTGGCTCCGCGTTTCCTACGCCAGCAGGATAACAGCAAACCCAACGTCGTCATCTTTGTGTTCGACGCCATGTCTGCCCGGGATTTGTCGTTGTATGGCTTCAAACGTGCGACGACACCGAACCTGGAAAAATTCGCCGAACGGGCGAATGTATATCACTCGCATCACGCTGGCGGAAACTTTACCACGCCCGGCACTGCCTCCCTTCTGACTGGCACCTATCCGTGGACTCATCGCGCCTTTGATATCGCGGGTTTGATCGAGCGAGACCATGTAAAGCATAATATCTTTACGGCATTTGGGAGTGGATATCACCGTCTGGCCTTTTCGCAGAATTTACTTGCGAATTATTTCTTTGGACAATGTGCGTACGATCTTGAAACGATCCTGCCTGCGAGCTCTTTTAGCGTGATCGAGCAGGTGACAGGAGAAGCCTTCACAAAGGATCTGGCTTCGGGATATCGTGCATTTGATAATTTTCTTTTTCAGGATGGGACGCCTCCCGCATCCCTTGTGTTTGGCCTGGCGGACCGCATCCTCCTTCGGACCCGTGCAGCACGCAACCCGGACAAGGATTATCCGCGGGGCCTGCCTCGCGCTGGCGATCATCCCGTTTACTTCCGTCTGGATGATGTTTTCAATGGCCTGAACACCACTCTGAAAGAATTGAATACCAGCGCGCCTTATCTTGCCTACCTGCATCTTTGGGCGCCTCATGCCCCCTATAAACCTTCAAAGGAATTCGACGCAAAATTCCTGGATAATTTTCGTTCCATTAGAAAGCCGGATCACCGCCTCGGCGAACATACTCAATACTATCGATTGAACAACCGGCGGCAAAACTATGATGAATTTATTGGTAACGTGGATGCTGAATTTGGACGGTTGATCGGCTCGCTGGAAAACGAGGGTTTGCTTGAGAATACGTATGTTGTTGTCACTTCGGATCATGGCGAGAGCTTCGAGCGCGGGGTTGAGGGTCACGTTACAAAACTGCTTTATGAACCCCTGACTCATATTCCTCTCTTGACCTCTGCTCCCGGTCAAACCAGCCGGCAGGATATTTTTGCCCCGACAAACAATGTGGATCTTCTTCCCAGCCTGTTGCACGCGACTGGTCACACAATTCCCGATTGGACGGAAGGCACGCTTCTGCCGGGCCTCGGCGGGATCGAGGACTCCCAGCGCAGCATGTTTACCATTGAGGCAAAAGGCAATCCCGCATATGCGCCGTTGACCAAAACTACGGTGGCGATGGTGAAAGGCAACCAGAAAATTATCTACTATACTGGATACGAGGCCGAAGACTCCTTCGAGGTCTATGATCTGGGAGCAGATTATGAGGAACTGCAGGACCTGTATCCTGCTGCACCATCCTTTGTAAAGGCCTTGAAAGACGAGTTGTTAGAAAAAGTCGATGCAGTCAATGCACCGTATCGGAAGCGCTGATATGTTCAAGAGGCTCTTGGCCCGGGAAAAAACCGTCCGGTCAGGCGATATCATTGTCGTCTCGGGGCTGCCGCGCTCGGGCACATCCATGATGATGAGTATGCTGGTCGGCGGCGGGCTGCCAGCAGCGATGGATTCAATTCGGGTGGCCGATGAAGATAACCCTAAAGGTTACTACGAATTGGAGCTTGTAAAACAGCTTCGCGAAGGGAAGGCAGACTGGCTTCCTTCGACGCAGGGGAAAGCGGTCAAGATCATTTCCTATCTGCTGGAATTCCTGCCTTCGAGTTTCAGGTACAAAGTCATTTTTATGGAGAGACCTATTGAAGAGATTCTGGCATCGCAGCGGAAGATGCTTGAACGGCGTCATGAGGAGAATAAGATTCCGGACGAGGTCATGAAGGAGCAGTATGACCAGCATCTCTCTGCGATAAAATATTGGCTTGCACGCCAGCCAAATATCGCGACCTTATTTGTTCGTTATGGAGACCTGATCTCCGACCCCGGAACTGGATGTGCGCGCGTGGCTGAGTTCCTCGAAATTCCGCTCGATCTCGAGGCAATGGTCAATGTGCCAGACCATAGCTTATATCGCAACCGTATAGAGAAATAAATTTCCAAAAGGATGAACAATGTACAAACTCGTTCTCGTCCGTCACGGACAAAGCACATGGAATCTCGAAAACCGTTTCACAGGCTGGACAGATGTTGGCCTGACGGATCAGGGGCGCAACGAGGCGCTTCAGGCGGGGAGGCTTCTACAGGAAGGTGGCTACAGCTTTGACCTCGCCTATACCTCGGTTTTGCGCCGCGCCATTCAAACCCTGTGGGTCATCTTGCAGGAGATGAATCTCGAGTGGATTCCGGTAACAAATGCCTGGCAGCTCAACGAGCGTCATTACGGCGCTCTGCAGGGATTGAATAAGGCAGAAACTGCTGAGAAATTCGGGGAGGCTCAGGTCAAGATCTGGCGGCGCAGTTATGATGTCCCGCCACCCGCGCTGGAGCTGACAGACGAACGACACCCAAGGTTCGATCCCCGTTACGCTTCATTGACGCCTGAACAGCTGCCGGCGACTGAGTCGCTCAAGATCACGCTGGACCGGGTACTTCCCTACTGGCATTCCACGCTGGCTCCCACCATTAAGTCCGGTCAGAGAGTCTTGGTCGTTGCTCATGGAAATAGTTTGCGCGCGATGGTGAAATACCTTGACAATGTTTCCGAGGCGGAGATCACTGAACTGAATATTCCGACGGGAGTACCCCTGGTCTATGAACTTGACAAAGACCTGAAGCCTATCAAGAGTTATTACCTGGGCGACGCCGAGGAGATCGCAAGGAAAGCCGCCGCGGTCGCCAACCAGGGAAAAGCAAAGTAAGCAGTGACCAGCAATTAGTGATCAGTAGGCCGTAATCAGTTAGACCCTGAAGGTCATAGAGGCCTTTGGGGTCTATGCGTTAAAATTAAAGAATGTCCCTTAATCCTGATTTCATCAACGAGCTTCAAAAACGATTCACAGGCGACATCCGCCTTGACGTTGCCACCCGCGCTCTCTACAGTACCGATGCCTCCATCTATCAGATCGAGCCGCTCGGCGTCGCGATCCCCAAGACACAGGACGCGCTCCATTGTGCAGTGGAACTGGCCGCCAGGTACAAGATTCCAATTCTGCCACGGGGGGCAGGGTCGTCCCTGGCGGGGCAGGCCATCGGCGAAGCCCTGATCTTGGATTGCTCGCGGTGGTTGGATTCCATTATCAAGATAGACCCGGAAGCCCGAACCGCGACTGTTGAACCGGGCGTCGTTCTTTCCGCCCTGAATGCTGCTGCCGCCAAAGTGGGCCTGACCTTCGGCCCGGACCCAGCCTCCGCTGAACGCGCGACCATGGGAGGAGTCATTGCGAACAATGCCACTGGTGCGCACTCGATACTGAATGGCATGACCGCCGACCATTTGATCTCGGCGGATGTCATTATGGCGGATGGCTCATTGGCGACCTTCGATGATTCGATATTCGATGTCAAGTTGCAGGAGGCTTCTCTTATATCGAATATCGTTTCGACGGTTCTTGCGATTCGCGAAAAGTATGCAGACTCCATCAAACAGAATTTTCCTGAATCCTGGCGGAATTCCGCGGGCTATCGATTAAATTATCTTTTACCGTTCTCAGCCACCAAACCTCCGCGCTGGGATGGCGGTTACCCGAATATTCAATCTTCAGCCTTAAACCTTGCGCCTCTACTGGCCGGCAGCGAAGGGACTCTGGCGGTCATTCGCCGCGCGAAAGTGAATCTGGTATCGAAGCCACGACACACCATTCTGGGTGTACTTTCGTACAGCAGCAATGCGGAGGCCTGTGACGATGTCCCGCGCCTGCTGGAGCTCAATCCAAGCGCGGTGGAGTTGGTCCCGCGGATGATCATTCAGCTCGCGCGCACCGTCCCAGCCTATGCGCGCCAGATGGGCTGGATCGTTGGCGATCCGGCGGCAGTGTTGATCGTTGAATTTAGCGGAGACCAGCCTGACGTTCTGAAAGAGGCGGTGCGAAGGATTGGGGACATCTTCGTCATAGCGGAATCCAAAGAAGAGCAGGCGCGCGTCTGGAACGTCCGCAAAGTCGGCCTCGGGATTTTGGATTCACGTCCCCAGGCTGCGCGGCCGGTCGCGTTCATGGAAGATTGTGCCGTGCCCGTCGAACATCTGGGCGATTTTGTACGCGAGGTCGAGCGAATCCTTGCAGCACATGATACAGAAGGCGGCATATACGCGCATGCCTCGGCCGGTTGTTTACACATCCGGCCGATCTTGGATTTGCGAAGTGGGGAGGGGGTGCGCGCCTTGCGGAGCATTGCCGAACAGGTGCTTGCTCTCACCTTGCGGCTAGGCGGCTCGATGAGCAGCGAACACGGTGATGGCATAGTGCGCGGTGAGTGGATCGAGAAAACGTACGGCGCAGACGTGACCGAGGCCATGCGTAAGCTGAAGCGTGCTGCGGACCCGGACAATTTGCTCAACCCGGGCAAGATGTTTGACGCCCCGCCTATGGATCGAAACCTGCGTTATGGCGAAGACTTCCGCGTGAAGCCGTGGAAGCCTGCCATGGATTTTTCGCGCAAGGGCGGGCTTGTGACCGCGATCGAGCAATGCAATGGACAGGGTGTCTGCCGGAAAGATACCGGCGTAATGTGCCCGTCGTTCCAGGCCACGCGCGAGGAGATGCACTCCACGCGCGGCCGCGCAAATCTTTTGCGGGCGCTGATTCGAAATCCGGTGCTGACCAACCCGACTCTCGTCAATCGTCACGAAGAACTTGAGGAGTCTGTGGCTGAAGCTCTTGATCTCTGCCTTGCGTGCAAAGGCTGCAAGGCGGAATGTCCTTCTGGCGTGGATATGGCAAAGTTGAAGTTCGCCTTTGAAGCTGAGTACTACAAAACGCATCGCCGTCCGTTGCGCGATTACGTATTCGGGTATTTCCATGCGGTCGCGGGACTGTTAGCTCCGATTGCGCCGCTGGCGAATCTCATGATGCAGAACTCGCTTGGAAAATCCATCGCGGCTCGCGTTTTCGAAATCACGCCAAATCGGCCCTTTCCAAAGTTCACGAGTAAGCGCGCGAGGCCGAACGCCGCGTTGGAGGACTCCGACGCCTCTAGTTTTCTAAACGTCGAAAGCCAGGAGGCCTTCAACTCCTTGCAGGGAGTAATCTATCTTTCCGACCCTTATGCCCGCAACGTCGAGCCTGAGGTCGAACAGGCAGCTTTTGATATTTTGAACGCATTGGGGTACACGGTCATCGTGCTTCCGGTTGTCAGCGCCGGTGCGGCATTGATATCCAAGGGATTCATGGATCAGGCGCGTCGTCACGCGGAACGCGTCCTGGATGCGCTCAACAGAATTGACCCGGAAGCTACGCTGCCCATCGTCGGCATCGAACCGCCGGAGATATATTGTCTCAAACACGATTATGTTGACTTGCTTCCCGAGCGCGCTCAAGAGATTGAGCAGCGCACGGTGAACACCTGGCTGCTTGATGAGTTCCTCGTTCGGTCCAGGCCCTTTACTGCGCTGCGCGTAGCCGCTCCAGGTGATTCCCCTCTCCCACAACCGGGAGAGGGGTCAGGGTTGAGGGCAGATGGACGGGCAAAGGTCAAATTCCACCCTCATTGTCATCAACGCGCCGAAGGTCCCTCGGCAGATGGCCTTCCAAATGGCGTGGATGCGACCGTCGAGATGCTCCGTATCTGTGGCTATGATGTGGAACTGATTGATTCCGGCTGCTGCGGCATGGCAGGCACGTTTGGCTACGAAGCGGAACATTATGAGATCTCGCAGGAAATCGGGGAGTTAAAGTTATTCCCTTACATTCGGCAATTGCAAGAGGCAGAAGATTCCTCGGAGCCTGGCGAACTCAAAGACGATCATCCATCTTCCGTGGTTCATGGTCATTCCGAAATTGCCTCCAGCGGAGCGGCCTGCCGTATGCAGATCCAGCAGGGAACGGGGATGCAGGCAGAACACCCGCTTGTACTGGCCGCGCGCGCACTGTTTCGTTCGAAAAGTGCCTGAATTTGGAATGAGATACAATACCTGTGTCGTCAAGTTCAGGAGATCGCTTTATGACTGAACCTGTTAATCCACAATCTGAACCTGAACCGAATGTAATCCACCAGGTCGCCCGCTATAAACCTGTCCGTTCCTGGCGGACATGGCTGATCGGCAACCCGCTGCGATCCGCGGATGCAGAGCATCAGACAGTTGGAAAGGCCGTTGGACTGGCGGTTTTTGCAGGCGATGCACTTTCCTCTGTTGCTTACGCCCCTCAAGAGACTTTAGTCATGTTAGCGGCCGCTGGGACGGCCGCTTTCAGTTACGCTTTTCCCATTGCGATTATAGTCACGGTACTTCTGGCAATTGTGACGATCTCCTATCAGCAGACGATCCACGCCTACCCTGGAGGCGGCGGGGCTTATACAGTGGCTCGGGATAATCTGGGCGATCTTCCGGCCCAGTCGGCCGGGGCATCGCTGCTGGTCGATTATGTTCTGCTGGCTGCTGTGGCTGTTTCTTCCGCCGCGGCACAGATTGTTTCTGCGTACCCATTCCTGATCCCGTACCGGGTTCCCCTGGCGATTGGCATGGTGCTGCTCATCATGCTTGCGAATTTGCGGGGTGTACGGGAATCAGGAAACGCGGTTGCCATCCCTACCTACTTCTTTCTCGCGATAACCTTTCTGGCGGTAGGAGTCGGACTTTTCCGCTATTTCACAGGGACTTTAGGCGTGGTTGAGAATCCACCACTCATGCAAGTGGGCGCCGCCATTCAGCCCGTGACATGGTTCATTCTCCTGCGGACCTTCGCCAATGGCACCACCGCGTTGACGGGCATTGAGGCAGTCTCCAACGGTGTAACGGCTTTCAAGGAACCCCGCACGCATAATGCTGCGATCACACTGATTTGGATGGCTTCCATACTGGCTGTTCTCTACCTGGGCATCACATTTCTGCTCGGCGTGATTCAGGCTGTCCCCTCAGAGGATGAAACTGTAATTTCAGAGTTGGGGCGGACTGTATTTGGAGATCGCGGCTTACTTTATCTCAGCCTCATCGCCGGAACCACTATCATCCTGATTCTGGCGACGAATACTGCCTACGCAGGCTTTCCGCGTCTCGCTGCCATCATCGCCCAGGATGGATTTCTGCCACGCCAGCTCACATTTCGCGGCAGCCGTCTGGTTTACTCAAGAGGCATCGCGGCGTTAGGTGTGATCGCGTCACTCCTGGTCTATTTTTTTCATGCCAGCGTGACGGCCCTCATACCTTTGTGGGCGATCGGCGTATTTCTCTCATTCACGCTCTCACAACTTGGCATGGCACGACGCTGGTGGAAGATCGGACATCTTGCCCCGGGGATCGTCATTCGGGAGAAAGGCTCGAGTCTGCGGTATGAACGGGGCTGGCAGGTGAAACTGTTGATCAATGGATTTGGCGCATTATGTACTGCGGTGGTCACCGTCATTTTTGCAGTCGCGAAGTTTCGTGACGGAGCCTGGATCATTGTCCTGCTTCTACCGGCGCTGATCTATCTTTTCTATGCCATCCATCGTCATTATCTCCGCCTCAGGCACGAACTGTCATTAGATAGATACGGTAGACCGTCTCAGGCACGGCGGCATCGCGTGGTCATGCCAATCAGCGGAGTCCATCGAGGAACCATGATCGCTCTGGATTATGCAAGCTCGCTGTCTGCGGATGTGACAGTGGTGCATATCTCCCTTGATGAAGAGGAAACAAAAGCAGTGCAGGAAAAGTGGAGGGAGTGGGGAAGCGGCGTGCGTCTGGTGGTGATCGAATCGCCGTATCGGACCTTCATCGAGCCATTCCTGGAATATATCGACAAACTTTATTCCCAACGCCAGCCCAATGAACGTATCACCATCGTTGTCCCGCAATTCGTGCCGGAGCGCTGGTGGCATAATTTGCTTCATACCCAGACAGCATTCTGGCTGCGGTTCGCCCTTTTATTCAAAAAAGGGATTGCGATCACCGAAGTTCCGTATCAGGTGGATTGACTTTGTAATGCTGGCCTATGACGATCATCTTATAAGCACAGTTGACCGATAGCAATTGCAAACGCGACTGCAACATTCAATGATTTCTTTCTGCCGCGCATGGGGATATACAGGATCCTGTCGCACACTTCCAGTAGCTGCGGATCGACGCCGGTAACTTCATTTCCCACTACTAGCACCGTTTCTTCATCTCCCAGATGGATATCGTAAAGCGGAATGGCGCGGTCACCCTCTTCCAGTGCAATCAATTTGCAGCCGGCTGTTTTCAGTTGCTGTGCGGCGAGAACAGCATTCTTGTGATAGGTCCATTTGACGGCCGCCTCCGCGCTCAACGAGGTCTTCTTGAGCGCGTCAGTTTCGGGGGTGGGCGTGATGCCGCAGAGATGTAAATGTTCTAGCCCGAAACCGTCCGCCGTGCGGAAGATCGAGCCGACATTCCACGCTGAGCGGATGTTATCCAGCAGAGCGGAGATTCTGTGGGTCGGTGTAAAGCCATTAAAGGGAATCAGGTTTTCGGTCCGAAGAGGATGCGTGGAAGCCACTTGAGTCGAGCCAAGGCAGGATGGACAGCGAGTCCCGAAAGGATGCTCATCTACGAGCGGGTATCTGAGTCCACAGGACGGACAGACACGGATCTGGTAGGAGGCGGGAGGCATGACGGAATTAAATCACAGTTTGTACCCGGCTGAGTTAGAAGTGCTAAAATAAGGAATCGATTTTGTACAAGAGGAAGGGCATATGCATCGAATTGTCCCCCCATTTATTATTGAGAATTATCGTTCGAATCGGCTGCGCGGGAGCTTCAAAGCTGTGGGCATGTTCCTGGACCTGAACGGTTTTTCCTCGATGACAGATGCTCTCATGCAGCATGGACAGCACGGTGCCGAAATACTGGCGGGGTTGATGCACAATGTGTTCGATCCCCTGGTAGGCAGTATTTTTGAGCAAAAGGGATGGATCGTGGGTTTTGCCGGCGATGGAATCACAGCTCTGTTCCCATCTGAGCCTGATCTACCGTTGGCCGTGAGGCGTGCATTGGCCGCCGCATGGACGATCCAGCAGCAACTGGCCTCAAACCCGACGCAATACACTGTTTACGGAAGTTTCAATTTCTCTGCAAAGATCGGGCTGGCTGTGGGTGATGTGGCCTGGGGCATTTTGGAGTCTCGCGACAGCGGCCGGGCAACCTATTATTTTCGGGGCGAAGCGGTTGCGGATTCTGCAGAGGCGGAGCATCATGCCCAGGCCGGAGAGATCATCCTTGCCAGGAGCATGAGCGAAGCGCTGAGCGGGGACATTGATGCCGCGCCAGTCGATTCTTTCTCGCGTCTGGTGAATATTAAAATCGATTTGCCAGGCCCCACGGATGTGGACTTGCCACCCGTCGACCGGGAAACTTCGCGGCTGTTTGTTCCTGAGGGCGTGATTGCGAAAGGCCTACGCGGCGAGTTCCGGCAGGTGGTCAATGTTTTCATGCGGTTCCCTGACCTGGAAGATGTCCAGTTGCAGGAATTCATGCAGAGGGTATTTGGCTTACAGGAACGTTATGGGGGCCTTCTAAGCCGGTTGGATTTTGGCGACAAAGGTTCGACCTTGTTGATGCTGTGGGGCGCGCCGTTAGCCTATGAAAATGATGTGAGCCGCGCACTCAACTTTGTCTTTGACCTTCAGGCGAGCGTCACCATTCCGATCTCAGCAGGCGTGACGTATTACATTGCTCATGCGGGGTATCTCGGAAGCTCGTTATACGAGGACTATACCTGTTACGGATGGGGTGTGAATCTTGCGGCGCGTTTCATGATGGGCGCGCCGATGGGCGAGGTCTGGATCGATGACCGCGTCGCCCGGCGCATCGTCAGCTACTTTGATCTTGAGGCAAAAGGCGCGCAAAAGTTCAAGGGCTTTGCGACAGACCAAAAGGTGTATCTGCTGCGCAGCCGCAAGACGGAGGTCGAACCTGAATACCAGGGCGAGATGGTCGGCCGCGAAACGGAGATCGCGCGGCTGGATCAGTTCGTCTCGCCTTTGTGGGAAGGAAAATTCGCGGGCTCTCTCATGGTCTGGGGAGACGCGGGCATCGGCAAAGGCCGGCTCGTGTATGAATACCGGTCGTCGCCTGTCTTTGAGTCAAAGCCGGCGCTGTGGGCCATTTGTCAGGCAGACCAGATCATTCGCCAGCCGTTCAATCCCTTCCGTTATTGGTTGATCCATTACTGCGGGATCACTTCCCGCATGAATAATGAACAGCGCAGGGCTGCGTTTACTGCAAAGCTTGATCAGTTAATCTCCGTCACTTCGGATCAATCCCTTGCTGAGGAGTTGGATCGGATACGGACCGTGCTCGGCGCACTGCTGGACCTGCACTGGGATGACTCGTTCTATGAACAGCTCGACGCACAGGGCCGCTATGAGAACACGCTGGCGGCGTTGATCGCCCTCCTGAAGGCAGAAAGTCTGCGTCAGCCGGTCATCCTGTTTTGGGAGGACGCCCAATTTCTCGATGATGATTCAAAGAACTTCCTGCCCCGCTTGAAGCGTGCCTTGACCGCCGGTGCTGTCAGCTATCCAGTGGCTCTGATCGCGACTTCCCGTCATCATGGTCCAGCACTTCCGTTCAGCGAGGACCTCTTTGGCGATGCGCTGGAATTAGGTGGTCTCTCGCTGATGGCCATTGGGCGGCTGGCTGAAATCTTGCTCGGCGGCCCACCCTCACCGGACCTCGTTCAATTGCTCATGGAGCGATCAGAAGGCAACCCATATTTTGCGGAGCAGATCATCTATTACCTGCAGGAGGAAAAGCAACTGGAAATGAGTCCGTCTGGCTGGGCGTTGGTCAAACGACTGGACGTGTCAGTCCTGCCGGCGGATATCAGTGCGGTGCTCGTGGCTCGTCTCGACCAACTGGCCCGCGAGGTCCGCGGCGTCATCCAGACCGCATCTGTGCTTGGACGCGAATTCGAAGTGCGGGTGCTGGCGCAAATGCTGGAGGATGATCGGGCACTCTATGATGAAATCGCCGAGGCGGAGAAAGCTGCCATCTGGGCACCCTTGAGTCAGATCCGCTATCTGTTCACACACGGGCTTCTGCGCGACGCCGCGTATGCCATGCAGATGCGGGCCCGCAGACAGGAACTGCACACGCTGGCCCTCAATACGCTTGAAACCCTCTTTATAAATGAGATCAGCAATCACCTTGGAGAGTTGGCCTATCACAGCGAACAGGCACAGCTTCCCGAAAAAGCGCTCCATTACCTGCGTACTGCCGGCGAGGCTGCGCGCGATGCCTACCAGAACGCGCAGGCCCTCGATTACTATTCACGCGCGCTTTCCTTTGTCCTTGAAGAGGATCTACGCATGGCCTTTGACCTTCATAGCGAATGTGAAAAAATGTTGGCCGAGCTTGGAAAGGGTAATGAGCGCGCCGCAAAATTACAGCAGCTCGAATTGGTTGCGAGACAAATCGGAGCCGATGATTTGCTGGGATACGTAGACTTTCGAAAAGCATTTTTTGAGCACAAGCATGGCAACTATGTTCAGGCCCTCGCCTTTGCAGAGAGTGCGATTTTGCACTCAAAGTCAGAAGGTGCAGAAAGACAACTGACCGATGCTCTTTTTAGTAAATGCCTTTGCCATCAACGTCTGAGTCAATATACAGAAGCAATTGTGGCCGCAGAGGATGCTTTGAAGCTTGCACGAGCGCGTCGGGACATTTCTTCTGAGGCAGAAATCCTGAATCAACTGGGGCTGATTCAGCTTGAAATGAAGGATTCTGCTTCTGCAATTCACTATTATGAAGAAAGCCTTGAGTTGTTCCGTTCCGTAGGGAATCTGCGTGGAGCGGCCATGACGTTGAATAACCTGGGGAACGTTGCTGTCAATCAGGGAAAATTTGCTCTCGCATTTGATTATTATCAGCAATCCATGCAGATTGCTCGTCAGATTGGTTCCCGCAAGGGCGAGGCGCTCCTGCTGGGCAATCTGGGCTGGCTGTCAGGGTTGCTCGGCGAATACCAAAGAGCGCGTTCTTACTGCGAGCGACAACTGGCGATTGCTCGCGAGATAGGAGATCGTTATTCGGAAACAATGGCCCTGATCAACTTGAGTGGGCATGTTGGCGCGCTTGGTGACCGCAGCGCGGCCATCGCCTTTGCCACAGATGCTCTCGATCTCGCTCGTGTTTCCGGGGACCGCAGCCTGGAGGCCTGGGCTTCCACTTATCTTGGTCACAGTTTCTTCGCAGCAGGGATGATGGAAGATGCGAACAGTTCTTATCGGGCCGCTGTAGATATATGGATGGAATTGGAACAGCCTGTGCTTGAAATGGAAGCGCGCGCCGGCCTTGCGCGCACGCATCTTGGCCTTGACAAACTGCCTCTTGCTATGGAAAGTGTCGAGAAGATCCTTGCTCACCTCGCATCTGGAAAGACCCTGGATGGAACGGATGATCCCGCTCGCATCTACCTGAACTGCTATCTGGTCTTGGCTGCTGCGCGGGATGAACGTGCAACGCAATCGATCACGTCTGCCTACGAGTTGTTAAACGCCCGCGCTGCCAGCATCTCTGAGCCAGCGGCGCGCCAATCATTCCTTGAGAACATTCCCTCCAGCAGGGAGATTATTGCCATCTGGGAAAAACGATGAACCTTTAGACGCCTCCACCCCAGCCGCCGCCGGGATCGCCGATGCTCAGTCTGATTTCCTTCCACTGTCGGTTATCGTGAGAGCGATCTGTAATTGATTCTTTGAAGTACATGGCCTTCGTGCCATCGAAAATCACCAGCCGCAGGTTCTTTGGGGATGGTGGAAACAGCATACTATACGCGACTCCGTTGACAGGTTTCCCCTGAGGACCTGGCGCATCCTTGATTTGGAAATTGACAAACCAGGTGACGGATTTACCATCCTCATCGACCGTGGCAGGCAGGTCGGCAAGGTTTAGCTTCTCCACCACGTAGTTCACATCTGTGTCAAAAAGGATGAAGACCTCCTGCTCCGCGGTACCCTGGTCGCTCTTAATCCTGTGCTCTCGGTTGTTGCGTCGATCCACTCCGTTGTTAACAACCCTCTTTGGAAACTTCTGACTGGCCATATTCTCCTCCTGGAAGGATTAGGGATCTGGATCAGATTATAAACCGGAAGTCCTATGCGTTACATCCTCTTCAACAAGCCTTACGGTGTCCTGTCGCAATTTACTGATGAAGGCACTGGTCACCCAACACTCAGCGAATTCATCGAGGTGCCCGATGTCTACGCGGCCGGGCGTTTGGATCGCGACAGTGAGGGTTTACTTCTGCTCACAGATGATGGAGCTCTGATCGGGCGGTTGACTGACCCCGAACATCATCTTGAGAAAACATATCTTGTTTTGGTCGAGGGAATACCAGCTCAGGAGGCTTTGAGTCGGCTCGAAAAAGGAATTCAACTCAAAGGGTATCGGACGCGTCCCGCGCATGTCCGCCTCATCCCGGACCCCGGCCTGCCTCCGCGTCCCCGGCCTGTCACCCCCCACGGACCCACCGCGTGGCTCGAGATCAAATTGCTCGAGGGCAAGAAACGCCAGGTCCGTCATATGACCGCAGCCGTTGGATTGTTCACGTTGCGGCTTTTCCGCACGGGAATAGGGGCAGTCCAATTGGGCAATTTACCAGTGGGGAAGTGGCGTGATCTCACACCCGATGAGCTAAGGAACTTGAAGCGCTGATCGCTCAGGCTTTGTTTTCTCGTTCTTTGCTTCGCCATCATCTGCGTGCATCAAACCTCCCTCCAGCACGAGTCTCGGGATGATCTCCTCCCATCGCATGGTCATGATGTGAAAACCATTGACCACATTCATGGCCCTGATCTTTTCCATGGTTTCAAGGGCGATCTGAAACCCTTCCTCTTCGGCATTGCCCATCTGCTCCGCGGCTTCCATGCGCTTCATAACGGCTTCAGGGATATAGACTCCGGGAACATCCTCATTGAGAAAATGAGCCATCTTCATGCTTCGGAGCGGTGAGATGCCAGCCAGAATATAGACCTTGTTCAAGATGTTCCGCCTGGCAATTTCATTCAGCCATTCTTCCATTCGGTCTACGTTGAATACAAGATTGGTCTGGAAAAACTGTGCGCCGGCGTTGACCTTCTTTTCATCTCGGAGCGCTGTATATTTCGGTTCGGAGGCAAAAGGTGATGCCGCCGCGCCCATGAAATATTGCGGCGGATTCTTGATCTCGCGTCCATCCATGTACCGGGCTTCGTCGCGCATGCGGCGCAGGATCCAGAGCATCTGAACGGCATCCAGGTCCACAATGTCCATGCGGCCGCGCGGCGGCGGCGAGAGCTTCATACTGTCGCCGGAAACGCAAAAGATATTGCGCACGCCCATCGCGCTGGCGCCGATCACATCCGATTGCAGACCGACGCGGGTCCGCTCGCGGGCGGAGATTTGAAAGACCGGTTCTGCTCCGTTTTCAAGCGCAGTTTTTGAGCATGCTATCGAGGACATCTTGGGAACTGCCGAGGCATTGTCCGTGAAATTCATCGCGGTGACATAAGGCTTGAGCATCTCGATGCTTTTCGCCAGTTTATCAGTTTTGATTCCAAGTGGCGGCGTAACTTCTGCGGTCACAACGAATTCGCCGTTGTTCAAACGTCGTTCCAGTTCTGAGGCCGGCTGCGTATATCCTGGCGCATGGTATTTGTCATCGCCCTGCCACCATTCAGGCTGCCGCACGGGACGGAACATGGAATCCCAGGTTTGCGCTCGCTTGTGAGCATCTTTGGAACTTAAGCCTGTGAAAACTTTTCTCATCCCAATGTTTTTGATATTGACAAAAATATCTCCCCAGGCGTCAGAACCAACCTTGTCCCAATCCAAAGGCGGGAGCACTTCGAGCAACAGCGCCTCGCGGCCGTATTTGAAAGAGCGCTCATAGATTTTATGCCACACGCAGGGACGCGTCGGATCAACGTAGCAATATTCACTGGTCGAGCCTCCACACGGACCATTTCGCAGTCCTTTTGGACATTCCATGGGGCAGATCAGCGCTGTTTCTTGGAGGAGGCAGTTGCCGCACATGCGGCATCCAAACAAAGGCCCCTTGACTGCGCGTTCCAGTGCCGCAAGAACACGGCGATTGAAGGATTCGCGCTTGAAGGGGGCATACGCAGGTTGCCAACGGCGGCCGGGGGTAAATCCAGGCATTTACACCTCTACAGTCTCTAAAAATTATACATTATATATAATTTTACCCGAAGCCGTTTTTCCTGGGTAGTGTAAATATTTTGCCCAGCAGTTCAACTGCTGGGCAAATGTTTTCAGTCGTGGAGCCCTCGTTGCCTGGCTTCTTCTCGAAGCGAGAGCATAATCTTATGCAGGTCAAGTCCCCGCTGACAGGAGCCGCGCGCGGCAACTAAAACGGAATCAGACCAGAGGGTCCGTGATTGCAGCGCTTCTTCATCGTCCATCGCCGCCAGTTGGATGAGGCTGCCGAGGGGGATATCCTGATCCGGATGGGCCGTGTCGCAATCTGAACATCCGAGGCAGCGCGAGATATCCTGGCTGGTGGCGTCTCTGATGATGCGCCGAAGCGATTTAGAACTCATCAAGCTTCGGCCTCAGGGAGAGGGTCATGATGACAACATCGGAGCAATCGCCATCCGGGAACATGAAGTAATTGTCGAGAACGCAATCGGAATGGAAGCCCAGTTGCTCGAAAGCCTTGACCACTTTGGTCTTCTCGGCGATCACTTCGGCGAGCAGGATACTCAGGCCTTGTTTGCGGGCCAGGTCGACCAGGGCCCGGATCATCTTCATGCCGAGGCCGCGCTTGCGATAATCCTTCGCCAGGAACAGCCGCACTTCGCCCACATGCCGTTTGGGACCGTTGTAAAAGTGCAGAGTGGCGCTTCCCACAATGCGATCCTTCGCGAGGGCAATGACCGGCAGGACATCCGAGTAATCGAGATGCTCACACCACTCGTTGATGAGATGCTCATCCTTCACGTTGTGACGAAAATACTGCAGGTCGTCTGCGCTGACGGAATTGTAGAAGTCCGTCAGGCGCGCTTTGTCATCACACGTAAGAGCGCGTAGCAGGACGTAGGCGCCATCTTTAAGGGTGACCATCTCGCGAAAGTTTTTGATCTGTTCAGGAAGCATGGCTTCCTCCCATGGTAGGTGTCAAGTATCGATGTCGAAGTATCAGGTTGTGCAGCTTCCTTTGGCGAAGGAAAGAGGCGACGGTCGCTCCAGGAGTGGCCGTCACCGGATGTTACTTATGCAGGCACTTTCTCAGTTTTGACGAATCCCCTGGGAAGGATATCTGCTTCGGTGACAATGCGGGGCACGATCTCTTCCCAGCCAACAGCCATGATGTGGAAACCGTTCACGCCGTGTTTTGTCTTGATCTTATCCATCAGCTCGAGTGCGATCTGAACGCCTTCCTCCTGTGCGTTGCCCTTTGCATCCGCATCTTCCATGCGCTTGATGAGTGCATCAGGGATGAATACACCGGGCACTTCGTTGTTCATGTACTTTGCCATCTTGACGGTCTTAAGGGGCGTGATGCCGATCAGGATATAGACTTTGTCAAGAATGCCGCGCTTGTCAAGTTCGCTCAGCCAGATGTCCAGTTTCTCGGCGTCGAAGACCAGGTTGGTCTGGAAGAATTGTGCGCCGGCATTGAGCTTCTTGTGCTCACGCAACGCCTGATATTTGGGCTCGGATGCAAAGGGAGAGGCTGCCGCGCCGAGGAAGATTTGCGGAGGAGTTTTGATCTCGCGGCCATCCAGATAGCGGCCCTCATCGTGCATCTTTCGCAGGATCCAGAGCATTTGGATAGAATCAAGGTCGAGCACTTCCATGCGGCCGCGCGGGGCCGGGGCCATTTTCATGCTGTCGCCGGAGATACACAGGATGTTGCGGATGCCCAGGTCGAATGCGCCCATGACCTCGGATTGAAGTCCGACGCGGGTACGGTCGCGCGCGGCGATCTGCATCACAGGTTCCGCCCCCTGCTGGACTGCGATGGCTGAACAGGCCCAGGATGCGGTGCGAGGCGTCGCAGAGGGGCTGTCGGTGAAGTTAATGGCAGTGACGTACGGTTTCACCAGTTCGACGTTCTTGCACATCTTATCGATTTTGCATGAGATGGGCGGGGCTACCTCTGCAGTGACAACAAACTCGCCATCCCGCAGCCGCTTCTCAAGCTGCGACGCGGGTTCATGTAGTTTTGGCTCGTGGAAGGTGTCATCACCTTTCCACCAATCGGGCTCGCGTACGGTGCGGAAGATTTCATCCCATACCTCGTAGCGTTCTTTTGCGGGTTTGAATAGCAGGCTGCCGGCGACCTTGCCCACACCCATTTTCCTGACCTGGCCGATAACGTCACCCCATGTTTCTGTGCCGACCTTATCGTAGTCCAGGGGAGGCAGCACTTCCAGCAAATGTTCCTCCCGACCCATGGCAAATGATCGTTCGTAGATCTTGTACCAGATGCATGGGCGGGTTTCATCGACGTAACAATGTTCCGCCGTTGAGCCGCCGCAGGGGCCGTTGCGTTCGCCTTTCGGACATTCCATCGGACAAATGAACGCGGTTTCCTGCAGCATACAGTTTCCACACATGCGGCAGCCGAACATTGGACCTTTGATAGCGTATTCAACATTGGCCATCATCCATCGTCCAAGCGGTTCTTTCTTGAACGGGTAGTAGCGTGGCTGCCAGCGTCGACCAGGGGTAAATCCAGGCATGGGCAATCTCCTTCGGAGAGACGATGGACCGTGGCCGGTGGACCATGAAACGGTCTACGGTCTATCGTCCACCGTCTAGTTCATCAAATACGAATCGGCGTAGATCACTTTGTTCAGCAGGATCTGGGTTGTCTTCCAGATCGCGGCCTGTTCCGGGTCAGAGAGGTCGAAGTCTTCGATTTGCGGTTCCTGTCCATCGCAAGTCCGCTCTGCAATCTTATTGTAGGCACGCGCCAGTGCATTGCTGGTGTCTTTTGTCTCTATCCAGCGGATGACATCGTTCTGCTTGTCGTCGAACGGATTGGCAATCATCATTTGCAGGCCCACGCCCATCAGCATGGCGAGATAGACGCGGTTGATCAGCGGGCGTCCCTCGTTCGGCACTGCATTCGAGACATTGCTCAAACCGACCGAGATATTTGGCGCAGGATCCCAGGCATACTGCAGGGTCCGCACAGCTTCGATTAGATGCGGACAGTATTGCTGGCAGCCGCTGACAGTCAGCACCAGCGGGTCAATGATAAGGTCCTGCATGGGGAAATCAATTTCCATCATGCGGGGAATCAGCGCTTCGACCGCGATGTTCACGCGCGCGTCTGCTTCGACGGGAATACCCTCGCTCTTCATCGTCAACGCGATGACCTTGGCGTTATACTTTTTTGCCAGTGCAGGGACTTTCTCCAGGCGTTCCGGTTCGGCTGAAGTCGAGTTGAGAATCGGCTGTGCCTTCTTGATGGTCTTGAGGGCAGCTTCCATGCCATCCACGTTGGTCGTGTCAATTGAGAGCGGCACATCCACGACCGTCTCCACCGTTTCCACGATCCACGGGAAGACCTCCGCCCAATCCTTCTTGCGCGGGCCGAGATTGATATCCACTGCTTTGGCCCCCGCCTCCACCTGCCTCACAGCCAGGTCCATGAAGAACTCGCGATCCCTCGCGGCAAGTGCTTCCTTGACCTTTTCAGAGATGATGTGAATGTTCTCGCCAATTATGTACATGCTTCCTCCTTGGGATTTTCCCAAATGGTTCTAGTACCCGAACAACTCTCAATTGACCGGCAAAAGTGGCGAATTTCACCCGCTTTTACCCTACCTCTTCACGTTGTTCGTGCACTAGCTGCTTTGTTGAGTTGTAACGCCTCTGCCACACTCGGGAACTTGCTCAAGTCCGTATGCGGCAAAAATAATGCCGATGTAAATGCTTCATAAAAACTATTATCTGCGGACAGCTCAATATAGGTCATCCGCTTTGCGATTTCCGTGATCTGTTCACGCTTACGCCAATCGAGAAGTGCATAGTACGTCCCTTTTACTGAAGTGTTTCCAAGGAACTCAAAACGCGACCATTCCATGTCGGGCAGCAGGCCGATCTGCACAGCTTTCTCCACATTGATGTACTTCCCGAACGAACCACCGACGAGTACTTTGTCAACTGTCTCCAGCGGAATCCCGACCGTGCTGGCAAGCACCGTGAAGCCGGCATAGATGGCGGCTTTGGCACGTAACAGGTTGTCGACATCGACTCTGGTAATGACAATATCTTCACCGGATTCAGTTTCCGCGCCCCAGGCAATGACATACTCTCCGCCGTGCGCTCCCTCGCGAACCCTTGAACTGGCCGCCGATACATTGACATTTCCCGCCTTGTCGAGCACTCCCGTCAAAAACGCCTCCGCCAGCAATGCGATCAACCCTGAGCCGCAGATTCCCTTTGGCTTGCCCCCGCCAATGACTCGATAGGTTGGCTCCAAAGTCTCGCTGCTGATCCAGACTTCTTCGATCGCCCCCTGTGTGGCGCGCATGCCGTTGGCGACACCGGCGCCCTCAAAGGCTGGCCCTGCCGAGCACGCGCAGGTGACGAGCCAATCTCGCTCGCCCAGGACAATCTCACCGTTGGTTCCCACATCAATGAACAGTGTGACATTTTCCGCGTCTTCCAATCCAGAGGATAGAACACCTGCGGTGATGTCCGCGCCCACGTAGCTGGCAACCCCCGGCAGGCAATCCACTGTTCCATCGGGGTGGATACCCACGCCGACTTCCCTGGCTGTCATCAATGGCGGATGATTAACTGCGGTAACAAAGGGTGACAGGCGAATGCTGCCCGCCGGAATTCCAAGCAGCAAGTGCGTCATGGTGCTGTTGCCCGCGACGGAGACCTTCATTACCTCTTCCGGCCTGGCTTTGACTCGCTTGCAGGCTCGATCCAGCAACCCGTTGATGGTGCCCAGCACGCGCTCGCGCATCTCCTGGCAGCCGCCATTCTTGCTTGCGAAAATGATCCGCGAGATGACATCCTCGCCGCGTGCGATTTGAGCATTGTATTCAGCTACCTGCGTCCGCACCTGACCACTCACCAGATCCACGAGCCAGAGCGAAACGGTGGTCGTGCCAATGTCCACCGCACAGCCCCAGAGCGGGGAATATTCGTCGACGTTGCCGGGATACAGCTCGATCAAGCGGATAGGTTTTTCAGGGTTGTCGATATCCCGCTCGATCACGGCAGTAACCTGCCACTCGCCTGCGCGCAAGGTTTCCCCCATGCTCTGTAGAAGCCGCAGGGAACAATTGATGTTTTGGATATTGGCCTGTAAGCGGAATGCGGTCTGCAGCCGCGACCAATCATCCGTCTGGTCTTCCATCGTGGGTGGATTTAGCTGCAAACGAATGCGGCGGATGGATTGGACCAGATCGTAGTCATAGTCTGCAGGTACAGTGACCTCAGCCGCGACGCGGTCTGTTGTCAGCCGCCGCTCGATCTTCTCCTGCGGCGGGACATAAATCTGAACATCGCCTTCAACAACGGTTTGGCAGGCGAGCGCGTATCCCTGCTCCACATCAGCAGGGGAAAGGCGTAGCGTGCTTCGTCGCCTGACGCTTCCATCCGTCACCTGAACTGCACAACGACCGCAGCGCCCTTGTCCCCCGCACGGCTGACTGATGTCAATGCCCGCGCTGTGCGCGGCATCGGCCAGCATCGTGTTCGTGGGCACTGTGACGATGGCTGTCTTATGATCCTCAGTAGTGAAGGTGACGGTATGTTCCATGAATTTTCATCTGTCATTGCGAGGGGGGTGTTCTTCCCGCCGAAGCAATCTCCTGATACTCTGTCTCTTCGGCCATAAGAGGAGATTGCTTCGCTCCGCTCGCAATGACATTAATTCAGCGCCTGCTTCATAAACGCGGGCAAATCCACAGCCTCACGCGGGCCGACGCGGATCTCCCAATCCGAGAGTTCTTCTTCCAATTCGCCGGAGAGGACTGCGACATGACCCGGTAGAACAATCCGTTTCTTGCTGACCTTGCTGGCGACGTCAAAACCTTTGACGGCTTTTGCGATGCGTTCAGCGTCGAACTTGCCTGCCGCCCACGCGGTGAGCACGGACATGCCTTCTGCATCCGTCACGACCAGCCAGGCGGGTAAGCCGCTGCCTTCCACTTCATTCGCCACTGAGAAATAGGTGATGCTGAAGTTTGTGGTAACAAGCACGGGGCTTTCGGGCTTCGGGGAGTTGATCTCGTAGATACCCGGCTGGACCTGGATCGGTTTCTGCGGGTCGGTGTAGATGTTTTCGCGCAAGACGAGCAACGGGTAGATCATCTCAGGAACAAAGGTGTCAAGCACGACAAAACCCGCATACTTGGAAATGGCCTGGGCAGCGTAGACGGCTTCCTTCTCGACACCGTTTTGTGCCGCGAAAAAGATGGTGGGATAACCCAGCGCGCGGAAGTTAGCCTTGAGCGCCAGGCGGCGAACTTGTGTTGAGCGAGTCAGCCATTCGCCGAGGCTCTTACCACCGAGGTCGAGCACCATCTCTTCCACGCCCCTGGCCTGGACCTTGGCGGTCAGGTCCGCGAGCGCCTCGAGCGAGTCGCCTTTGAGCACAAGTGCAGCTTTATGCTTCTTGGCAACGTCTGTCAAGGCTTCGTAGTTGGATGCATCGCCTGCGTAGATCAATGTGGATTCACCGGCGAGCGGGCCCAGGGCGGAGTCCAGCAGCGCTGCGTCAGAGGAGATCAGAATCAACGGGCGTTTGCTCACGCTGCGGATCGTCTTCACCGCAGCGACCAAATCTCCATCTGCCTCCACCGCGAAACCATCAATCGAAAAATCCATACCTACGTAGTTGACTTTATATGCGTCGGCCGTTGTGACCTTCGCGGCGAGCTCGGGATCGCTGGCCTTGACTCGGATGAAGAGGCCGGGTTTGTTGTAGAAGGTCTTTTCGTGGCGGAACATGCAGACTTCGTTGCCGACCTTGACCTCAGTCCCATTGGCTTTGAGCGATATCAGGCGGATGGGAGGCGCCGCGGATTCGGCGAGCTGCTTTTTCGATGCTTCGGAAACGTATGGGCAGGCGCCGAGTTCGACCTGCTTCGCTGCGAGTTTCATCGCGAAGGCAAGGCAGGTAGGGAAACCGCATTCCTTGCAGTTGGTTTGGGGGAGCAGCTTGTAAATTTGAATTCCAGAGAGAGCCATGTGAACCTCCTACGCGGGCACAGCGAATAATTCGTCAATCACGCCGTGCACGCGCTTGACCGATTCAGGATGGCGCAGCACAACAATATCGGCGCCTGATTCCACGAGGGCAGTGGCAGTGAGCGTTTCCCAGTTAATGGCGCGGGCTTTCCAATCGCCCCAACTTTCTGGCACGCCGTCACCGACCTTGGCCTCTTTGGTTTTCCAGGCCTCAAATCCAGGCGTGACCATCATCGGTTGCTGGGTCATGCTGTCGCCTTGAAGCGCGGCGAGCCGCAAGCGTTCCATCACGGAATAGCCGTATTCAATGCCGTAGCCGAGCGCCCCGGTGGTAGGGTCCATGATGATGCGGTCGTGCGGCATGCCCATATCGCTGATCAGGATGTTCAACTGCTTCGAGAGGTTTACATCCATCGGCGTGCGGGCCTGTACGAGATGCCCATTGGCCATTGCTGTCGCAACAATCGTGCGGTAGTTTTTGTCTTCGCAAATGCCAAGCACGAGCTTTTCGCCTTTTGTCGCTTCGGCTACTGGGACGAGCAATTCGTTATCTTTTTCCGCCTGACCGGGGCCCCAGATGATCAGTGGGAGGCCACTCGCGGCCAATACCGCTTTGACGGCTTTGACCGCGTCTTCAGGTGTGTCGGCCAGCGTCAACCCCAGGACCAGGAGGTCGGCGCCCGCTTCCTCGGCTTTCTTCGCCCATTGAGCCGGATCATCCATCACGTCACCCCAGGTTTCTGTCAGCAGGGATGACCAGTCATCGGGCCGGCGCGATTTGATCTCGATGGCGATGACTGGCTTGTTTGGCATGGGCGCTTCGAAGTGCAGAAAAGGCATCGTCGTCTGTCCGCCGACGGTGACGGTGTTTGCGCGGGTGCCGCCATCCGCGGCAGTCGCGCCAATTGTGACAGTCTGGATCTTGCCAGGCCACTTATCTTTTGGAATTTCGATGGGCATAGTTCCTCCGATATTCGGATTTTTACGTAAGTCGATTTGCGATATTCGAGATTTGATTGTCGAATGTCGCAAATCGTTATTATTTCAAACCTGCTTGCCTTCTTGCCTCATCTCTTCTTTCTATAAAAACTTCAACCGGCGATTTTCTTTGCGCCGCGAGGCCAAGATCCTTTAGTTCGCTTTCATCCCTGGCCGCCAGATGACGAATCATGTGCTTGTACGAAATCATCGCGGCCGGATAAATAATGCCCGAGGAGTTATGAGTCATGTATGCAACGCGGATTTGCCTGTCTTTCATCATCTGTGCCGCAACGGTCAGCGGGATGTCTGCTGGCAGTTCCGGTACGCTTTCGCGCATGACCTCTTCGGCGGTTAGTGATTTAGCATTCTCGCGTCCATATGCACCGATCAGTTCCTCGTAGCCAACAATTCCCACGCCCTCGCCTTCGCTTCCCAACACAACCATCTCTTCAACATTTTGCTCTACCAGGAAGCGTGCAATGTCAACGATAGGTGTGCTGGTTTTGCAGGTAGGCACACCGACGGTCATGAGGTCGCGGACGAGAACAGGTTTCATTTTGAAGGTTGAAAGTGGAAGGTTGGAAGGTCTGCTCAACTTGGAAACCTTCCAACCTTGAACTATCAGAACATCGGATCCATTGTCATAGCCGGATGGTTGTGCGCTTCGAGCCAGGCCATGAGTTCGTCCACGGTGGTCACGCTGCGTTCGTCGGCGATCTTGTCGAGCAGGTCGGGGTCGCCTTCACGCTCACAGACCGATTTGAATTCATCCGCCATGGATTGCTTGAGCACGGACGACATCCACACTACGCGCTTGAAGCCGCCATCGGCGGAGATGAACTTGGGGCTGATGAGATAGAACTTTCCGACGCCCATCACACCCGGGGTTTGAAGCCCGCCGCCCGCGATGCCTGCCAGCGTGGAGAAGGTCATGCCTGCGGGGGTCATGGCGGTGTCTTCGCGCGAGACGATCATCACACCGTTGGCTTCCGGAATGAGCATCACGATACACTCGAAACAGCCGCAGGCCGTCATCGGGTTTTCCATGATGGAATACATCGAGACTTCCTGGACTACACCGTGTGAGCCGATCTTGGCATAATC
Source organism: Chloroflexota bacterium (assembly GCA_029782225.1). Classification (GTDB taxonomy): domain Bacteria; phylum Chloroflexota; class Anaerolineae; order Anaerolineales; family Villigracilaceae; genus JAKOVF01. Next base: position 18,851 of record JAKOVF010000189.1, on the reverse strand, counting down.
GTTTGTGCCCTGCCAGTAGCCCTTCGTGTCATCCAGCTGTTTGCCAAGCTTGATAGGTTGGTTCGGCCCCGTGGGATTGATACTGAAGGAGGCTTTGCAGTCCAGCCAGTTGTATGCACCGCAGAGGCCCAGCCGTTCAGGAGAGACCACACACACGTGATTCGGGGCAAACGATTGACAGAGCGTGCAGGAGTAGAACTCATCCACTTTGTTGTCGGTCAGGTCAGCAAGGCGCTTGTTGCGGAAGTCATAGGCGGTGCGTGCTTTTTCGAGCCATTCGGCGACCAGCGCCGGCTCTGTGACAATGGTGACTTGAACCTTGTCTACAATCGCACCGAAATCTTCGTGGAAGCGGGCGTGTAAGATCTTTCCGAAGTGTTCGAGATTAAAGCCTTTGTCCGCGGCGTTGTTCGAGATGCGGATCCAGGCGATGTCGCGTTGACCCACATGCTGAATCCCGCTGGCGCCGTTGACGAAGTAGTGGATCTGACGCTCAAGCACCGGCTCGAAGTCCTGCTGCATCTGGCGTCCGGCAACTTTGATGAGGATGCCCATGTCCATCGCCCCCTGCGCGGGGACCTGGGAGAAGTCCGGGCCGACGACTTCGATCTTGCCATCGGTGACCTCGTCCAGTTTCGCCATTTGCAGGAATTCAAAACAGCGTGCATGTTTGCCGCCGAATTCCACGCGCAGGTCCGCCTTACGGACGACTTCACCTTCGAAGGCGGAGCCATAAGGTACAGGGACATCTACGTTCGAAACTTTGACTTTGACACCGCGCACTTCGATGCATTTCTGCACCAGTCGCTCGGCCTTTTCCAGATCATCTTTGCCGTCAATGGTATCGAACGGCATCGAGACGACGTGTTCATAAGTCGTCACGCCGGTGGGCAAGATTTCTGGAATTACTGTATCTGCAATAACGGGGAAGCCGAAGTTGATCGCGCCCGCTGCGGCTGCATACTTCAAATCATCCACTTCGCCGAGGGCAAGTACAAAGGCGAAGACGCGGTCCTTGTTGTAAAGCAAAATTTCGCGCGATTGACCGGGCTTGAGTCCGCCAAAAGTCAGGGCCGAACGAGTCGCAAAACCAAGGGCGTAAATCGCGGAGATGGTGTCGGTGCCAAAGGGGACAGTGTACGTGTCATAACCGAGTTCAACGCCTTCTTCCTGCAACTGGTGGATGATGCTCCGTCCATTGACGTTGCCGGAGAGGAAGGTCAGAATATTGCGGCGTTGAAGTTCACGCACGATCTTGACCGCGACTTCATTGGATTTTGCACAGCCAACGATGGCGGCGAAACCGGGCATACGGCCGTCAACCAGTTGGATACCCCATGAGCGCAGTTGAATATCGTCAATCGGCCCATTCAAATGGCCATCGAGACTGGAGCCGTCGCCAGCGCCAGCGTCGGGGCTCGTAAAGGATGTCCCCCCCGCGAGCTTGAATCCAGGCATCGGTTCAGGTTGAAGCCCATAAGCGAAGCGTACGGCCTCAATCGTCTCGGCCGCGAGAAGCGTGGCCATGCCTGAGTCGAGGGTCTCGCCCAGGTAGGGAGTCCAATGCCTGCTGGCAGGGATGAGATGCAGCATGTCGCGCGCCTGCTTCATCACGGGCTGGAGATCGCCAATCTTCTCAATGGACTTGCCGGTCATGCCGAGGATGGTGGGGAGGTAGTAAGCCGTATTCGGGAAGGAGACCGGTGTGTCCGCGCCTTTTTCGGTCAATGCCCTGTTGAGCATAACTTCAGCTTCGGTAACGAGCGCATTGGCGCCGCGAATTGCACGAGTAGCAATGTATCTTGACATGTTGACCTCTTAATCAGCAGCGACGCCGTAGATGGCTGTGCGTCGTTTCTCGAGTGGCAATTTCTCCAGCTCGACCATCTTCGCATCACCGCTCCGGCCAAATTTGTTTTCTTCCCAGGCGGGCAGGCCGAGTGCAGCACGTTTTTTGTCGATGTGCGCCAGCGTGGCTTCGATCATCTGTTTTGGGTCCTGAATGAACTCGAGCTTTCCGCCGTAGATCTTTTCCCAGCCTTCGCTGATGTATTTCAGGACAACATCACTGTCGTCGACGCGGCCAGGCATACCGCCTACGGGAGACGATCCGCCGAAGATCACGTATGCGCCAGATGCCACACAGTACGCGGCAATTGCCAGCGCCTTCTCGCTCATCCATTCTGGAGCCAGGCCTACGGCTGGAATCTGGTCAATGTCATCGCCGAGGCCGCCCTCTTCAGCCATCTGCGTCAGCACGGTCAGGATGCGGGTGTTATCGACGCACGAACCCATGTGGAGGACCGGTGGGATTCCAACCGTTTCGCAGACTTCGCGCAGACCGCTTCCGACCTCGCTCAAGCCTGCTTCGCCCAACATGAGTCCTAACTTCCCTGCGGCAATCGCGCCACAACCTGTCTGAACGATAAGTACATCCTTCTTTAGCAATTCCTTCACAACCAGATTGTGCAGATAATCCTGTGACGAGCGCGGATTATTGCAGCCAACGATCGCCGCCACGCCGCGAATGCGTCCTGTCATGATGGCATCATTCAACGGACGGAACGAGGCGCGATAGGAACCGCCGAGCATATAATTGATGTATTCGTGTGAGAAACCAGGGATGACATCTTCCTTGATCTGTGGGATGAGTGTCTTGGATTTATCGCGGTTCTGGAAATTATCAATCGCAGTTTTCAAAATCTGCTTGGCGATTGTCAATGCTTTGTGTTCGTCGAACTCGATGTGCGTGGCCCCTTTGATCTTGACCTTTGGCGAAGTCGTAATGACCTTGGTATGGAAGTTTTGCGCCAGCCCAACCAGTGCCTGCATAATGCACTGCACATCCACCACCATTGCTTCGACCGCGCCCGTCATGATCGCGAGTTCCTGATGCAGGAAGTTGCCTGCCGCGGGGATGCCCTGTCTCATCAGGATTTCGTTCGCGGTGCAGCAAATACCGGAAAGTTGAATGCCATTTGCTCCGGCCGCTTTCGCATATTCGATGATCTCAGGGTCCTGGGAGGCGGCCACGAGCATTTCACTCATCGACGGTTCATGTCCATGTACCACTACATTGACCATGTCTTCCTTGATCACGCCGAGGTTGGCCTGTCCGAGGATTGGGGCAGGAGTGCCGAACAGGATGTCTGAAATGTCGGTGGCGATCATCGAGCCGCCCCAGCCATCAGCCATTGCGGTGCGGATGGCGTGGTTCAGGATGTGAGCTGGATCCTGGTCGTCGCCAATATGAGTGCGGTGCAGCGCCTCTACGACCTCGCGATCCACGCCGCGCGGCCAGACGTTTTGCTCGCGCCAGATCTGCTGTCTCTTCTTCGGTGCGCGCTGGGCAGGGATAACCTCGCCGCGCTGCTGGCCGAACTGCGCAATATACAAATCCGCAAGGTCGTTGGCGATCTCTTCGGGGGAGCGCCCATCCACTTTGATGTTGTAATAGGAAGCGACCATGCGCAGTTTCGCCACGTCGCGGATCATGTAGCCTTCGGCTTTTCCCTCGGCGGTAGCCTTCAATAAGAAAGCCATGTCGCGTCCGTGGTCGCTGTGGGCTGCGCCGCCGGCCGCGATGGCACGCGTCAGATTGCGGGCCTGGACAGTGTCGATCGTCGCGCCGCAGACGCCAACTTCGCCACTCTTGGTCAATCTGCAGGGTCCCATGCCACATTGCTTGCAGCATAGGCCCGCCGCGCCGATATTGCACGGGACCATATTGTCCGCGCGGGTGAAGGCGGTTCCAATCTTAAGTTCCTCCGCGCGTATCAGCATTTGCTGCGCGGCTGGATCGGTTGAGTACTCGTTGATCTCACGCTTCTTTGCCATGATTCTCCTCCAGCTTATTCGTCAGCTTTTTGAACGGTGCCCAGGCCCGGGCACGGCCAGAGCGGGCGTCCGCTGTGCTCCACGCGTTGAGCAAATGAAACGGTGGATTTCACCGTTTCATACACGGCGGTGTGGCGGAAGGCAGCGTCTCCCTCCCGCTTTTCCACAGCGATCCCGGACTCGAGCAGAATAGGAAGCTCGCCCAGGTACCCCGCCTCCTGTAGGCGCGCCTCGATCTGCGGGGGCTGGATTTTCTCTGGATCGTATGTAACTTCGATAACCCGGAACGCACTACTCGCGTAAACTTCGCTGACCCCCGTGAGTTCGAGCAAAAGCCGCCGCACTTCGGTGACATGATGATCGCCGTAGAGCGCAGGCGCGTCAAACGATTTGGTTTCCATGAAGGCACCTCCTGAGTTTTTGGATGTTTGCCCTGACCCAAGACACCTCTAAAGGATTGCCTACTTGCTCCTCGGTATTATTCTAGCATTTTGACTGCTTTGCTAGTTGTGAACATTGTCATTAGAACCTCTGATAAATGTACCTTAGCTAGGTAATTTGTCGGGTTTTTTGGCTGGAATGACAAGGTATAATCTTGCGCTCACGGAGACCTTATACATGACGAAACGCGCCTTCTGGCCGGCCCTTTCCGCGCTTCTTTGTCTGACCTTCAGCCCGAGTCCGTCAATTGGAGCTTATCCACTGCCGATTCATTCCGCGCCTGTGTACAGCGCGAATGACGTGATCGTAGAGATCAATGCCTTGCGCGCCTCCAACGGTTTGCCCGCATACGAGGAGGATGCCACTTTGATGCAGATCGCGCAGGCGCATTCCGATTATCAGGCTTCCATCGGCACAGTGACTCACTTCAGCGCAGATGGTTCCCGTCCATTTCAGCGTGCGCTTGCCGCGGGCTACCCGTTAGCGGGTGACCTCTCGGCCGGTGGCTTCTTCTCGGAGAATATTGATGCTGGGAATAATCTCAGCCCTGCGGGCGTGGTCCGTGCCTGGATGGGTGATTCGATTCATCAAGCCACGATGCTTTCTCCAAACTTGACTGATGTTGGCGCAGGCGTAGCGGTTGCAGAGGGGATTACCTATTACACGCTTGATGCAGGTGCCTCAAAGAATTCCGCGGTTAGTACTCCTCAACCAGCAGGGGGCTCCACACCCATTCCGGGCACAGCCGGTACTTTGGGGCTCACGACACCGGTGGTAACAAGCACGCCAAAAGAAGATGGCTCCATTTCCCATGAAGTTCAGCCCGGGGAAGCCCTGTGGAGCATCGCATTGGCTTATGGCATATCAGTGGATGAACTAAAGAGGCTAAATGGCCTGGACACGAACGATATTTACGAAGGACAGGTCTTGCTTATTCGTCGCCGGGCAGGGACCCAAACAGCGACGCCCGAAGCACCCACAGCAACTGTTACGATTGGCGTGCCGGTTTCCACGTCCACTGCTCGTCCGACTACGAGAGCAACATTCACGACAACACCTGTGCCGGCACCGCCAGCAACTCGTCAGGGCAGCGGCCTGATGGCCGGCATCATTCTTACTGCAGCTTTATTGGCAGCCGGAGTTGGAACCTGGCTTGGCACAAAAAAGCATCGTTGATGTGGCGATACGGTACTGTCAAATAATGCTGATTATCTGGAAAAAGATCACTTCGTTTTCGTTACAATTTGTCTGACAGCTTTAAGCCCTCTCTGGTATACTGACACTGATTGTGAATTCTATCACAATTAAACAGTAAACCAGTCATCGGAGATGCTTATGAGTGAGATTCGAATTGATGCGTTATTGCCAGCAGAGATGGCAACGCGCGCCGAATACCTGGGTGTCCGCAAGGCGGAGATGCCTGCCCTTAAAATGTTCGCCCTGGCCATTCTGGCGGGTGCATTTATTTCGATGGGCGCCGTTTTTGCCAGCACCGTGAGCGCGGGAAGCATGGCCATTACACTGCCCGATGGAAGCGCGGCTTTCAGCGCCGGGCTGCCGTATGGCTTGGTCCGCCTGTTATCGGGCGTGGTATTCTCACTTGGTCTGATTCTCGTTGTCGTAGGCGGAGCCGAACTGTTCACCGGTAACAATCTGATCGTCATGGCCTGGGCCAGCGGGAAGGTTACCGGGCGTGAACTGCTGCGGAACTGGGTCATCGTATATCTCGGCAACTTCGTGGGAGCCGTTGGGACTGCCACCCTGATGTTCTTCAGCAAGCAATACACCTTTGGGGCTGCCGCGATAGGTATTGGCGCGTTGAAAACTGCCATCGCAAAATCAGAGCTTGGATTTGTGCAGGCGCTGGTGCTTGGCATTCTATGCAATGCTTTGGTTTGCATGGCTGTCTGGCTTACATACAGCGCCCGTAGTACGATTGATAAAATTGCCGCGATCATTTTCCCGATCACAGCCTTTGTGGCGGCGGGCTTTGAGCACAGCATCGCCAATATGTACTATATTCCGTATGCTTTGATGATCAAGGCTTTCGATCCCCAGTTCATGTCCAGTCTGGGCGACAAAGTGCCGCATCTGGAATCGCTTACCTGGTCCAACTTCTTCCTGCGTAATCTGCTTCCGGTGACGATTGGCAACATTATCGGGGGCGCGGTGCTCGTGGCCGCGGTATACTGGGCCATATTCCTTCGCAACAAAGATAATTAAATATTTAAAAGGAGAAGCATGAAAGCTTACATTCTCATCAAGGTTCGCACGGGCGAGATCAAGCAGGTAGTAAAGCAGCTCCGCAAGCTTCCAGGCATCGTCAGTGCGGAAATGACCTTTGGTCCCTATGATGCGATTGCTGTTGTTGAAAACGGTGATGTGGGCAAAGTAGGATCGCTCATCGCCTCGGAGATTCAACCCATCCCCGGAGTTGAGCAGACCCTTACTTGCCTTGCTGTGGATATTTAATTTTGCCTGTGCGTTTCACCGGCAAAAATGACCGGAACTGGAGGCCGACTCGCCCCGAGCCGGCCTCTTCTGATTTGGAGAAGCGCGCGGATGAATTGCGCGCCGCGCTTCGTCCTCTGAATCCGGAGCTGGTCGCCGCGCGAAGCGGCATGACCTACCTTCCGCCAGGTCCGGACCGCGGCCGCGGCGCGATGCATTTTCTGTTCTGGGGGAAACCCGTTACGACAGCCTGGCCCGCTCTGATCGCACATAACGAGCTCGATGATCTTCTCCCTGCATTTCAACAGGCGATTTTCCTGTACTATCTTGTAACCGCTGACGGCTCGCCGTTGGAAGGCCGATGGGTCTCGTTCGCCGACCTCCCCGGCGGCCGCGTGTACAATGCTGCTTTTCAGAGTTACACGGGTGATGAAATCGCCAGGACCTTTGCGCTCAATCTTGAAGGCTTCACGTCGGCATGCGAAAAAGCGGATGGCCAGCGTGTTGCTACCGGCGACGCGGCGTATCGTTTTCAAGCTCTTCCGCGCGTTGAGCTGCTGGTTGTATATCATCTCGGCGATGACGATTTTCCTTCCTCCTGCAAAATCCTTTTTGATCCTTCGGCGACTCATTATCTCCCGATCGATGGTTGTGCCATCCTGGGCAGCATGTTGGCGAAAAGGATCTTAGCCCAAAAATGAGAGGTTTCGGCACCTGCTAAATACCCACATTCTTTGTCCAAAAAGAGGAATTCTGTCACTATACTCAAAAGCGGGGGAGTCTGTAAAATAACTGGGATCGTGAGAGTTAAAGCAAAAACTGAGCTTTGATGCAGAGAAGGCCGGAGATATGAAACTTGCAATTACGGGTAAGGGGGGCGTTGGCAAAACCACACTCACAGCACTCTTGGCGCAGGCCTACGCGGACATGGGCAAGCAGGTCCTGGCCGTCGATGCCGATCCAAGCCCATGCCTGGCCGGCGCGTTAGGATTCCCCGAGGCACTGCGCGCGCAGTTGCATCCGATCGCGGAAATGGACGCTTTGATCGAAGAGCGGACCGGGGCGAAGCCCGGCACCGTGGGCGGCTTCTTCACGATCAATCCCCGCGTGGACGATATCCCTGAGCGCTTCAGCGTTCTCCATCGCGGTGTCCGCTTGCTGGAAATGGGATCGGTGGATCTGGGCGGTTCTGGCTGCATCTGTCCCGAGTCCGCGATGCTGAAGACTCTTTTCACCCATTTGATGTTCAGAAAAGACGAAGTGCTGCTGCTCGATATGTACGCCGGCGTGGAGCATCTTGGCCGGGCCACCGTGGATTTCGTGGATGCCATGCTCATTGTCGTCGAGCCGACGCGGCGCAGCCTGGGAACGGCGGGTCAGATCAAGAAGCTGGCGAATGACATTGGTCTGACGCGGATGTACCTTGTAGGAAATAAAGTACGAAATGACGAGGAAGCGAAATTTCTGGAGGCGGAAACGCCAGGATTGCCGGTCCTAGGATTCCTACCTGCTGATATGAAGGTGCAGGAAGCGGATCGATTGAATATCCCGGTCTATGATCACGTATCCATCCTGCGAGAATCTGCTTCCAGGATTCTCAGTAAGCTGCAGGAGCACTCGGACAAATCATCATGAAACCTCACGCCTCCTTTGGTTGCCACAAAGAAAAGCTCCATGAATTGGCTGTGTTTGCAGATAATGAGTATTACATCGCTTCTGTGACCGCAGATCAACAGAGGAAACAAAGAGGGCTGAGCCGGATTCAAGCTGTCATTCTGGAATTGGAAAATCTAAAGGGATTACAAACCTGCCAGGCCTGCCTCGAGGAAATTTCATGTCAGCTTCTATTACAGGGAAAAGCTCTCAAGGATTTGCTGTCACGCAGCAAAGCATTTCTAGATACTACTATTGCCAGGGAAGACTTATGACAACAACAATCGCTTTAGCCGGCAAAGGCGGCGTGGGAAAGACAACGGTCGCCGGGATGGTCATTAAATATCTTGCCCAGAATCAGCCTGGTTCCATCCTCGCCATTGACGCAGATCCATCATCTAACCTGAACATGGTGCTCGGACTTGATCTTGAATGGACAGTGGGCGACATCCGTGAGGACATGCTGCAAAAAGTGAAGGCCTCCCTCACAGAGGGTGGTGCGGCGATGGGCGTCATGCCGGGCGGTACGAGCAAACGAGAGTATCTTGAATATCATGTCCGCTCTTCGCTGGCGGAAGGCTCGCGCTTTGACCTGATCGCCATGGGACGCGGCGAAGGTCAGGGTTGCTACTGCGCGGTCAACCACAACTTGCGTGAAGTGATCGACTCGATGAGCAGGCACTACGCCTATGTGGTCATTGACAATGAAGCAGGGATGGAACATCTCTCGCGCCGGACTACCCGTAATGTGCAGCATCTCCTGATAGTGAGCGACCCAACCCAACGCGGCCTCGTCGCTGCCCAGCGGATTGCCGACATGCGCAAGGAACTGGATATCCGTGTGGAGAACGCCTACCTGATTCTGAATCGTCTGCCCGGCGAGATGCCGGCTGAGCTGAAGGCCTTTACCGAAAAGATCGATGTGCCGCTGCTGGGAACCATCCCTGCTGATTCAGATCTGTCTGCATTTGAGTTTTCTGGAAAGCCTCTGGTTGATCTGGGGGACGACTCCCCGGTATATCAGTCAGTGGCGGGGATGATGAAAAAGATTCTATAACGGAACCAGGCCAAAAGTCCAAAATGAAGCGGATTGGCTTTGTTGCCAGTCCGCTTTTTTCAAGTAGAATTGGCGCATTCTTATGAAGAGAATTGATCAATTAACCCCCACCCGATTCTTCGGTATGCTGACAGTTATGTTCACCCACGGAATGGGTGGTCCTTACATCCAGGCGCTCAATTTCTTTCCGCTCGCTCCGATCCTGTTTGCCGGGCCGGTCTCCGTCGGCTTTCTTTATGTGCTCTCCGGGTTTGTCATGGCGATCGTCTATTATCGACCTCAAGAGAAGTTTAACGTGCGGGGGTATTGGAGTGCCCGCTTCGTGCGTGTCTATCCAATGTATTTCTTGTCTTTCCTGTTGGTGTGTCTGTATTATTACGACACGGTTGCGCACGTTAAGCCCTGGAAGACACTCGCGAGCGTATTCCTGTGGCAGGCATGGATTCCAGGATATTCGTTGACGTTCAACATTGCGGCCTGGTCGCTCTCGGTGGAGGGGTTTTTCTATTTTCTGTTTCCCTTCTTTGTCGTGTGGGCCTATCGTCAGTCCATGAAGAGACTGATCACGCTCTCGCTCGTGTTATGGTTTGTGAGCCAGGTCGTTCACTATACTCTCTGGATGCTATACTGGCCGGACTGGAACAATTTTCTGGTCTACTTCCCTCTATTTCATTTGAATTCCTTTATTATGGGCGTCGTGGGAGGAATCTGGTTTGTCAGTGAAGCGCCGAAGCATCAGTTGGCCTCCAGGACCAACAGCCTGGTGCTTTTGGGTACGCTTGTCGTGATCATCATTTTCCTTTTCCTGGGGGCGCTCTTTCCTGCGCAGGTCCCGCACTGGCAGCAACCCATGGAAGGGATGGTGGCGCCCCTTTTGCTCGTGATCATCCTTGCGTTGGCTTTGGATACTTCCCGCCTCTCCAAAGTCCTGAGCCATAAGTGGCTCGTCACACTGGGAGAGACGAGTTATGCTCTCTACATTTTTCAGTTTCCCATCAGCTGGTGGTATCAGAGATTCCTGGGAAGCCTGCACCTTGCTGACCCGGACAAAGTATACGGGTATACGTTTTTGCCCATTATCCTGATTTTCGCGCTCTTGATGTTTCTGTACGTGGACTATCCAATCCGGAATTGGCTGAGAAACATCGTGAAGAACGTCCGCATGCCGCTTCTGCTTCTGGACCTTGGAATTGTCGCGCTTTCTATTTATGTGAGCTTCCGCCTTCGGTTTGGCGCGGACAAGGAATTCAACGCCTACATTCGAATGGCCTATGCCATGTTCTGGTCGGCCTTCGTGATCCGGCTGGGGGCGGCGATCGTGCTCAAATCAGTCCGCCCTGCGATTCTGGATCTGCCGGCAAAACAAATGCTGCGTTCTGTTTTCCTGGCCGTAACGGCGGGTTCCGCGCTCATCGGCTTGCTCATGTTCAGCTATTTCTCCCTCGGGTGGTTTGAGAACCTGCCGCGCAGTATTCTCCTCATGGATTGGGGAATCGTGTTGTCCCTGTCAACCTTGAGTCGGCTGGCATTCCAAAAATTGGATCTACGCCGTGTGATGCCTGTGCAGGCTGACACCGCTTAACCTGTCTGCAAAATCCGCCCTGTTTCTGACAGAACATCAAACACTTGATCTGCGATCTTGACTGTTGTAGAGCCAAGTCCGCAGGCGGGAGCGATCAGGCTGCGCGTCGTAAATTCCTCCGGCTTGATGGATATACCGCGGGCTGATGCTTTTTCACAGATCATCCGAATGCCATCATGTAACCTTTGAGCCAGACCGCCTGGGGTTACTTTCTGAATCTCTTCGTTGTTTGGGATTATGCCCCAGCAGACCGCGCCCCCGCGATCAAGAAATTGGCGCAGTTCGATCGGGTAAAGTGCCAGGTTTTCGATAAATCCATAAGCGTCCAAATTCAAGATATCCACTTTGGTGGAAAGCAGCACACCCCAGTCTGTGTTCGCGCAGCAGTGGACACCGGCCAGCGCGCCCTCAGAATGGATGGCATCGAAGACTTCTTCGAGATATGTCACTGCCTGCTCGCGGCTCAGGCTGATAAAGGCAGACCCGAATGATGCCATGTATGGCTCATCTGCAAAGATGATGATGTTAGGACGGACCTTTTTCAGTTGCCGAACCTGCCAGCGTGCATTCATCGCCATGTTCTTGACGATGGTGTCGGCCAGCATCTCATTGTAAAGCACCGATCGCAAATCCTGATCTGTGACTGTCAGACCGAATGAGATTGGCCCGGTGACCTGTCCCTTTGCCCATTCGCGCGGTGTTTTACGCAAGGTTTCCAGCATCGCGAAGAAACCCTCAGAATAGTCGGCTTTCAATGCGAAAGCATCTACGTCATCGGCAAGATAGGGGGCATAAAAAGCTTCGAGCGCGGAAGATAAATCTTCGCGTGTGGAGAGGATGATCTTTTCTTTCTCTTCGTCCACTTCTACAGATGGCAACGTGGGCGAATACTGAACATACATACTCTCGCGAAAGCTGCGACGCGGAAGCTGCGTCCAGGCGGGGACGTCCAACGCAGCGGCCAGTTTTTCGGTCAAGCCGGAGGCGGTTGTATGAGGGACAGAGCCAACATGGGTTGTGAGGAAATTAAAGTCAGGCATGGATCAATTTTTATTGTAAATAGGGTGACAGTCACTTTTGCGGAGCACCCCTGCAGTGCAACGGAGGAGGGCAGAAGTGACTGTCACTTGTATCTCTAAACTATTTTACTTATGCAAATTCCTCGCCGCGACGAAACTAAGTCCTGCTTTGGTCAGATCATGTGCGGTATGATTTGCTGCGTCCACCTTATTCATGAAATGCTGTTTGAGCGCGTCCCACTCACCGCTCTCGATCACTTCCTTTTTCTCACGGAAGTAATCCAGAAGGTCAGAGGGGCGGGGCAGCCTGGCTTCGATTTCTGGGTCACCACCTTCGTGCTTGGCGGAGATGTTTGCCACATGGTCGGCAATCTCGACCAATTCCGCGCGGCGGTCATACGGTTGGATCACAATGGACTTCCACGGCTCGGTGATGTGATGCTCGAAGCGAATCACCTTCTCGAAGCCCAATTCTTTTCTGAACTGTGCAGTCAATTCCATCGTTTCATTGTTGACCGAGTTCGACCAGTTGAAGCCGATCAGCGGTGATGTTCCATCCTCGCGGCTGAACAGCTTGGCAGCCATCATGATCCACAGCGCGTGATAGGGATTATCGCTGCCGAAAAAGACGGAAATCTTGAACTGGATATTCACGCCAAGGCGATAGAGCAGGAAGCCCAGCAGGATGGTGCCGGCGTTGAAATTCAGCACATGCTGCACGCCGTAATTGGTATAGTAATACAGGAATTCGTCGAGCCACATGAGTGCATGATCGTTTGGTTGACCAATGCCGCCGAAGTACCCGGTAATGGTCGCGGGCCCGCCAAGGTGCGGATTGGACCCATCTGTGCCTTTGGTATCGAGCGTTTCCACGAAGGATGCCCCGATGATATCCAGCGCGGCGACGATCGCGGGCAAATCGCCATCGTTTTCCGACTCCTTCATCCTGCGCACGGCGATGAAGCGGCCCGGGACAAGCGTCCTCTGCTCGATGGCGCACTCCGCCATTTCACGGATCCATGGGAAATACTGGAGCGCAGAGACTTCAAGCGTCACTGCGTACTTGTCCTTGAACTTCATTTTGTTCGCGGCCTCGCCCAGGACATGCCTTCTGTAGTCAGCTACAGGAATGAACGCACCGCGGTCGCGCTGCTCGATCAGCCATTTCAGATCTTCGACGGCGTCGGGGTTGCGTTCCTGGACCTTTTTGAACAGATTTCCCAGCTTGCGCGAGGCGCGGTGCTTCCGGTTAATTTCCTCGGGCGTGCCGTATTTCGCCATGACCGCAAGGAAATCCTTCATGACTTGTGAATCAGGGTCGAGCAGGACTGAGTTGAAGGCTTTGAGTTTATCGGGGGAAATCTTTAGCAGTTTGCGCAGGTCGTCGCTCATGGTTGTCTCCTTGGGCTCCATCGAAATTTACAAAACAGGTACACAAGCTGTGTTGCCTTGTGTACCTGTTTCCTTGTTTATTTCAGCATTTTCAGCAGGTCGTCGAACTCTTCATCCGGCATCCCGAACCAGTTTTCCTGCTGGGGGAATTTCTTGTTGATGACTTCATCGTGATACGCTGTAAGACCATTCAGAATCACTTCGCCCGCATTGCCAAAGACCTTTGCCATTTTCGGCTTGAACCTTGGATACAGGCCAAACATGTCGTGATAAATGAGCAGTTGTCCGTGCGCATGTGGGCCGGAGCCAAGGCTCATAATGATGCAGTTCTCAGCCCGGTTGGTGATCACCTCGCATAACCGGTCCGGAACCATCTCGAGCAGGATCATGAAAGCGCCGGCCTGTTCGAGCGCCTTGGCGTCGTCTACGATTTTCTTTGCCAGCGCCGCATTCTTCCCCTGGACGCGGAAGCCGCCTAAAGCGGAAACGGACTGCGGAGTCAGCCCGAGGTGGCCAATGGCCGGGATACCCGAATCCACTATCCCTTTGATGCGATCCGCCATTGCTGCGCCGCCTTCCAGTTTGATCGCGTCGCATCCCGCCTCTGCCATGAAGCGTCCCGCGTTGCGGATGGCAGTCTCGACCGAAGGCTGGTAGGTCATATACGGCATGTCGCCGATGACGAATGCAGTCGGCGCGCCGCGTCTTACTGCCTGCGCGTGACGGATCATATCCTCCATCGTTACGGGCAGCGTGGATTCGTAGCCGAGCATGGTCATACCCAGGCTGTCGCCGACGAGGATCATCTCAATACCCGCCTGCTCCTGTAAGTAAGCGGTGGGATAATCGTAGCAGGTGAGCCAGGTGATCGGCTCGCAATCAGCAACTTTCTTGAAGAGGTAGGGCAAAGTAATCTTTTTTCTTGCTTCAGCCATTTGTTCCTCCAGGATTTTTGTTGAACCACCGTCAGTATAGATGTATTTCTGATTGAAAACAATTGACGAATATCACGTAATGGTCACTGGCAGTTATGGTATGCTAATAGCCCCGCCATGAAAAATCTACTCCGAATTCGTACTTTCCTGAAACCTTATCTTTTGCAGATTTCAGCCAGTTTGCTTGTGCTCCTCACGCTGACCGGGCTCAGCCTGGTGGTCCCGCGCATCATTCAGCAGGTGATTGACGATGGAATTGCACATCGCGATTCGAGTTTTCTTGTACGCTCGGCGCTGCTCCTGCTCGGTCTTGGACTGTTCACGGCGTTCCTTTCGGGTGCGCAGCGCTACCTGGCGGAGTGGATCAGCGGCCACATCGGTTACGACATGCGCAACCGACTCTATGACCACCTCCAGAATCTTTCGTTTACATATCATGACCATTCGCAGACAGGGCAGTTGATCTCGCGCTGCATCGAAGATGTCCGCTCGGTTCAAAACTTTGTGGGCAGCTCCATCGTTGAACTTGTCCAATTGATCTTCCTGCTCTTCGGCTCGCTGACGATCATGCTTCTCGCAAACTGGCAATTGACCTTGATTGCTGTTCTTCCGATCTTCCCGCTCGTGTGGCTCACGTTCAAATTCGGTGACCGTGTTACGGGTCTTTTCTTCAAAGTGGATAACGCCCTCGGCGATCTCTCTGCGCGTTTGCAGGAAAATATCACGGGTGTTCAAGTTGTGCGTGCCTTTGCCCGTGAGCCGCATGAAATGAGGCGCTTCGACGAATCCAATCGTGAGTATTTCAAGGCCCGCGTGACGGTGATCAGCGCCTGGGCGCAGGTGATGCCGTCCACCGATTTTCTGGTCACGCTTTGCACCATCCTCATTTTGTGGTTTGGCGGCCTGATGGTTCTCAAAGGCACAATGACGATTGGCGAGATCGTCGCTTTCAACGCGTATGTGCTGATGCTGGCCGCGCCGGCGCAGCAACTGACCTGGCTTGTGAATGGTGCAGGGGAGGCGGATGCCGGCGCGCGTCGAGCGCTGGAAGTCCTGGATACTAAGCCTGCCATCACTTCTCCTGCCGATGCAATTCTCCTGAAAGAAATGCGCGGCGAAGTGGAATTTCGCGATGTCAATCTGATCTATCACGACGAGAAGCACGCTTCCCTCTCCGACTTGAACCTGCGCGTACAACCCAATCAGATCGTCGCGCTGATAGGTCAAACCGGCTCCGGAAAGACCAGCCTCGTCAATTTGATTCCCCGTTTTTACGATGTAAACTCAGGCTCCGTCCTTGTGGATGGATATGATGTCCGCCAACTGGATTTGCTGAGCCTGCGAAAACAGATCGGTATCGTACTACAAACTTCACTGCTTTTCTCAGACAGCATCAAAGCCAACATTGCTTATGGCCGCCCGGATGCCAGCGATAACGAGATCATCGCGGCTGCCAAAGCCGCCCAGGCTCATGAGTTCATCACCGGCTTCCCCGATGGATACGAGACCATGGTCGGTGAGCGCGGCGTGACGCTGAGCGGCGGACAGCGCCAACGCATTGCGATTGCGCGGGCACTCCTAATGAACCCGCGCATCCTCATCCTCGATGACTCCACTTCCAGCGTGGACACACAGACCGAGAAGCTCATTCAGGAGGCGCTGGATCGCCTGATGGAAGGGCGCACCACCTTCGTCATTGCTCATCGTCTTGCTACGGTCCGCCGCGCGGATGTGATCCTTGTCATGGACAAAGGCCGCATTGTCCAGCAGGGCACACATGAAGAGCTGCTCCGCGAAGGCGGCCTTTACCGTGAAATCCACGATTTACAGCTTACTGAACATTCTGTGTTTCTTGAAGAGGAAGCCGAGCTGGAAATTAACGAAAACCCGAGTGATCACGCGACTGATCTCGAGGAATCCTCGCGCTGATGCTTTCGACGGCTGACACCTGGAACCTGACACTTGACACAAACCATCACCCCACCCACCTATGTTACCCAGGCCGAAGAGCTTTATGACAAGCCTCTCGATCCCAACGTCGCGCGGCGATTGGTTGGATTCCTTGCTCCATATAAATGGCAAATGCTCGTCTCGGCGCTGCTGATGTTGGGCTCGACAGTCTCCTCTGTGATCGGTCCCTATTTGGTAAAAGTCGCCATTGACTCAGGATTGGCTGCAGGGAATGTTGTAGCTTTACGAAATGCAGTTCTGCTTTATCTGGCTGCTGCGATCATCCGCTGGGCTTTTATTTACTACCGTGTGAATATTATGGCCTATGTTGGTCAATCTGTGATTTACGACTTGCGCAAATTGCTTTTTGAGCATCTGCAAAAGCTCTCCCTTGGCTTCTACTCTCGTTACTCCGTGGGCCGTGTGATCACGCGTGTCATCAATGACGTCGAGACCATTCGTGAGTTCATCATCTGGGCGGTGCTGGCGATCGCACGCGACCTGTTTGCTATCGTTGGGATTGTCATCGCCATGCTGGCGCTGAATGTGAAGTTGTCTCTCATCACATTTGTCACCATTCCGATCATGATTTTCGCAACAACTCTTTACCGCCGCAGGGCACGCTTTGCGTATCGAAAGGTCCGCTCGGCGATCTCATGGGTGAATTCCGTTCTGGCGGAGAATATCAATGGCATTCGCGTCGTGCAGGCATTCAGCAGACAGGCTCACAATTACGCGAGCTTCCGCGATTACACCAACCGCTATCATCTGCAAACATTAATCAATGCGGCGAAGGTGGCGGCCTCCTTTTTGCCGGTAGTGGACATCCTCGGCGCGCTGGCAACGGCTGCGGTGATCTGGGTCGGCGGGACGGCTGTCCTCGGCGAACAGATCACCGCCGGTGTGCTGGTCGCTTTTGTGCTGTATATCGAGCGTTTCTTCGATCCCATTCGCGACCTGAGTCGTCGTTTTGACACGCTGCAATCCACGATGGCCGGAGGGGAGAGGATCCTCGAGTTGCTAGATAAAGAGGTGGAAGTCCGGGACGAGGTCAATGCCATAGAAATGGGACCCATTCGCGGAGCGGTCCGATTCGAGAACGTCTCCTTCCACTATTCGGATGACCCGACGCTCGTCCTTGATCAGATTGATCTGGATGTCAGGGCGGGCGAGACGGTCGCACTTGTGGGCGAGACCGGTGCCGGGAAGACGACCATTGTCAAGCTGCTGGCCCGCTTCCATGACCCGACCTCGGGCTGCCTGAGCGTGGACGGAGTTGATCTGCGAACGGTGACTCAGCAATCCCTGCGCCGGCAGATGGGCATGGTGCTGCAGGACCCGTTCCTGTTCAATGGGACCGTGAAAGAAAATATCCTGTTCGGGCGGCTGGATGCGACGGATGATCAAGTGATCGCCGCGGCGACGGCGGTAGGCGCACACGATTTTATTGTCCACTTGAAAAATGGATATGACTCAACGGTGGAGGAGGGCGGGGTGCTGTTGAGCGTGGGGCAGCGTCAGTTGATCTCATTTGCTCGTGCCCTGCTGGCCGACCCGCGCATTCTGATTTTGGATGAGGCCACTTCATCGGTTGATACGCAGACCGAGCAGGTGATTCAACGCGCGCTGGCAACTTTGCTAAAAGGACGCACATCCTTTGTGATCGCGCATCGCTTATCCACGATTACGAACTCGGATCGAATTGTAGTTGTGGATGGTGGGAAGATTGTCGAGCAAGGGACGCACGCGGAATTGCTGGAGAAGAGGGGAATGTATTACGAGTTGTATAAGACGGGGTTTCAGGAGTAGGCGAGCACCTGACAAGTCTTGTTTTGGCTATTGATGATTTATTTAGATGTTTACAGGCACGACAAATGTTAGGGAGTACCTAAGATCGAAAACAGAATAAAATGAGAGGCATGAACTGTCCAACGTGCCAATCGAATTGGAAACAATACAAAGCGGGCTTCAATCCAAGCGGAAGTCAACGCTATCGGTGTGGTGAATGTCATCGGGTCTATACGCCTGAGCCAAAGCAGCACGGCTACTCGGAGGCAATTCGTCTGCTGGCCATCCGCATGTATGTGGAAGGTAGTAGTTACGGTTCAATTGGCAGGGTGCTGAAGGTCAATCCACAAAGTGTTGCCAATTGGATCAGCGCCTATACTGCCAAACTACCCGAGCCACCGTTGCCTGAGAGGGTCAAGAAGGCAGAATTGGATGAGCTGTACACCTTCCTTGGCAAGAAAAAAACGAAATCTACATCCTGACGATGGTGGATCGAGACACTCGCTGTGTCCTGAGCTGGGATGTGGTGGCCGAAAGAAGCTCGGCAGCACTCCAAGCTTGTCTGGAACGGGCTCCGCAAGCCAGGCAGTACTACAGCGATGCCTTTCCCGTCTACGACACTTTGTACTACGGGGCTCCTTATGAAATGCGAACTGATAAACAGGAAACCTACTCGGTGGAGGCGGTCAATGCAGATTTGCGCCACTACCTGAAGCGTCTCGCTCGCAAATCCAGATGCTTCTCCA